>NZ_JAHXBG010000001.1:600000-890614 GCF_020103725.1 Hyalangium gracile | reverse complement strand
TCCCTTCTTTCGTCCGGAGGGGCGCGGCTTCTACCTCTTTGCCGCTGCCGCCGTCAACCGGTGACTTATTCAATTTTCTGGGGCCTCGATTTCTTCCGGCCAGCGTCGCTTCCGCTTCGCTGTCCTGTCGAGGGGCGCGGCTTCTACTTCGTTGCCGCGTTCTGTGTCAACCGACTTCGTTGACCCTTCATTTCCGCCCCGCCCGACGACCTCGACACCGTTGTGCGGAGGACGCCGCGCGGAGGAACAGGATCTCTACCGCCCCGTCACCGTCTCGTCAAATCCTTCTTGATCAAGAGGTGATCAGCGGCGCCAGGGTGTGCATGGCCTCCGTCGGTGAGAACCCCCCAGGCCCCGCGAGCTCTTCCTCCCGTCAGCGCTTTTGGGCGCCTGCCTGGTCCTCGGGCGACCAGAGCGTCCCGAAGAGCCGGTCGCAGATGGGGAAGGTGATGTTGAAGTGGTAGCGCCCCATCCGCCCCAAATCGTGGTGCACCGTGTGGTGCGTCCTCAGCTTCACCAGCAGTGGCAGGCGGGCCAGCGGGTGCTCGGCTGGCAGGTGGTAGCAGAAGTGCAGCCACTCGTAGGTGAGGAAGTAGCCCATCGCCGTGGCCACGAAGAGCCACCCCATATTCGGTGAACCCACCGCGAAGAGGAGTGCTCCTATGGGTGTAGCGATGGCTCCCAGGAAGAAGAGCAGCAGCACCGGCGGGAAGAGCACCATCCGGAAGTCGTGGCTGGACTCGTAGGCCATCGCCTCGTGGGTGAAGAAGTGATGGTGCTGCTGCGTGTGCCTCCGGTACACCAGCCCCAGCCCCTTCGTCCGGTGGTGCATCGGGCCCCGGTGCCCGAAGTACTCGGCCACGTTCGCCAGCAGGAAGCTCCCCGGCACCGTCAGCCACTCGAGCGGTCGTACCCCCGAGAGCTGGCTCACGGCGAAGGCAATCACCCCCAGCGAGCCCAGGCTCGTGAAGGCGAAGTGCGCCCAGCCGATGTAGCGCTTCCCCGGCTCCGTCCTCCGGTACTCCGTCCGGAACCTCGCCACGTGCTCGGGAAGGGGCGCCGCGCTCATGCCTCGAGTGTAGCGCCGCGCCCGCCTTCCTCGCTGCTCAGTCCTTCTTTCGCTTCAGCGCCTTCTGCAGCTTCTTCATCCGCTCCTGGATGAGGCTGCGCTTCAGGCTCGACAGGAGCTCCACGAAGACGTGTCCGTCCAGGTGGTCGATCTCGTGCTGGAACACGTGCGCCAGCCGCCCCTCCGCCTCCACCTCGTGCCACTGCCCCGTCTTGTCCTGGTAGCGCACCTTCACCTTCTTGAAGCGCGGCGTCTTCTCCCAGGCCTCCGGCACCGAGAGGCACGCCTCCTCCAGGGTGATGTCCTCCGAGCGCTCCAGCACCTGCGGATTGACGATCTCGAAGAAGGTCCCGTCCTCGCGGCCCACCAGCGCCACCCGGAGGGGCTCTCCCAGCTGGTTCGCCGCGATGCCGATGCCCTTGGCCTCAATCACCGCCTCGTGCATCTCGCTCAACAGCTTCTCCAGGGCCGGTCCGAAGTCCGTGACAGGCTGCGTTGCCGAAGTCAGTACCTTGTGGGGCCAGATAACGATGTCTCGCGCCATGGCCCCACTCTGCCATGCCCGCGCTCCCGTGCTGAGCACAACCGCACTCCCCCCGTTCGACTCCCTACAGCTCCCACCCTCACCACCCACGCCGGGAGTCTGCTAACACCTGCCCCCCATGCACCCCAACGCCCAGCTCCTCACCACCTTCTACTCGGCCTTCCAGCGGCGCGATGCCGACACCATGGCCTCCTGCTACCACCCGGATGCCGAGTTCTCCGACGCCGTCTTCGTCGGCCTGCGCCATGCCGGCGTCACCTCCATGTGGCGCATGCTCATCGAGCGAGGCACGGACCTCACCCTCGAGTTCAGCGGCATCCAGGCCGATGACCGCACCGGCCGCGCCCACTGGGACGCTCGCTACACCTTCAGCGCCACCGGCCGGAAGGTCCTCAACCGCATCGACGGCGAGTTCGAGTTCCGCGACGGGAAGATCCTCCGCCACCGCGACCACTTCGACTTCCATCGCTGGTCCAGCCAGGCCCTCGGCCCCATGGGAATGCTGCTCGGGTGGACCCCCTTCCTGAAGAACAAGGTGCGCGCCACCGCCCGGGCGGGCCTCGACAAGTGGATGCGCGAGCACGGCGTCTCCGGGCCGTGAGTCAGCGCCCAGGGGCGGGCTCGGCTCCTCCCGCCTTCAGCGCCTCGATGAGCAGGGTGTGGATGTCCAGCTCCGTGCGCCTCGGGTTGCTCGCCTTCGCGAACAGCTCTCGATAGCCCTGAGCCTTGTAGGCCTGGAAGTCCATCGTCCCCACTCGATACGTCGCCTCCGGCTCCAGCCGCGTGTAGCCCGCCTCCGGGTGCGCGGGGTCCTTCAGCAGCTCCACCTCCGCCGGCTTGCCGTCCTTCACCGTGTACCGCACCCCGCTGAACTGGCTGAAGCCGTCCGCCCCTCGCCTCGACTCCACCAGCGCCAGCCACTCCAGGAGCTGCGCTCCCGTCATCTCCGCCAGCACCACCACGTTCCGGTAGGGGATGGCCGCGTGGAAGTCCTCCACCGTCACCTCTCCCGCGGGCAGCCCTCCCCGGAAGCTCGAGGAGGTGGCGAAGAATGCATGCGCTCCCGAGGCGTGCCGCAGCACTTCCGTTGCCCACCGGCCTATCGGCGCCTCTCCCGTGGAGACACCCTCGTCCGGTAAGGCTCGCGGCAGCCTCCCGAGCACCTCGAAGCGCTCCGGCCGCTTCTCCTTCAGGCGCCGCTGCAGCTCCGCCACCTTCGCCGCTACCTCCGGATCCTCCGGACGGCTCGCGTCCAGCTTCACCAGCCCTCCCGTCACCTGCTCGAGCTTCCCTCCCTTGAAGTGCAGCCGCACCTCCGAGAGGTATGCCAGGTACTGGTAGGGCGACACGTAGTACGTCCGCGTCCCGGGAATCAGCCGCAGCTCGCCTCGGTAGTGCGAGTGCGTCCCTAGAATGACGTCGATGCCCGGTACCTCTCTCGCCAGCGCCTCGTCGTCCTCGCGCGACTGGTGGCCGATGAGCACCACCGCGTCCACCCGCTCCCGCTCGCGCAGCTCCGTCACGATGCGCCTCGCCGCCTCCCTCCCGTCCGTCCAGCGCGTCCCCGCTGGCAGGTGCTCCGGCTTCACCAGCTTCTCCATGTCCGGCCCCGCTACCGCGAACAGCCCCAGCCGGACTCCTCCCACCTCCCGCACCAGCCAGGCTCGCCCTTCCTCCTGGAAGTAGGGCGTCCCGTCCTCCTTCACCAGGTTCGCGCTCAGCACCGGGTAGGTGATGGCCGCCCGGCACCGCTCGAAGGCCTCCGCCCCGTAGTCCAGGTCGTGGTTGCCCAGCGCCATCGCGTCCACCCAGCCGTTGAACCACGGCCACTCCACGCACTGGTACTCGTCACTCCACGTGGGCACGCCCTTGTTCAGCGTGTCTCCTCCCGAGAGCACCAGCGTGTCCCCGCGCCCCTTCGCCTCCTTGATATAGGCCAGCGCTCTCGCCACCCCGCCCCGCCCCGCTTCTCCCTCCGAGGTGAAGGGCACCGCGTGCGAGTGGTAGTCGCTCATCCCGACCAGCGTCACCGTCCGCGTCGTCTGACAGGCCGTGAGCACCGCTACGGACACCACCAACAGCAGGGCGCGAGTCATGGCCCCCACATGGACCACAGCCCCTGCTTCGAGGCAACCGCCTCCTTCAGCGGCTCGCCTGCCTCCGGCTCGGCAGCGGCTCCAGATCCGGCGGCACCCAGCCCGCCTTCGCCGCCGGCGAGTCCAACGTCTCCTTCCGGTAGTGCCGCCCCAACAGCCGCACGTCCAGCAGCCTCGGGTGCGCCGCCAGGAAGCCCTCGAACGTGTCGAGGTCCGGCGTCGCGTCCAGCGCCGCCTGCATGCTCTCCGCCCAGGCCCGCGTCATCGTCTCGTGGAACTTGTCCGTCGCTCCCAGCGTCGTCGCGAAGTTCAGCACCATCGCGCGGATCCGCTCCAGCCCTCCCTCGAAGCCGTGCGCCCTCAGGCACAGCCACGCCAGCCGCAGGTGGCTCAGGTGCCCGAACTTCCCCGGGTAGTTCACCGTCTCCACCGCCCTCAGGAACTCCGCGTCCGACAGCTCTCCGCTGCTCATGTCGTGCCTCCCTTGCGTCGTGCCCGCGGCGCCTCGCTCTCGCTCTGCTCGATCAGTGCCTCGAGCACCTTCGTGAAGCCCTCCACGTCCCGCTCCCCCACCTGCTCCAGCACCGCCGCCTCCAGCGTCTCCAGGTGCCGATGCACTCGCGCCGCTAGCGCCTTCCCCGCCGCCGTCAGGCACACCTGGAACGAGCGCCGGTCCTCCGCTCTCAGCTCCCGCCTCACCAGCTTCTTCGCCTCCAGCCGATCCACGTAGCTCGTCAGCGTCGAGCGCTTGTGCGCGAAGGCCGCGTGCAGCGCGCTCATCGGCGAGTCTCCCGCCTCCAGCAACCACGCCAGCAGGTGCGCCTCCCCCTGTGACACGTCCAGCGGGGGCACCGCCCCCTCCAGGAACAGCCCGATGCGGTGCGTGGCCCGATGCACTTCCAGGATGAGTCGAAGCGGCTTCATCCCTCCCTCCTACCAGAATTCCATGTTCGGATATTCCGAATTCGGAACACATGACGCCGCGCGCAGCCGCTCCGGGCTCCCGCCGCTCCCTTCCGTGCCTGGCCGCCCGCCGAGGGCAGATGTCCAGTGCTCGAAACCTCCGCCCCCGCCCCCGCACCCGGGTTTTCAGCCTCCTGCGGTACGCTTCTGCCTGAGTCCCCTTCAGGAGCCTGGGCCATGGGCGCCAAGATCGAACCCGAACCTCAAGCCTCTCCACCCTCGGGAGCCACTCCGCAGGCCCCCCCGATCCAGGTGGTCAGCGGCGCCGTGAGCGCCACCGCGAAACAGCCCAACAAGCGCTCGCTCAGCGAGTCCGAGCTCCTGGCCGCTCGCAAGGTGTTCGCCTCGGGCCTCAACTACACGCCCGTTCGCATCGAGAAGATGGGCTCCTTCACCGAGCTCATCAACGGCAGCCGCGCCTACACCGCCGCCAACTCCGTCATGCTGCCCGGCAAGGCCTACGCCTACCCCTCGCAGTACGTCTCCATCATCGTCCACGAGCTCGTCCACGTCTGGCAGTACCAGCACGGCGGCTGGGGCTACATCCCCAATGCCCTCTGGGCGCAGACCCTCGGCGATGGCTACGACTTCGCCAAGGCGCTCCGCCAGGGCAAGCCCTGGACCAAGATGAACCCCGAGCAGCAGGCCCAGATGATCCAGGACGCCTTCCGCGGCGCCTACTTCGACTCCCCCGGCGCCCTCTTCGGCGTGCTGGGCAACAAGGGCTGTGTCGTCCGCGCCGGCATGAAGCCTCCCGATGGCTTCGCCGACTACACCTCCGCCCTCGTGGACGCCCTGGCCGTGCTCCGCAAGAGCTGAGCCGGCCGTCTACTTCTCCGGCAGCGGCTGCCAGCGCGGGTGCACCACCCGCTCCACCATGCCCTCCGCCGGCAGCTCCAGTTCCTCCAGGTGGAACCGGGTGGACGCATCCTCCGGCTCCGCGAGCAGGAGGACCGTGGCACGCCCCGGCGGGAGGGACTCGAACTTCAGCACGCCCCCCTCCTCCGCCGCGTGCAGCCCTCGCCTTCGCCAGCGGCTCAAGCTCTCCTCGGAGACCGGTGGAGGCGCCATCCCCGGGAGCAGGATGGCGCTGGTGGCGCCTTCCGCTCGCAGCACCAGCGTCGTGCCCTCCCTGCGCTCCACGAAGCTCACCACCACCTGGCCGCGCTCGGGGATCCGCACCTGCTGGGGCAGGAAGATGCCCTGGTGGCGCCCGCGGCGCGCGACGACATGCGCCTGGTAGAGGCCTGGCTCCACTCCCCGGGCCACTCTCGTGCCCTGGAGCACCTGGATCACCTGCCGCTCGGAGCCGTCCTCCTGCTCGAACATCACGTTCGCTCGGACCGGCTTGCCCTCGTGGTCTCGAATCGTGAGCTCGATGCTCGCCCCCGCATCGAGCCGCACCGTCACCGACTCTTCCCCCGAGCCCAGGGCCACTCGACTCGAGCGGTAGCCCTCGCCCTGAGCCTCGAGCGTGAGCGGCCGGTCGTCCACCCGCGGAAACTCGAAGGTGCCGTCCGCACCCGTGCGGACAGGCCTGGATTCCATGACGCTCCGCACCAGACCTGGAACCTCGTCCATGAACCGGACCTCCGCATCCGCGATGGGCGCGCCCGTCTCCGCGTCCAGCACACGTCCCGTCACCCGGCGGCCCGGCCCCAGCCTCACGTCCCCCAGCTCCACGTCGACGCCCTCCTGGACCTTCACGGAGCGCAGCACGGTGGCCAGCTTCGGCGCGGCGAGCTCGAGCTGCTCGACGCCTGAATTCTTGAAGGACTGCTCGAAGGTGCCGGTCGGCCCGGAAAAGGACATCCCATTCACGGTGAAGTGGCGCAGCGGCCCGCCGTCCGGCCCGACGACCCGCCCCCGGATGCGTCCATCTCGCTCCAGCACGACGCGCACCTCGGTCGTCCCCTCGCCGACGAGCAGGGCGTCCCGGCTCGAGCGCGTGGCTCCATGCGCCCTCGCGGGCACGAAGGTGTAGCCCGCCTTCCAGGCACTCAGCTCGTAGGTGCCCTCGACGAGGTGCTTCAGGGTGAAGCGTCCGTCCGGGCCGGTGTGCACTCCCATGTCCCGCCCCGTTCCACACGAGATGACGTGCCGCCGCCAGGGGGGGGCGGCCCTGAGCGGAGCCTGGGCCTGAATGAACGCGTCCGCGACCGGCTCGCCGTGGCCGTCCACCACGATGCCGGACAGCGTCCGCCCCGCCGTGAAGCGCAGCGCCACCGCCGCCTGTTCGGTGCCCCGGAGCTCGACGGGCTTCGCGGTCGCGCGCTCCATTCCATCCTGATCGGCCTTCGCCTCGACCATGAAACGCCCCGGGCGGAGTCCTCGGAGGGTGAAGCGCCCCTGCGAGTCCGTCCTTGCGTGCCGGACGGAGGATGCCTCCCCCTGCTCCGTTACCTCCACCCACAGCGTGACGGAGACGCTCGCCTGCGCAACCGCATGCTCGTCGGTGACCGTCCCCACCACCGTGGCCCCCCGCCGCAGAATGACTCGAAGATCCGAGGCGGGCGCCTGGATGGACAGGCGCTGCGAGATGAACCGCTTGTCATCGATTCGAAGGTCCCAGGCGCCTGCTCCAGGCGCATCCAGGGAGAAGCGGCCCTGCGCATCCGATGTAGCCGTGTCCCCGCGCGGGGAGGATTCTTCCGAGTCCTCGCTGCTGCGGTCCAGCTGGAGCCGGATGTCCGCGACGGGACTGCCCTCTTCATCCACCACCACTCCGGACACGATGGCAGCCCGCCGGAGCGTCAGGTCCACCGGCTTGCCACCCTGCTCGAGCTCGTGCTCCTCGCTCAGCACTTCGACGTAGCCCGAGCGCTTGATGTCGAACTCGTAGGTGCCCGGCTCCATCGGCCCCACCCGGTAGCGTCCGTCCGCCTTCGTGACGAACTCCCAGAACCGGAAGTATCCCCTGTCCGGGCTCACGCTCACCGTCGCGCCCTCCACCGGCTGGCCCGTCTCGTCTCGCACCGTGCCCTCCATGTGGAGCGCCTGGCCCAGGTTCAGCACCAGCTCCGGCGAGGGCTCCGTCGGCTCCAGCTCGACCTGGTCAACGGCGTACAGCCCGTCCCGCTCCGCCGTGAATTCGTAGGTGCACGGCCCCAACCGCTCCAGCGAGAAGCGCCCCTCCGCGCTCGTCCGCAGCTTCTGTTCCGTGAACGTCACACACTGCTCCGCCTTCACCGACACCTCGACGTCCGGCGCGGGGGCCCCATCGCGCAGCACGCGGCCCGCGAGGCGACTCGGGCGGACGAGCACCACCTTGCTCTTCAGCGGCTTCGAGAACCCGTGGGACCGGAACGTCGGCAGCCAGCCCTCGCGCTCGGCGGTCAGGGCGTACTCCCCCTTCGGCAGCGGCCCGATGCGGAAGCGCCCATCCTCTCCGCTCCGCGTGTCGAAGAAGCGGGTGTGCCACTTGTGCAGGATGGTCAACGCCACTCCCTCCACGGGCTGCTCCTCCGGATCCACGACGATGCCCTCCCACATCCTCCCCTCGTCCAGCAGCAGCTCCACCGCCTGGGCCCCCGCCTTCACGCCGGACTGAAGCTGCGCCCCCTGCTCGCCGAGCGCCCAGAGCGTGAAGTCGCCTTCCGGCAGGCCCGCGAGCACGAAGGCGCCGTCCGCCGCCGTGACGGTCTCGGCGTACACGGGCGCCTCGCCCTCGCGCGCGCTAACGAGCTCCAGCACCAGGGCGCCCACCTCGTCCAGGCAGTAAGGGAGCGTCTTCGCCTTTGGGCTCGCGTCGCTGCTCGAGCCCGTCGGGCACGGGAGCTCCGAGAGCGTCTCTCCAGGCGTAGGGCGCGTCGCGGACACACGGACTCCGGCCACGGGCCCCTGGGCGTCTCGCACGACGCCGCGAATGCTCAGACTGCCACTCGGTAGAGGTGTCGGTTCGGCATGAGGCCTCGCCCACGTCGTCGCGCGCGCACCCTTCGGGCGCGGCGCCTTCTCGGAGGCCTCGGGGGAGGGCTCTCTCCAGAGGCTCAGCCCCAGCACGGCGATCGCGGCGATGGCCGCGGCTCCTGCGATCCCCAGCACCCACGTGCGCATATGAGCCCTCCCGAGGGAGAGTCTCGCAAGCCTGTGTCCCCGTGGGAAGCCGGGGAGGTGGATCCCTCGGGGACGTCGTTCTGGTTAGATGGGGCCTTTCGAGCCTCCGGGCACGCGTGCCGACGGTCGGCGCCAGCCCGGGGCCCTGGGGGCGGGGAAGACGATGAACTCCATGCGCAACGATTACCTGGATCAGGTCCAGGAGCAGCAGCAGCGCCTCGAGGTGGACCTCAAGGCCCGGAAGATGGCCGCACCCCATGCCATCGCCCAACAGAACGCGGCGCCCCGGCGGCGCGGCGGTGCCCCCCCTCCCCCCGAGATGCCCGGCGGCAACGCCGTGGATGTACGCATCACCGGCTTCTGGCGGTGGCGCACCGTCGTCGTCCCGCCCAACGCCTACGTCGTCCACACCCGCCGCGGCCACGACAAGCCGCTGCACATCGGCCTGGGCGTCTCCTTCCGCTTCAACCCCGCCACCGACTCGTTCCTCGTCGTCCCTGGCGCGATGCAGACCATCCTCATCAACGCCCACTGCATCTGCCGCGAGCTCCAGGGGCTGCTCGTCCAGGGCTACGTGCAGTGGATCATCGAGGACTTCGCCACCGCCTACAAGAAGCTGGACTTCACCGACGCCGAGGACCCCATGCGCGTGGTCAACGTCCAGCTCCGCGAGCAGGCCGAGGCCGCCATCAAGGACAAGGTGGCCACCATGAGCATCGACGCCGTGCTCTCCGACAAGCAGCCCATCATCGAGGAGCTCACCGCCCGCCTCCGCCAGGTCGCCGAGGGCGGCGGCGGCAGCGACAAGGGCCTGGGCCTGCGCATCGTCACCGTGCAGATCAAGGAGGCCGTCGTCAGCTCCGCCCGCCTCTGGGAGAGCCTGCAGAAGCCCTTCCGCGCCGAGCGTGAGCGCGTGGCCCGCCTCGCCACGCTGGAGACAGAGGAGGCCATCTCCCGCCGCGAGCTCCAGGTCGAGCAGGAGCGCTCTCGCTCCCGCCTGGAGACCGAGAGTGAGCTGGCCCTGCTGCGCTCCCAGAAGGAGGCCGAGACCTACGACCGAGAGCAGACCGAGCGGCTGCGTCGCCAGCACCGCGAGGAGGACGATGCGCGCAAGCTCGCCGTCGAGCGCCAGCAGTCCTCCCTCCAGTTCGCCGAGCTGGAGAAGGCGCGCCTCGCCGTGGAGGCCGAGCTGGCCCAGCGCAAGCACGAGGTGGAGGCCGCCCAGCGTCAGCGCGATGCCCTCGCCGGCATCGCCGTGCTGGATGCCGAGCGCGAGGCCGCCAACCGGCAGGCCCACGTGGAGCTGGAGCTGCTCGAGCGCCGCCAGCGCGTCCTGAACGAGCTCAGCCCCTCCAACGTCCAGGCGCGGCTCGTGGAGCTGCTGCCCACCATCGCCGAGAAGCTGCCGCAGCCCCAGGAGCTGAAGTCCATCTCCATCGGCGCCGGCGCCGGCACCCAGGAGGGTCAGGCGCTCACCACCCTGGTGGCCCAGATGATGGCGCTCGTGAAGGCGCTGCGCCCCGAGTCCGAGCCGCCTCCGGCGAAGAAGACCGAGCTCGTCCAGGAGCGCCTTGCGCCCTGAGCCCCGGCGCCCTGTCGGTCGATTGGTGGCCAACTGGTATGACAAGCAGACCAGTTCGGACCGAAAGCGACCGACAGGGGGGTGGACCGGACGCGGGCTTACAGGGAGCGTGAAAAACTTCTTCGGCCCCACTCAGTCGTGGCTCGCGGCTCCCGTCAGCCGCCCGCGGGGGCCTCCGCGGCAGCCGGGGGCGTGCGCGGCAGCGAGACGGTGAAGGTGGTGCCCTCCGCCTCCGTGGACGTCACGTCCACGGTGCCTCCGTGCGCCAGCACCAACTCCCGCACGATGTAGAGCCCCAGGCCGATGCTCCGGTCCGAGCGGCTCGCCCGCCGCTTGCCTCGCCGCAGCGGCTCGAAGATTCGCGGCAGCAGGTCCGCCGCGATCGGCTCTCCCTGGTTGTGCACGCACAGCACCATCCGCTCGCCCTCGCCCCGCGTCTCCACCCGCACCGGCGTCTTCTCCAGGCTGTACTTCAGCGCGTTCGTCACCAGGTTGGACACCACCTGGGAGATGCGGTCCGCGTCCCACTGCCCCCGCCCATCCCCGCTCTGGCTCACCTGGATGTCCCGCTCCACGTGCCCGGCCCGCGCCTCCTCCACCACCTGCAGCGTAACCTCGTGCAGGTCCACCGGCGCAGGCCTCACCGGGATGCCGCCCCCCATCCGCGCCTGCGTGAAGTCGAGCAGGTCCCGGATCAGCCGGTTGGACCGCTCCGCGCAGGACAGGATGCGCGCCACCGTCTTCGCCTGCCACGGCTCGATGCTGTCGCGCTGCAACATCATCGAGGCCCCCGCCAGGATGGCGTTCAGCGGGCCCCGCAAGTCATGGCTCACGATGCCCACCAGCTGCTGCTCGAACTCCACCCGGCGCTTCGCCTCGCTCAGCAGGCGCTGCCGCTCCTCCTCGGAGCGTCGGGCCTCGGTGACGTCCTGGATGGCTCCCACCATGCGCTGGGCCCGGCCCTCCGCGTCCCGGACGATGTAGCCCCGGTCCGCCACCACCACGTAGCTGCCGTCCTCCCGCTGGAAACGGTACTCGTCCTGCCAACGGTCCGTCCGCGCGGCGAGCGTGCTCCGCAGCCCCTCGCCGACGCGCTCGCGATCCTCCGGGTGGATGCGCCGCGTCCACCCCTCCACGTCACTTCCCAGCGCGGCCCTCGGGCAGCCGAGCACCTGCTCGACGGCATCGCTCCAGTGCACCGAGTCCGTCTCCAGCTCCCAGTCCCGGACGACGTCGCTGGTGGCCCGCATCACCAGCTGGTAGCGCTCCTCGGACCTGCGCAGCGCCTCCTCGGTGTGCCGACGCCGCACCTCCGTCTCCACCTCCCGCAGGGCCCGCCTCATGCTCGGCACCAGGCGCTCCAGCCGATCCTTGAGGATGTAGTCCGTCGCGCCCCGCTTGAGCAGCTCGATGGCCCGCTCGTCTCCCAGCGCGCCGGTGACGAAGAGGAAGGGCGTGTCCGGCAGGAACCGGCGCGCCGCGTTCAAGGCGCTCAGGCCGTCGAAGCCTGGAACATTGTAGTCGGAGAGGATGAGATCGTAGTGCCCCCGCGCGAGCGCCCGCATGAAGTCCTCGCGGTGGCTCACGCGCTCCAGGTGGAAGGTGAGCCCCGCCTCGTCCAGCTGCGCGCGCAGGAGCCGGGCGTCCAGCTCGCTGTCCTCCAAGAGCAGCAGGAGCAGCGGCCGCTCGGAGGCATGCGGTTCCAGCTCTGACGCGGCGCTCTGCATGGCCCTACCTCCGAGGGGGTTGAGTGATGGACCCCGGTGGCGGCTGGTTGACCACGGCCCAGAACAGCCCCAGCTCCTTCAGCGCCGAGACGAAGTCCGGAAAGGCCACCGGCTTCACCACATAGGCGTTCACGCCCAGTCCGTAGCTGCGCGCCAGGTCCCTCTCCTCTCGCGAGGAGGTCAGCATCACGATGGGGATCGTCTTCAGCTCCGGATCCTTCTTCACCTGCGCGAGCACCTCGATTCCGTCCACCTTGGGGAGCTTCAGGTCCAGCAGCACCACGGCCGGGTTTCCGTCGGTGCGCCCCGCGTAGGTCCCCTGGCGTCGCAGGAAGTCGAGCGCCTGCTGGCCGTCGCGCACCACGACGACCTCGTTGGCCAGGTTGATCTCCTCCAGCGCGGCCATCGAGAGAGCCACGTCGTTGGCGCTGTCCTCCACCAGGAGGATTCTCTTGAGTTCACTCACCGCGGTGGCCGTCCTTCATGGGTGCTGCGCGAGGCAGCGAGAAGTGGAATGTGGCGCCCTGCCCCGGGAGGCCTTCCGCCCAGGTCCTGCCCCCGTGTCTCGAGATGATACGCCGAACGTTCGCCAATCCGATGCCGGTGCCCTCGAACTCGTCGGCGGTGTGCAGCCGCTGGAAGACGCCGAAGAGCTTGTCCACGTACTGCATCTCGAAGCCCACGCCGTTGTCGCGCACCCACACCTCCACGTCCTCGCCCTCCGGCTGGGCGCCCACCTCGATGACGGCCCGAGGCCTGGGCCGAGTGTACTTCAGCGCGTTGCTCAGCAGGTTGCGCACCACCTGGCGCAGCAGCGCCGGATCCGCCTCCACCCGCGGCAGCGCGCCGATGCGCCACTCGACGGCACGCCCGCTCGCGTCGGCCTCCAGCTCGTGGCGGACCTCCTCCATGAGCGCTCGCAGGTCCACCGGGCGCTTGTGCAGCTCCGCCCGGCTCATGCGTGAGAAGGAGAGCAGATCGTCGATGAGCGTGCCGCCCTGCTGCGCGGCGGAGATGATGGTGTCCAGGTAGCCTCGCGAGGCCTCGTCCAGCTTCGAGCCCGCCCTTCGCGCCAGGAGCTGGGCGAAGCCGGTGATGTGGCGCAGCGGGGCGCGCAGGTCGTGGGAGACCGAGTAGCTGAAGGACTCCAGCTCGCGGTTGGCCTCCTGGAGCTGCGCGGTGCGCTCCCGGACGCGGTGCTCGAGCTCGGCGTTGAGCTGGTTGAGGTCCGCCGCCAGGCTCTCCGCCTTGCGCCGGGCGAGCACCTGCTCGGTCACCTCCACCGAGAAGGTGAGCACCCCCGAGATGTGGCCGTGCTCGTCCCTCACCGGCTGGTAGAAGAGGTTGAAGAAGCTCTCCTCCATCCGCCCCGTGCCCTGGCGATCCCACCTGCTGGAGATCTCCGTGCCCACGTAGAGCTCGCCCGTGTCCAGCACGCGCCGCAGCCGCTCCAGCGACCGCGGATCCTGCTCGAGCTCGGGGATGACCTCCGTCAGCGGCCTGCCCATCGGGATGGAGCGGCCGATGATCTTCTCGTAGAGCGGGTTGACGAACTCGAAGATGAGGTCCCTCCCCCGGAGGATGGAGATGGCCGCCGGGGCCTGGATCAGCAGGTGGTGGAGCCGCTCGCGGTGCGCGCTCTCCAGCGCCGCGCGCTCCTGGGCTCGCAGCCGCTCCTCGTGGCGCCGCACGGACTCGCGCGCGCGGTAGAGGTCCACGAAGACGGCCACCTTGGCGCGCAGCACCTCCGGCACCAGCGGCTTGCGCAGGTAGTCCACCGCGCCGTGCGCGTAGCCCTCGAGCAGCTCGCGCTCATCGCTGCTGGCCGCCGTCATCAGCAGCACGGGCGTGTGCCGGGTGCGCTCGCGATCCCTCAGCATCGCCGTCACCTCGATGCCGCTCATGTCCCCCAGCCGCACGTCCATCAGGATGACGGCGAAGTCCTCCAGCAGCGCGCACCTCAGCGCCTCCTGGCCGGAGCTGGCCTGCACCAGCCGATGGCCGAAGGGCGCAAGCAGCGCCTCCAGGGCGAGGAGGTTGGCTGGGAGATCATCGACGAGGAGGATGCTCGCCTTGGGGGCCGCTTCGAGCACCCCTGACTCCTAGACCGTTCGAGCAGCAAGTGCTGGAACTCATGCCCGGCAGGTTCGGTTCTTTGATGAGAAGCCAACACTCCGCCCTCTCGGACACTGACGCGCCGTACTCCGCGTGAAGGCGGTGGGTCGCGATGACCCTAGGCGTGGAGGTCCATCCGGTAGCCCACCCCGCGCACGGAGCGGAGCTCGAAGCGCGAGTCGGCGGTCCACTCCAGCTTCCTGCGCAGGCTGGAGATGAAGTTGTCCACGGTGTGCGCGTCCACGACGACGTCCTCGCCCCACACCGCGGAGAGGATCTGATCCCTCGTGAGCGCCTTGCCCGCGTTGCGCAGCAGGTAGACGAGCAGGTCGAACTCGGTGCGCGTCAGCTCCATGGCCTTGCCGCCCGCGTCCAGCAGCCGCCGGGAGTCCAGGTCCACGCGGAAGCGATCGAAGGCGAGCACCTCGGCCGGTGGCGCGGCCGTGGCGCCCCGGCGGGACAGTGCGCGGATGCGCGCCAGCAGCTCTCGCAGGCGGTAGGGCTTGGCCAGGTAGTCGTCCGCGCCCACGTCGAAGCCGCGCACCACGTCGTCCTCCAGCGTGCGCGCGGTGAGCATCAGCACCCGGCTGGAGGTGCCGGCCTGGCGCATCTCGCGGCAGAGCGTGTAGCCGTCTCCGTCCGGGAGCATGATGTCGAGCACCACCACGTCGAAGGCCGTGGCCTTCCACCGCGCGCGGGCCTCGGCCAGGGTGCTGGCCGCCTGCACGGCGTAGCCCTCCTCCTCCAGGTTGTCGACGAGCGTGAGGCGGAGGTTCGGATCGTCCTCGACGACGAGCACTCGGGCGCCGGCAGCGGGTGGGTTCATGCGGGTGGGAAGGTCAGTTCGAACGTGGTGCCCTCGGGGCTCGAGGCGGCGACGCGGACGGTGCCGCCGTGCAGCGTCATGATTCTTCGACAGATGGCCAGCCCGAGGCCACTGCCTCCGCGCGCCGGCAGCCCCTCGCGCCGCAGCCGGCGGAACTCCTCGAAGATGGCCTCCCAGCTCTCCCGGGGGATGCCTACCCCGTTGTCGGTGAAGCGCACCACCGTGGCGCCGTCCTTGCGCGCCTCCACTCGCAGCTCCACGGGTGTGCGCGTCGTGTAGCGGCACGCGTTGTGGACCAGGTTGGAGAAGAGCATGCGCAGCAGCTCCGGGTCTCCGGGCACGGAGGCGCCGGTGAGGCCGTCGGCCTTCAGCTCCACGCGGGTGGCGTTCTGGGCGGTGGCATCCTCCACCACGCGCTGGAGCAGGGCGTCCAGCGGCACCTGCTCCCGGCGGGACTCCCAGCGGCCCTTCTCCAGCCGGTTGTACGTGAGGATGTTCTCCACCAGCCGGCCCAGCGCGTCCGCCTCCGCGATGATGCGCGAGGGGTAGTTGCCCGCCCCCGGCATGCCTCCCACGCGGCGCTCCAGCGTCTCCGCCATGACCCGGATGGCCGACAGCGGGGTGCGCAGCTCGTGCGAGACGGTGGAGACGAACTCCGAGCGCAGCGCCAGGAAGCGGGCCTTGCGCTCATGCGCCAGCACCGCCAGCCCGATGATGGCCAGGGCCAGCGCTCCGCTCAAGCCGAGCAGCAGCGCCTTGAGCCGATAGCCCGAGTCCAGCTCCGAGACGGCCGCCACCATGCGCGGGGACTCCAGCGCGACGGCCAGCGTGGACAGGGGCGCCGGGGTGTCCGTGCGCGACAGCAGCAGGCGGTCGTCCTCGTCCAGGAGGGCGCGGGCTCGCATCTCCGCTCGCACGGACTCGATGAGCGCGGTGGCTCCGACTCTCACGCCGCGCGCCCCGTCCCTCCCCGCGGGCTCGACGTACCAGCCCTCCGGGCGGAGCTGCGGCTCCGTCAGCGGGAGCGTCAGGGGGATGCGCGCACCGGGCTCGGCCTCCGCTCGCTGGTTGAAGTCCACGTAGTCCACGTGCGTGAGCTCCGACAGGTGGGCGATGCGCTCGCGGAGGAACGCGAAGTCGGAGCGTCCGAAGGCCTCCCGGCGCTCGAGGAGCACCCGCTGCAGGCCCTCCACCCGCGAGCCGCTCACGCCCTGCACCCCGTCCCTCAGGAGCGAGCGCATCAGCATGGGGTCCGGCGTGCCGGTGGCCTGGAAGCGCTCCAGGAGCCACACCGCCGCGGCCGTGTCCTTCGCCACGGGCAGGACGAAGCGCGCGCGGTGGGCCAGCCACTCTCGGAGGGCTCGCTCCATCTCCGGGCGCTCGGAGGACTTCAGCGCCGACAGGAAGCGGTCCATCAGCCGCAGGCGCTCCGCCCAGGGCTCCTCGGGGTCCTCCTTCGAGGCGAGCACGCCGGGTCCCTGGGCCTCGAGCACCTCGTGGACCGTGCGGGCGGGGGTGGCATCGTCTCCCCGTGGCGCCGAGGTCCGTGGCAGGAGCTGGCGCCCGGCGCGGAAGAGGAGCACGTCCGAGTCCGGCACCAGCGGATCCACCGCGGCCTGCTGGAGCCGCGGCGTGGCCTCCTCCATCGCCCGCCGCAGCGCGTCCGTCAGCGCGCGCCGCGCGTAGAGCTCGAGCGCGCGGCGTTGGTCTTCCAGGGCTCGCCGGCCCTCCTCCCGCTCACGCACGAAGATGCCGTGCAGCGTCCCCAGGCCCGCGGCGAGCACCGCGAGCCCGAGGCCGATGACCACGAGCATGGGCAGGAGCCGGCGCCACATCGGCTAGCGCACCACCGGCAGCGAGTGCCCCGTCCGTCCGAGTCGGTCCAATCGAACATCTCCCTTCATGGCCCACCTCCCGGCTGAGTCGGCACGCACCGTGTGCTAGATTCATGGACATGGCCAGCGCGGATGACCTTCTCACGGACGCACTGCGGCTCCCAGCCGAGGAACGCGCCCGCCTCGTGCACAAGCTGCTCGTCAGCCTGGAGGACGAGGAGGCTCATCCGGACGCCGAAGCGGAGTGGGCTCGTGAGCTCGAGCGCCGTGCTCGAGACGTGCTGTCCGGCGCTGTCGAGACCGAGGATGCCGACGCGGTGCTCGACCGCATCTCCGCACGGCTGCGTGGTGGTCATCGGTAACGCCCTCCCTTGATTGCTCGACTCCATCCCAGCGCCTCTCTGGAGCTCGATGCAGCGGCCGAATGGTACGAGCGGCGCGGGTCCGAGCTGGGGCAGGACTTCATCGAAGAGGTGCGAAAAGCCCTCCGCGTGATTGCGGAGCGCCCCGGCACCTTCCCTGCCTGGCCCGGCTTGAATCACACCCCGCCCATCCATCGCTTCCTGTTGTCCCGCTTCCCCTTCGCCCTGCCATACATGGTGTCAGACGAGCGCGTCGTCGTGCTGGCCGTGGCGCACCTGCGCCGCCGCCCCGGCTACTGGCTCAGGCGCGCCTGGCAGCTTCCTCCGCCCCGCTGATTCGACTCGCGGGGCGGCTCAGCGCACCACCGGGACGTGATCGAAGTCCATGTTCGCCATGGGCGCCGTCTTCTCGAACTTGTCCCCGCGCTTGTCGTACGAGCGGGCCTGCTGGATGAGGTGGCGCAGCTCGCCCACCTCCTCTCGCGTGCGCACCCGCTCCGGCAGCTGCCCCCACAGCTTCAGCAGGTCCTCGTACGTCACCGTGCGCGCCCAGTACGAGCCGCGCAGCTTCTCCGCGAACAGCCCCACCACCAGCGACAGCTGCGTCGGCCCCGAGGCCGCCTCCAGGCTCTGGCGCACCATCGCCGTGGGCAGCGCCTTCTCCACCTTCCGCGACTCGCCTGCCTCCAGCGTGGTGCTCGGATCCTTGTACCGGATGCGCAGCGTCGCGAACGCCGGCGACTTCAGTACCTCCGCGTCCCGGAACTTCACCTCGTACAGCGCCGTCACCGTGTGCCCCGCCCCGATGTCCCCCGCGTCCACCTTGTCGTTGGCGAAGTCCTCCCGGCTCAGCAGCCGGTTCTCGAAGCCGATCAGCCGGTAGCGCGACACCACCGCCTTGTCGAACTCGAGCTGCACCTTCACGTCCCGCGCGATGAGCTGCAGCGTGCCCGTAAGCTGCTCCACGAAGAGCCGCCGCGCCTCCGACAGCTGGTCCACGTACGCGTACTGCCCGTCCCCCACCTGCGCCAGCCGCTCCATCAGCACGTCGTTGTAGTTGCCCATGCCAAAGCCCACCGTCGTGAGCCGCACGCCCTTGCGCGCGTGCTCCTTGATGGACTCGAAGATGTCATCCGCCCCCGTGATGCCGCTGTTCGCCACCCCGTCCGAGCACAGGATGACGCGGCTCACCGTGCCCTCCCGCGCCAGGCTCGCGGCGATGCCGTACGCCACCTCCAGCCCGGCCTGCACGTTGGTGGCGCCCTCCGGCTGCAGCGACTCGATGGCCGAGAGGATGCGCGTGCGCGCCGTGGCCCGCGTGGGCTCCAGCACCGTGCGCGCGCCGTCGCCGTACACCACGATGGAGAGCGTGTCCCGCTCGTCCAGCTGCTCCACCAGCAGCGCCAGCGAGCGCTTCACCAGCCCCAGCCGGTTCTCCATCCCCATCGAGCCCGACACGTCGATGGTGAAGACCAGGTTCGTCGGCAGCCGCTCGGAGGTGCTCACCTCGCGCCCTTTGAGGCCCAGGTGCACCACGTGGTAGCCGCGCCGGTTGGGCGAGGGGAACGCCTCCACCTGCACCCCGAAGGGCGCGTCACCCGGGTTCGGGTAGTCGTACCTGAACGCGTTGATGAACTCCTCCACCCGGATGGCCTCCTCCTCCGGGAGGTGCCCGCGCGACAGGTACGAGCGCGCCAGCGTGTACGAGGCGCTGTCCACGTCCACCGAGAAGGTGGAGACGTTCTCCTCCTCCGTGTCGATGGTGGGGTTCACCCCGTAGTGCTTGAAGTACATGTCCGCGAACGGCTTGCCGTTCACCACCGCCAGCCGCGAGAACTCCTCCTCCGGCTTTCCCTCCACCTCGTACATGGGCACTCGCCGCTCATGCGCCGGCGGGCTGTACATCCGAGAGCACCCCGCACCGAGCGCCACCGCCACCGCGAGCGCCGCCAGCCACAGCTTCTTCATCGTCGTCGTCTTCATGGCGTCCCTCTCGCGCTCAGATGCCCGTCGTCGTGACAGTCACTGGAATCAGCGGGGCGGAGGGCTCCTCCCGAGGCGGCGCCACCGGAGCAGGCGCCGGCTGCGACGATACCACCGCCGTCGAGGGCTTCCGCGCCAGGGCCTCGCGCGCCGCCACCAGCCGGCGGATCTTCCCCACCACCTGCTCGGACAGCTTCTTCGTCGCGCCCTCCAGCATCTGCTTCTTCATCCACTGCGTCTTCAAGTCGTTGTGCCAGAGGTTCACCCGCTCCTCGGCGAGGACGCGCTCGTTCACCGTGAAGAGCAGCGTGCCCGTCTTCACGTCGAACAGCGTCGCCTCCAGCACTCCGGCGCTCTCCAGCGTCTGGCCCGGCAGGAACAGCGCCCCCACCCCCGTGAGGTAGCCCCACGCCACCGGGTTCGTGTACGAGGCGTCCACGAAGCGGTGGCGGTAGATGAGCAGGTAGTCGCAGCGGTAGCGGGCCGCCAGCTCCCTCAGGCCCGAGATGCCTCCGTCCACCGGGAAGTCCGTGGACACCTCGCTGGCCAGCTCGAACTCGCCCGACATGTCCAGCGCGTCCGCCAGCGCCGCCGTCACCGCCGTCAGCGGCACGTCCATGTCCAGCGCGTACGTGCCCTGCACCGGGACGATGCCCACGCGCGCCTGCTCCTCCAGGAACACCGGCGCCGCGAGCACCTCTCGCAGCCCCTCCTCCGAGATGCTGCCGGCGCGGTCCCTCGAGAAGTGGTTCTCCGTAAGGATGGGAGGCTGCTCGGGCGCCCTCGCCTCGGCCGCGAACGCCATCGGCGGCAGCTCCGCGGCGAGCGGCCTTCGGGCCGTCGCACAGCCCGTCCCCATCAGCAGGGCGAGCAGCGCCATATAAAGGAGGGGACTGAGCTGTTTCGGGGTGTGAAGGGAAGTGTGCGACATGGTTCCTCCGGGCTTCCGGTCAGCGGTGACCGGTACGCGGGAGAAGGTCGCACCGACGGCCCGGAGAAGCCTCCAGGCCGCCTCATCTGTTCCTCACGGTTTGCTCATGCGGGCCTGGCACCCTCCTGGCGCAGGCTTGCCTGCCTCTCATGCAGCCGTGTCATTCCAGGTGGATTTCAATCTATTGGCCCTTAGGAACCTTAAGAGTCAGTAGATTATTGCCCACCGGGATGCGGGTTAATAGATTGGTGCTTACGACGACTTATAGCCAATAGATTGAGCGATGCCCCGACAGAATCTGACCGATGAGACGACGCCTCTCGCAGTGCTCCGTGCGGTGAACCGCCTGGGTACGAACATCGCGCGTGGGCGCGTTCGACGGGGTTTGAAGCAAGCAGACCTCGCCAAGAAGACGGGTCTGGCCATCGGAACCCTCAAACGCGTTGAGCAGGGAAGCCCCACCACAGCCATCAGCGCCTACTTCACGGTCTTGTGGGCCCTGGGCCTCGAGCGCGAATTCGAGGACCTCGGCTCTCCCGATCGGGATGAGGAGGGAAAAACGCTCGAGTCCGCCCGCCAGCCGAAGCGGGTGCACTCCACGGGAGGCCTCGATGCCGACTTCTGATGCTCCCAGTTGCTACGTGTACATCCAGCTTCCAGACTCCATGGAAGTCGTCACCTGTGGGCGCTTCCTTCAGCAGGGTGACATCGGGCGCTTCGTCTACGGAAAGAGCTACCTGAACAATCCGCGTGCGGTCGAGCTGGAGAAGTTCGAACTCGCCTTGCGTTCAGGCACCTTCGAGACGGCCAGGCTCGGTGGCATCTTCGGCGCCCTGCGAGACTCCTCACCCGACGCATGGGGCCGCACGGTCATCCAACGCCAGCTGGGACGTACGGACCTGAGCGAGATCGACTTCCTCCTCCACTCACCCGAGGACCGTGCGGGTGCGCTGTCCTTTGGCACGAGCCCCACGCCGCCCGCTCCCATTCATCAATTCAACAAGGTGCTCCGGCTGAACCTCCTGCTCGAGGAAGCCGAGCGAATCGAGCTGGGCATCGCCCCCTCGGAGGTCCAGGTCGACGAGCTGGTGCATCCAGGCAGCTCCATGGGCGGTGCCCGACCCAAGAATGTCGTCGAGGATGACGAAGGTTTGTGGGTCGCCAAGTTCCCGGCTCGCAATGACCGCTGGAACAACGCGGCGGTCGAAGGTGGCATGTTGAGGCTCGCCAGCGAGTGCGGACTTCGAGCGGCCTTCGGCAAGGTCACCTCCGTCGCGGGCCGGCACGTTCTCCTGGTACGCCGATTCGACCGGCAACGCGTCGAGGGAGGCTACCTGCGGCACCGCATGGTCAGCGCGCTGACGGTCCTCCGTGCGGACGAGAATGCGCAGGAGCGCTCCAGATGGTCGTACGTTCTCCTGGCGGACGAGCTGAAGCGCTGGGTCGGCAATCCGGATGCGGACCTGCGGGAGCTGTTCTCACGCATGGTGTTCAACGCGCTCATCTCGAACACGGATGACCATCCTCGCAACCATGCGCTCATCGCGGCAGGCGCGGACTGGAGTCTCTCGCCCGCCTATGACCTCACACCGATGCCCCAGGCCAGCACCGAGCGAGACCTGGCCATGGAAGTGGGGAGCGTGAAGTACCGCCGAGCCAACCGCCACAACCTCTTGAGCGAATGCGGCCGGTTCCGCCTGTCCAAGGAGGAAGCCACCCACCTCATCGACACGATGAAGGCCACCGTCTCCGCCCGCTGGCGTGACTGCGTGAAGGCGTGCGGAGGCACGGAGGCCGACCTCAAAGCCATCGAACGAGCGTTCGGCTACGAAGGCTTCGAGTACAGCGCCGCACCCCGAGACTAGCGCCCCTAGTAGTCGATATCCATGAACACCTTGAGCACGGAGCCCTCGGGCAGGGCCGGCGTCGTGCGCAGGTGGATGGTGAACGTCGTGCTGCGCCAGAAGCCCGTCTTGAGCTCGAACTGGACGCGCTGCTCCATGGGGACGTTGGCGAACTCGGTGCCGCCACCATCGCTGGAGAAGATGTGGCCGGACACCACGGGCGTTGCATTCTGCGAAGTCACCCACGCCGAGCAGCGCAGCGTGAAGCCCGCGCAATACCGGCTTACCGAGACACTCGCCATGCCGCCCTTCTCCAGCACCACGTCGAACATCATGGTGGAGTGGGCGTTGGCTCGAGCCCCTGGAGCGCTGAGCAGGTGGTTGCGCCTGTCCGCCATGTTCTCCATCGCTCGCGCGTAGAGGATGTCCGAGAACCCCGCCATCGCTTCCCTGAAAGTCATTGTTGCCATGGACTTCTCCCCTGCTCTGCGCACTGTGACTGGAGAGCCCTGGTGCAACCCGAGGGCCAGCGCGATCCGCGAGGGGGGTGGCCGTGCGCCCCACGCTTTCGACATGCCGAGTCACGGCGTCCCAGAACCGAGCCGACGTGTCGAAGCCGCAGGGTTTGCGCATCCCGCTGATGGAGCCGAAAACCCTTCGGTATCGCTCCTCGCAGGTCCGTGGGGACTCACCCGGCGCTCACGCGCGCGCCACCGTCCCTGTCGCCGGGAGCCCGTCGCCGGCCGTGGGCTGCGAGGCCTCCGCCAGCGCCTCGATGCGCAGGAGCAGCTCCTCGATGTGCCCGCGCTCCACGCGCGCGGCGGCCGGGTTGCCCAGGTCCGAGAAGCGCAGCAGCGTGAGCTGGGCGGCCAGGTCCTCCACCAGCCCCATGCTGTGGTCCAGCTCGGCGACCGCGTGCTCGTGCAGCCGCGCCAGCCGCTCCTTCACGCTCGCGGGCGCGGCGAGCAGGGCGGCCTCCATCTCCTCCAGCCGCCGCTGCTGCGCCCGGAGCCGCGCGATGAAGCGGTCCATGAGCTGGTGCTCGCGGCCCTGCTCGTTCGCCCACGCGCGCTCCACCGCCGCCTGGCGCCAGCACTCCTCCAGCCGGCCGGCCACCTCATCCAGCCGCCGGGCCCGCTCGCTGCGGCCCTCCTTCCGCTCGCTCCCGGGCGCCGTCCCGGGTGCCAGCATCAGCGGCAGGACGAAGGGCCAGAGGACGAGCCCCCCCAGCGCCTGGCCCACGCGCGAGCCGAAGGTGCCTCCCGCCCCGCGCACCAGGACGACCACGGCCGATACGACTCCCAGGACGACATATGCCTCGAGGATCCAGAGCGCCGTCATGGCTTCCTCCTCAGCCCAGCGCGTTGAAGGCCCAGAAGCCCAGGGCCAGGGTGAAGGCCAGCACCATCCACGAGATGCGCGCGAGGATGCCCACGCGGAAGGCGTCCTCGGCGCTGAGCTTCGCGGTGGCCTCTCCCAGCGCCTGGCACGTCACCGTCTCGGCCATGTGGCTCAGCAGCCGGTGGATGCGCGCGCCCGCCGCCGCCCCCGCCAGCAGGAACGAGGAGGTGAGCATCAGCGGCCCGGCCCACTCGGGGTTGAGCCGCGTCAGCAGGTAGAGCGGAGAGGCGAGCCCCGCCAGCAGCAGCGAGCCCGTCGCCGTCGCCGCCAGCATCGCCGCCACCAGCCGCGCCAGCGGCACCCGGGCCGCCAGCAGGATGCCCGTGGCGTAGATGGGGCCCAGGGACGCCGCGAGCGACATCAGCACGTTGAGCGACGTCAGCGCCGCGGAGCCCCACCACGCCTCCTTGCCCCGCGCGATGCTGGCCGCCGCGGCGAAGAAGCTGGTGCACCCGGCGATGATGCCCGCCGAGCCGAGCACCAGGCCCTGGAGCCGCGCGGGGTCCAGCAGCCGCGCGGTGATGGCGGAAGGGTCCCTCAGCAGATCCACCAGGAGGGGCTGGCTGCCCGCGGCGGGAGCGGGGACTTCCGCCTCCTGCAGCGGCGTGCGGTCCTGCGAGGACCAGGGGACGAACGGTGAGAGCGGTTCCGAGAGAGCCTGCATGGGAGTCACCAGAGCCAGGTGTGGATGTGGAGGAGCGCGGCGTTGATGCGCAGGACGAAGACGGCGCCGAGGAAGAAGAGGAAGGCGCGCGACAGCCAGCGCGCCGCCCGTGAGCCGTCCAGCGAGACGATGACCCGGGCCGGCAGCGCCGCCACGGTGGCCAGCGCGAGCCCCGGCACGAAGAGCAGCGGGATGGGCAGGTCCGTGCGCGACTTCACGGCCACCACGGCGATGAAGCCCATGAGCGGCAGCACGCAGGTGGCCACCACTCCGGCGGCCAGGAGCCCGAGCGCCGTGGCGGCCAGGAAGGCGCGCGGAGGGATGCGCAGCCGCAGGTAGACGGCGAACACGGTGGTGCCCGGGACGACGACGAGCAGGGCCTCGAAGACGGCGCGCAGCACGTCCAGCCGAGGCACGAGCCGGAAGCCCGACAGCGAGATGCAGCCGGCCAGCGCGGAGGCCGCCGCCACCAGGAAGATGCCGACCATCGCCGGAGCGAGGGTGGCGGAGAGCGGCCGCCGCGCCAGGTCCAGCGCCGAGCGCGCGGGCCTGTCCAGCAGCCGCAGGAGTGTGTCGATCAGGTGCGGACGGTCCACCGCCACACCCAGGGATGCAGAGCCCATGGGGCCTCCTTCGATGGCGCGTCAGCGCGCCGGTCGCGGGAGGAGCAAGCACCGTGCCCCGAGCAGCTCACGGGCGGCGCCTGTGAAGTGAGCCCGAGGGCACGGGCTCGGATGAGTGACGCGAGGCAGAGGTATGTAACGCGTTACACAGGTACCCCAGGCACTACCTGCTCCGGGATGCCCGCCGGCCCACAGCGTCGCCCAGGTATGCAGGAGTGATCCACGCGCGGAGTCCGTCCCGTGCTACCTGCCGGGTAGCACTCACGCTTGGAGCACTCCGCGGCGGGCGCACGGGCCCGGGCCACCTTCCCCCTCCTTCTGCGCGTCGGAGCGACGCGGTATGACGGTGGTTCACTGTCAGTTCTTGAAGTCTCCAGGAGGAGGCCGCGTGTCTGAGTCAGACGACGTCCTGGGCCGGGTGCAGCAAGCCACCGAGGTGGCTCGCGCCGTCCAGGAGACCGTGCAGGAGGCCCGCGACGGCAAGGTGCCCATGAAGCAGGTGCGCCAGCTCGAGAACGCCCTGCAGCAGATTCCCGAGGTCCGCCAGGCCACCCAGCAGGTGCAGCGCGCCGGGCAGGTGGCTCAGCAGGTGGTGGACATCGCCGAGAGCGCGCTCGGCTCCTCCGGGGCGCTCGACGCGCTGTCGAACGCGGCGCAGGCGCTCGCCGGTGGGCTCGACCCGATGGAGAAGGTCCGCTTCACCTTCGAGTCCAGCGCGGACCCCGGCGGCACCTGGCGCGTGGTGGAGCTGCACTCCCGCGAGGGCCTGTCCGAGCTCTACACCTGCACGGTGGACCTGGCCAACGAGAACCTCGGCGCGGATGTGGACGCGCTGCTCGGCTCCTCCGCCGAGGTGCTCATTGCCCGCGCGTCCAGCGCTCGCCGCCTGTGCGGCATCATCCACCGCGTGGAGCACTCCGGCACCAAGGCCGGCCACCTGCTGGCCCGCGTGCACGTGGCGCCCGCCCTGTGGGCGCTCTCCCAGCGCCGGGACTCGTACATCTTCCAGGAGAAGACCGTCCCGGAAATCCTCGAGGACGTGCTCACCGAGGGGCTCCAGCCCTTCGAGCGCTCCTTCCGCCTGGAGCTGAATCGCGAGTTCCTCCCCCGCGAGTACTGCGTGCAGTACCGCGAGACGGACCTGGACTTCCTCCTGCGCCTCATGGAGGAGGAGGGCCTGTTCTTCTACTTCGATCACTCCGGCGAGAAGGAGGAGTTGGTGGTGGCGGAGGAGAACGAGCAGTGCTCCAGCTGCGAGGCCGCCAACGGCAGCCCCATCACCGTGAAGGGCCCCGAGGCCTCCACCTCCGAGGACGAGTCCCTGCGGCACTTCGAGTTCACCCAGCAGCTGCACACCACCAGCGTGGTGGTGCGCGACTTCGACTGGACGCAGCCCGCGTTGGACCTCACCAAGAAGGCGCGCGCCTCGGACGAGCAGGGGCGCGACCGCGAGTCCTACGAGTACCCGGTGCCGCTGCTGGGGCCCTATGACGCGGGCGGCAAGAAGTACAAGCACGAGCAGAAGCAGGAGGAGTGGCGCAAGCAGGCCTTCCACGCGCAGGGCAAGCGCGCGCACGGCCAGGGCTACGTCTCCGGCTTCACCCCCGGCTACATGTTCGAGCTGACCGGGCACGGCCACTCCGCGCTGGATCAGTGGTACCTGCTCACCCGCGTCGAGCACCACGGCCACGCGCCCGAGGAGCTCACCAGCGACACGCACGAGGAGGGCAAGGAAGAGCCGGAGCGCTACCGCAACACCTTCGAGTGCATCCCGATGGATGTGCCCTTCCGTCCCGAGCGGCGCCGCCCACGCTCGCGCGTCGCCGGCCTGCAGACCGCCACCGTGGTGGGCCCCGCGGGCGAGGAAATCTTCACGGACGAGCACGGCCGCATCAAGGTGCAGTTCCACTGGGACCGCGTGGGCCAGAGGGACGAGAAGAGCTCGTGCTTCCTGCGCGTGGCCCAGGTCTGGTCCGGCGTGGGCTGGGGCTTCGTCTTCCTGCCGCGCATCGGCATGGAGGTGCTGGTCGACTTCCTCGAGGGAGACCCCGACCGGCCGCTGGTGGTGGGCTGCGTCTACAACGGCCAGAACCCCGCGCCCTACGCGCTGCCTGACAAGAAGACCCAGAGCACCATCCGCACCTCCTCCACTCCCGGCGGTGAGGGCTTCAACGAGCTGCGTTTCGAGGACGCCACCGGCTCCGAGGAGCTGTTCCTCCACGCTCAGAAGGACTTCAACGAGGTGGTGCTGAACAACCACTCCACCCAGGTGAAGGCCAACCAGACGAACTCGGTGGATGGCTCGCAGTCGGAGACGGTGGGCGGCGATCAGTCCATGACGGTCCACGGCAAGCGCACCAAGACGGTGGACAAGGACGAGACGACCACAGTCCACGGCAAGCGCACCGAGACGGTGGACAAGGATGAGACCATCACCCTCAAGGCAAAGCGCACCGAGGAGGTGACGGGCCAGGAGAAGCTCACCCTCCACGGCGGCCGCGACACCACCGTCAACACGCTGGAGAAGCTGCTCGTCACCGGCCGCCGGGACGAGACCATCGGCGGCAATGACGACCTCACCGTCAACGGCGACAAGACGGACCACATCACCGGCAAGTACGCGATGACGGGGGACTCCGAGGTCAAGGCCAACCAGGGGGACGTCAGCATCGTGCTCAACCGGGGCGGCGCCGTCGTCAACGCCAGCGGGCAGAAGATCCACCTCACCAACACCTCGGGCGAGATGAAGTTCGATGGCGGGAAGATCGAGGCTCGCGCCCAGAGTGAGATCTCCCTGGTGTGTGGCTCCGCGAGCTTCAAGCTCAAGAGCGACGGCACCGTGGAGGTGGTCGGCGTCAAGGAGATCAAGCTCTGCTCGGCGGCCAGCACCGTGAAGGTGTCTCCCACGGGCGTGGACTCGTCCGGGCCGAAGATCAGCTCCGCGGCCACCGGCATCCAGGAGATCACCGGCGCCATGGTGAAGATCAACTAGCGCCTTGCGCGGAACCTGAAGACTCCAGAGAGGCGCCGCCATGCAGTCGATCTCGGACCCCATCAACCGCTTCCAGCAAGACGCCTCGTGGTTCACTCGCGCCCGAGAGCTCAAGCTCCTCTTCATCCGCTCGTCTGGAGATTTGCGCTCGTCGCTGCTCAAGCTCCTGCCCGCCATGGAGCTGCACTACGACAACCGCAGCCCGTGGATCGTCTTCGAGGACTCGCGCACCGACGAGGAGGACGGGTGGCAGGCTCGGACCAACCGCCTCGTGCAGGCCTGGGAGAAGCGACGCGAGCAGCTCGCCGAGGAGGGCCTTCAGGCTCCGGCCCTCCCGAGCCTCCCAGCTCCCGCCTCCAACACGCGTCCGGGCAAGGCCCGTCCCCCCGAGGAGCGGGTCGCCGGGTTCGCTCGGACCGCCTCGGCCCTCCTGCGCATCCTCCCCTCGCCGCAGAGCGGGCTCGTGGTGGTGCTGGCGCCCTCCATCGTCGAGAACGTCCCCGCGCTGGAGGAGGAGCTGGGGCGGCTGCTGGCCTCCGCCGACCTCAAGGACTGTCGGTTCGTCCTGCTGCTCGACGCGGATGTCGACGTGCCGAAGACCCTGCTCAAGGGCTGTGGCCCTCGCGCCCTGACGTGCGAGTGCATCGTCGACTCCAAGAGCCAGGACAAGGACCTGGAGGCCATGCTGGCCCAGGAGACGCCCCTCGCCGGGCCGCGCGGCGTCGTCCCTCCCCGCCGCATCGATGATCCGCCCGATGAGCCCTCCGAGGAGCGGGACGCGGCGCTGCGGGCCGCGGGCATCAACCCGGCGTTCGTGAAGGATGCGCCGCACCTTCGCAAGCTCGTGTTCGGCGCCGCCCTGGCCATGAAGCAGGGCCGTGGCCCGGATGCCGTGCGCCTCCAGCGCGAGGCGAAGGAGCTGGCCGAGCGGCTGGAGATGCACCAGGTGCGCGTCATCTGTCAGATGACCCTGGCGTCCTACCTGTCCGGGCTCGGGCAGCGGGACAAGGCCGTGCGCGAGCTCGAGGATGCGGTGGCCTGCGCCGAGAAGCACGCCCTGCTCGAACAGGCCAGCCAGGCGTATCTGGCGCTCGGGCTGCTGCATGCGTTGGGCAAGAAGCCTCCCGAGGCGGCCAAGGCCTACTCCCAGGCGGCCAAGGCCGCCACGGCGGCGAAGGTGCCCCTGCTAGCCATCGAGGCGTGGCGGCTCGCGGGGCAGATTGCCCTCCAGATGAAGGCCGAGCCCCAGGCCGTCTCCTGCTTCAAGGAGGCCATCGGCATCGCCCAGGGGAGCGACCCGCAGGTGGTCCAGCTCTCCAGCGCCCCGGAGGCCGCGCGTCGCCTGGCCACCGTCTGTCATGACCGGGGACTGGCGGCCCAGGCGGCCTCGCTCTTCGAGCAGGCGGACCAGATGGAGCGGGGGGAGGCCTCGGCCGCTCCCGCTCGCTCCAGCAGCGCGGGGGCTCCATGATCGCCAGCAGCTGGATGGATCCCGTCCTGGGCGTCGACATCCACTTCGAGATGGTGCCGACGCCGGCACCCGTGCCCACGCCCATCCCCAACCCCTTCACGGGCATGGTGTTCGACCCGCTGGGGCTCGCCGCCGGACTGGCGCTCGGCGCGCTGATGGGCTCGCCCGGTGGGCCCGTCCTCTACTGGAGCGCCTTCCCGGCGACGAACACCGGCACCGAGGCCAAGCACATCCCCGGGCACATCCTCATCCCGCCTGGCGTCGCCTGGGCGCCGTTCCCCAAGACGCCCAAGCCGGTCATCCGCCCCGGTGAGGTGCCCGAGCCGGCCCTGCCCATCAAGCCGGAGAACGACGCGGTCTGCGTGTTCGGCGCGAAGACGACCACGGTGATGGGCTCGAACGCGGTGCGGCTCGGGGACATCGCGATGTCCTGCGGAGAGCCCGTCCGCCTGCCGTCCTCCGTGGTGCTGGCCGTCCCCAAGGGCGGCATCATCCTCATCGGCGGGCCGCCGTCGCTGGACCTGATGTCCGCGCTGCTCGCGTCCTTGCGCACGCGGTTCGTGAGCGACTCGCTGCATGCGCTGGTGAGCCGGATGCGGCCGAGCCGCTTCCGCAACCTCCTGCACCGCGTGGTGTGCTTCTTCACAGGCCACCCGGTGGACGTGGCCAGCGGCAAGGTGATGACCGAGGCGGTGGACGCCGAGCTGCCCGGCCCCATCCCGCTGCGCATCGAGCGCATCTACTCCTCGGCCTTCGCCACCCGGAAGACCGTGCTCGGGCATGGGTGGAGCCACTCCCTGGACCAGGCCGTCTGGGTCGAGCGGGGCCTGGTGGTGCTGCGCTCGGAGGACGGGCGGGAGATCGAGTTCGACACCTTCGACTTCGCCGACCATGTGATGGCGCCGGGGGACGAGCTCTGGCACCCCATCGATCGGCTGCGGCTGAAGTGTCTGGGCAACGGGCGCTGGGAGGTGCACGCCGCCGACGGCACGGTGCGCGAGTTCGCTCCGGTGCCGGGGCGCCAGGGTGGTAGCTCCCCCATCCAGCGCATCCGCGCGGCGAGCGGCGACGCGGAGGTGCGCTTCGACTACGACAAGCGCGGGCGGCTCGAGTGGGTGCGGGACTCGGCCTCGCGGGTGCTCGGGCTGACCCACGACGAGGAGGACCGGCTGGTAGCGCTCCGGCTGCCGCAGCCCGTGGGCGAGGGCTGGTACGTCCACACCCGGTACGAGTACGACCGGGAGGGCGACCTGGCCAAGGTGACGGACGCGCTCGGCCAGTCGTGGAGCTTCGAGTACGTGACGCACCTGATGGTGCGGGAGACGAACCGGGACGGGCTCTCCTTCTACTTCCAATACGACGGGCTCGGCGAGGACGCCTGGTGCGTGCGCACGTGGGGCGACGGCGGCATCTACGACCACCGCATCCTCTACGACAAGAAGAAGAAGGTGACGTTCGTCACGAACTCGCTCGGGCAGACGACGCAGTACCACATGAACCTGGCCGGCCAGGTCATCAAGGTGGTGGACCCCGTCGGCGCGGAGACGGCCTACGCGTATGACCCGCGCACCCTGCAGAAGACGAAGGAGACCGACCCGCTCGGCAACGCGACGCTCTGGGAGTACGACGAGCGCGGCAACTGCACGAAGCTGACCGGCCCGGACGGAGCCGTCACCGAGCGCCAGTTCGACGAGAAGAACCGGCCCGTGCGCGCGCTCGACGCCATGAAGGGCGAGTGGCGCTGGGGCTATGACTTGAACGGCCGCCTGAAGGGCCGGGTGGATCCGCTGAACCGCCGGCTCCAGCTCCACTATGAGAAGGGCCGGCTGGTGGGGCTCACCGACGCGGCGGGCCGGCAGACCACGGCCGAGTACGACGCTCAGGGCAACGTCACGCTCGTGCGCACGCCCGAGGGCAATGAGACGCGGTGGGAGTATGACCGGCTCGGCCGGTGCACGGCGCTCATCGACGGCAAGGGGAACGTGGAGCGCCGGGAGTACGACGCGCTCGGGCGGATGACGCGGCTGCGCGAGGCCAGCGGGAACGTCATCGACTTCAGCTACGACGGCGAGGGCCACGTCGTCCGCCACCGCGACAGCGAGCAGGACGTCGTCTCCACGTACCAGGGCATGGGGCGCCTGGCCTCGAGGACGGAGGCGGGCACCACCGTCACCTTCGTCTACGACACGGAGGAGAACCTCACCGCCATCCGGAACGAGCAGGGCGAGGTGTACCGCTTCGAGCGGGGCCCCACCGGCGAGGTCGTCGTCGAGAGCGGCTTCGACGGGCTGCGGCGTCAGTTCGAGAGGGACATCGCCGGGCGCGTGGTGAAGCTGTTCCGTCCGGAAGGCCTCTTCACCGAGTACGCGTACGACGCGGCCGGGCGCGTGGTCGGCATCAAGCACAGCAACGGCGGCGAGGCGGCGTACACCTTCCGTCCGGATGGGGAGCTGATCGAGGCCCGGAGCGACTCGGCCACCGTGACGTTCGAGCGGGATGTGCTCGGGCGGGTGACGCGGGAGCTCGCCGGGGACGACTGGGTCTCCTCCGAGTACGACGCGCTGGGCTTGCGCGTGCGCGTCCGGTCGTCGAAGGGGCTGGACCAGCGGATCCACCGGAACTCCGCCGGCAAGATGGTCGGCATGCGCGCCATTACCCACGGCGAGCTCACGCCCTGGGAGACCCAGCTCCAGCGAGACTCGCTGGGCCTGGAGCTGGAGCGGAAGCTGCCGGGCGGCATCCAGCGCCGCTGGGAGCGCGACCGGCTCGGGCGTCCCGTGAAGGACGAGCTCTGGGCGGGCCGCAAGCGCCAGGCCTCCACCGAGTACACCTGGGACGCGAACAACCGGCTGCGGATGCTCGTGGACTCCGCGCGAGGCCCCATCCGCTACGTGCATGATCCGCTCGGGAACCTGGCGGCGGCCGTGCACGGGAGCGGTCGCATCGACCTGCGGATGCCCGACTCCGTCGGCAACCTGTTCAAGAAGCAGGACCGCGGCGGCAACCGGTACGGCCCCGCAGGTCAGCTCCTCGAGTCACGGGCCGAGAACGGCAACGTCACCCGCTATGAGTACGACGCGGAGGGCAACCTCGTCCGGAAGATCGAGACGGGCCGCCTCGAGCGCGGCGAGCGGGTGTGGACCTACTCCTGGAATGCCTTCGGGCTGCTCGGCAAGGTGGTCCGTCCCGACGGAGAGGCCGTCGAGTTCGAGTACGATCCGCTCGGCCGGCGCCTGGTGAAGCGGTTCCGAGGGAAGACCACCCGATGGATCTGGGACGGCAACGTGCCGCTCCATGAGTGGGTGGAAGGGCCGGCCGCAGCCGAGCCCTCCGCGGAGCCAGCTCGCGAGGCGGCGCTCGACGAAGCCGCGGCCCGCCGCCGCCGGGGCGAGCTCGCGGCGCTTCCGACGCAGGGGCCTCCGGAGGAGGTGGCCCCCGGAAGCGAGCCCGGCACTCTCGAGGAGCCCATCACCTGGCTCTTCGAGCCCGAGAGCTTTACCCCGATGGCCCGGCTCGTGGGCGACGCCCGGTACTCCATCCTCACGGACCACCTCGGCACGCCAACCGCCATGTACGATGGCGCCGGGCGCGAGGTGTGGTCCGCGAGCTCGGACGTCTACGGCAACCTCGAGACGCGCACGGGCGAGCGCTCCGCGTGCCCCTTCCGCTTCCCCGGACAGTACGAGGACTCGGAGACGGGCCTCTTCTACAACCGCTTCCGGTACTACGACCCGGCGATCGGCCGGTACGTGAGCCAGGATCCGATCGGGCTCGCGGGCGGACCGGCGCCCTACGCGTACACGCATGATCCGACGACGTGGGCGGACCCGCTCGGCCTGGCGCCCCTGGACTTCGCCACGCTGATGGACATGGCGCAGAACTCGCTCGACTTCTCCACCGCGAGGGACGGCGCGGTGTTCTGGTCAGGACCCAACATGCCCCATGCCCAGGCCTGGGCCGCGGCCAATGGGAAGACGACACTGGAGCAGACAGCGGGAGGCCGGTTCCTCGACAGCCTCAACCTCTTCAAGCCCGGCAGCCCCGTGACTCCGGCCCAGGCAGCGCAGATCTGGGATGCAGCGTCCCGACGCTTCGCGGAGGGTGCCTCGGGCCAGGTGAGCGTGTTCTCGACGTGGGCGAAGCGAATCGGAGACTATGGAGAGCGCACGTGGTGGCGCATCGAGAAGCCCGCCTTGCAGAGGAACCCGAATGTGACAGGCATCGTCCGTCGGCGAAGGAACGGCCAACCCTGCGCGAGATGAGGGCAGGCACTCACGGAGGAGACGATGGACAAGATCCAGCGCGACTTCATCGAGAGCATCAAGAAGACCGAGCCCTTCGGCGGGCTCCACGTGCGGGTGAGCGACACGGAGGAGTACAGGATCAAGACGCTCGGCCGCGGAGAGATGGGCTTCTATCAGCAGAACGACAGGGCGCTGCTCTTCGAGCAGATCGCGGGCTACGGCATCATCGTCAAGAAGTCCATCCGCCGGTGGGACACCGGTGAGAAGGTCACCGAGGCGGAGCGAGAGGTCATCGTCCAGCGGATCTCGGACTACATGAAGGCGACGGGGATCGAGACGGTCATCATCAAGTGAGCGATGGCCCGTCGCTCAGCCGATGTGCAGCTCCTCTCGGATGTCGTGCTCGTGGATCTTGTTGAAGAGGGTCTTGTAGCTGACCCCGAGCAGCCTGGCGGCCACCGTCTTCTGGCCTCCCGCCGCCTTCAGCGCGGCGATGACCGCGGCCCGCTCGGCTCGCGCCACTGCCTCCCGGAGCGTGAGGACGGAGGCCGCTGAAGCCGCGCCTTCCTCCTGGGGCTCGACCGGTGGGGCGGGCTTCGGCGAGGCAGGGGCCCGCAGCGACTCCACGTCGAAGCGGCCCAGCACCACGGCGCGCTCGACGAAGTTCTCCAGCTCGCGCACGTTGCCCGGCCAGTGGTACTCCGCCACCCGCAGCAGCGTCGCCGCGTCCGGCCGAGGCGCCCGCTGCCCCTTCCTCGCCGCGTGCTTCTCCAGGAAGTGCTCGATGAGCCCCGGAATGTCACCGGCTCGCTCGCGCAGCGGCGGCAGGCGGATGGGAATCACCGCCAGCCGGTAGAGCAGGTCCGAGCGGAACTGCCCGCTCGCCGCCATCGCGTCCAGGTCCCGGTGCGTGGCGGAGATGACGCGGATGTCCACCCGGACGGCCTCCCGCCCGCCGATGCGGGTGATCTCCCGCTCCTGCAGCACGCGCAGCAGCCGGGCCTGGGCCTCCAGCGACATGTCGCCGATCTCGTCCAGGAAGAGCGTGCCGCCCTCCGCCGTCTCGATGAGGCCCTTGCGCCTGGCGTGCGCTCCGGTGAAGGCGCCGCGCTCGAAGCCGAACAGCTCGGACTCCAGCAGCGTGGACGGCAGCGCCGCGCAGTTCACCGAGACGAAGGGGCCGTCCAGGCGGGGTGAGGCCTGGTGGATGGCGCGGGCCACGAGCTCCTTGCCCGTGCCGGACTCTCCGCGCACCAGCACGGTGGCCTCCGAGGCGGCCACTCGCGGCAGCAGCGCCGCCACGTCCTTCAGGCCTCCCTCCGCTCCGATGAGCTCGCCTCCCGCCTTCCGCTCCTCGAGCCGGGGCGCCGCCAGCTCCAGCTCCTCCCACCGGCGCCCCGCCTCCAGCGCCGCGCCCACGGCGGAGACGAGCCGCTCGTTGCTGAACGGCTTCACCAGGAAGTCCGCCGCGCCCGCGCGCAGCGCCTGCACCGCCCGCTCCACCGTGCCGAACGCCGTCACCACGATGACGGGCGTGCGCAGGCCCTGGCCTCGCAGCCTGTCCAGCAGCACCAGCCCGTCACCGTCTCCCAGCTTCACGTCCAGCAGCAGCAGGTCCGGCGCTCGCCGCGAGAGGTACTCCTCCGCCGCCGCCACCGACTCCAGCGGCACGACGCGCAGCCCTCGCGCGCTCAGCACGTCCAGGTAGAGCTCACGCAGGTTGCGCTCGTCCTCGACGATGGCCACCTCGGGCCCGCTCGCCTCGCTCCCCTCGCCCGTCATCGCCGCTGCTCCTGGGCGGCCCGAGGCTCCTCGGCTGGCACGGGCAGCACCACCCGCGCCACGGCGCCCGGCCTGTCCTCTCGGGGCAGCAGACTGAGCCGGCCTCCCGCCGCCTCGATGGCCGAGCGCGAGATGGCCAGACCCAGCCCCGTGCCCTCCGCCTTCGTCGTGTAGAACGGCCGGAAGAGCTGCTCGCGATCCACCTCGCCGAGCCCCCTGCCCTCATCGCGCACCTCGATCACCACGCTCGCCTCCTCGCTCCGGGCCACCACCTCGATGCGCCCTCCCGGACGCTCGCGCATCGCCTCGGCGGCGTTCTTCAGCAGGTTCAGCAGCACGCCCCTCAGCTCGTCCTCGTCTCCCACCACCTTCAGCGTCGGATCCAGCCTCGAGAGGATGGGAGGGATGTCCACCTCTCCCTCCGCCACGGCCACCGCCTCCAGCGCCACGCGGGACACGTCCAGCGGCCGGCCATCCCTCCGACCCTTCGGAGCCCTCCCGAGGCTCAGCAGCTGCGCCACCTTCGCGTCGATGCGGTCGCTCTCCTCGCGGATGATGCGCACCGCCTTCTCGAACCGGGCGCGCTGCTCGGGTACGACGTGGGTGGGGTAGTCCCCGAGCAGCTCCGCGTAGCCACGCAGCGCCGCCAGCGGGTTCTTGATCTCGTGGGCCACGGAGGCCGCCAGCTCCCCGGCGATGGCGAGCCGCTCGGCGCGCTCCAGGCGGCTGCGCAGCGCGGCGGCCTCGGCGCGGGAGGCCGACAGCAGCCCCGTCATCCGCGCCTGCTTGGGGAACAGGAGGAACTCGAGCCCCTTGCTGATCTGATCTCCCAGCCCCACGAAGAGCAGCGAGGCCAGCAGCGCCACCACCACCGTGACTGCCACCTGCCCCAGGTCCACCGGGAAGCCCAGCACCCGCAGCGCCGCCACCACGATGAACGCCGCGACGATGGCCAGCAGCGCATGTGTCACCGCTCGGGCCACCGGAGGGCGCACCTCCACCCGCTCGTGCAGCATGTAGCTGAGGGCCATCGCCTCCGCGGCGAGGATGACGCACAGGAGCAGCACGGCCCCCGAGGCGCCTCCGCGCGCCAGCTCGACGCCCTCGCGGAGCACGCAGACGAGCAGCGAGGCGATGACCACCGCCACCACATGCCGCGACAGCCGCCGGATGGCCGCGTTCTCGTGCCGGCAGAGCACCAGGCGCGCCCCGCCGATGAAGGCCACCCCGCCCAGCGCCAGCAGCTGCGGCAGCAGCGCGCCGAGCGGCAGGCCTCGGCTCATCGACACGAAGACAGCGAGCCCGGACAGCCCCAGCACTCCCAGCCCCAGGACGAGCAGCAGGAGGCGGCGCGCCCGGGAAGGCCCGAGGTCCAACAGCGCGTCCCCGATGAAGCCGGAGATGGACAGCAGCGCCGCCCAGGAGGCCGTGGTGCGCAGGGGCTCGCGGGTGGTTGGCTCCACCAGAAGCAGGAACCAGGCCAGCGCGAACAGCGTCACGCCCATGGGGCCCAGGGCGAAGAGGCGCTTGCGCCCATCGCTCCAGCCGGAGGCGAGCACGTAGCCGGCCAGCAGCGCGTTGAACAGCGCCACCAGGAGCGCGACCACCGACGAGGCGAGGAAGAACGGCGGCATTCGAGGTTGTGGGCCCGAGGCTAGCCCCCTTCCGGTCCCTCCGGGAAGGCACCCTCCGGTCGCGTTTCCGCCGAACTGGTCTGCTTGTCATACCAGTTGGTCCGAAGCCCGGCCGGACAGGGGGCGCCGGCATGTCGGCTCAGGCCGGGTGCGCCTCTCCCAGCCCGCCTGGCGTCAGGTCCGGCTAGGCTGGGCGCATGAGCCTTCCGCGCCTCGTGCTGTGCCTGAGCCTGCTCGTCTCGAGCCTGGGATTCGCCCAGTCGGCCGAGGAGTGGACGCCCTACACCCCGCCCGCGTCGGAGGGCACCACGCCGCCGCCGCTCGTCCCGGCGCCCGCGCCCTCGGAGGCCCGGCCCCCCGCTCCGCCACCCGCGCCCGAGTCGGCGGCGCCCCACGGAGAGCTCATCCCCCGAGACGGGGCGCCCATCGACGAGGGGGCTTCGTCGGCGCTGCGGCTGGTCCTCACGCCCTGGGCTGGAGCCGTCACGGGCCTGGCGGGGCTCATCATCGGCACGGTGCCGACCGCGCTCCTGGCGCTCCCCTTCTGCCTGGACGGAGAGGGGTTCGACGAGCGGCCCTGCGCCATCGCCGCGGCCACGGGCCTGTCGGTGTCGTACGCGCTGGGCGTCACGGCGGGCGTCGCGCTCTTCGGCGGCATGCTGGACGGCCGGGGCGACTGGGTGCCAGCCCTCATGGGAGCGCTGGCGGGAGCGGCGCTCGGCGGAGGCATCGGCGCCGCCAGCGAGAGCCTGGGAGCGTTCGTCATCGCGGTCGCCCTGGCGCCTCTCTTCGGCGCCGTCATCGGCTACGAGTACTCGCATTCCCAGAACACCCTGCCCCAGGGGCCCGAGCTTCGAGCCCGCTCGGGCTTCCAGGTGGTGCCGGTGGTGGGGGCCACGCCTCGGGGTGACATCCTCGGAGGGCTGGCGGGGCGGTTCTGACGGCCTGCGTTCCTCGACCCAGCTCGAGAATCCGCACTTCCCCACCACCGCGAACCGAGTCCGCGTAGCTCAAGTACCTCTCGCTCGTGGAAGCACGAGGGGTGCGTCATCGGGGAGGCGCAGTGGCTCGGAGAGGTAGGCATCAAGTTCGCCGGGCTCGAAGCGGCAGAGCCCCACGGCATGCCAGAAAGTGCCATTCAGGTTGCCCACCATCTTGAAGCGCCCATCGGGACGGAAGACGGCCCACCCCTCGGGGCGCTTGAGGAAGGTGGCGATGCGCCCGCCCGTCTCAGCGTCGAAGAGATTCAGCGCGTTGTCCGTCGAGGTGGAGAAGAGCATCGTCCCGTCCGGGCTGAACCCCAGGCTCAGGACACGCTCCGTGCGGTCTCCCAGGGAGAGGACCGGCTCTTCACCATCCACCCGCCGCAAGATGACCGATCGTCCAGCGTAGGCGATGTGTCGCCCGTCCGGGCTGAACGCGACGTCGAGGACACCCTTCGACGCATCCTCGAAGACCCGCTCAGGCGTCTCCTCACCGAGCTTCCAGATCGCAACGCTCTTGTCAGCCGAGCCCGAAGCCAGCCGAGCCCCATCCGGGCTGAACGCAACGCTCAGCACGTCATTCTGATGGTGGCGAAGCGTCTGGAGCGCCTTGCCCTCTGGCAGGCTCCACACGATGAGCGTGCGATCGACCGAACCCGAGACCAGCCGGGTTCCATCCGGGTTGAACGCCACGCTGAGGATGTTCCCCGAGTGCCCCTTGAGGACGTTCACGCGCTCTGCATCCTCGACGCGCCAGAGCGTGATGTTTCCCTCTGCCGAACCCACGGCCAGGAGCAACCCGTCCGGGCTGAAGGCGAGGCAGACCGAGCCACGTGAAGGGTTCCGATAGCGTCCGACGATCCGCTCCGGCTCCAGGCTCCGGATGACAACCTGGCCCTCCGGCCCCGCCGAGGCAAGCATCCGCCCCCGTGGGTCGAACGCAAGGCTGACGATCGAATCCGACTGGCGGGAGAGCACCCTCTCCAGCCGCCCTTGGGTGACGTTCCAGAGGCACAAGGTCCCGTCGCCGCAGCCGGCCGCCAGCATCGCGCCATCCGGGCTCATCGCGGCCCGACGAATGTGCAGCACCGGGCTTACAAGGAAGCGGGTGGACTGCCCCTGGATGAAGTCCTGCAGGCGGATCACGCCATTGGAGAAGGCCGAGGCCAGCAGCGTACTGTCGGGGCTGACGGCGACGGCCACCTCGCCTCTCCCACTGCCCTTCAAGACTCGGAGGATCTGTCGCTGACCGACCTGCCAAAGGATGATGCTCCCGTCACCGCATCCGACCGCGAGCGTGGCACCGTTCGGACTGAAGGCCAGGCTCACCGCTCCCTCCACATGCCCAGGAAGCATGTTGAGCGTCCTGCCTTCCCGAACATCCCAGAGAGCCACGGTCTCATCCGCGGAGCCCGACGCCAGGAGGCTCCCGTCCGGGCTGAACGCGATGCTCAGCACTCCCAAGGAGTGGGCCAGCAGCGTGTTGAGGACCCGCTCGGATGGTAAGTCGTAGAGGATGATGCTTGCGTCCACCGAGCCCGACGCCAGCACCGCTCCATCCGGGCTGAACGCGATGCTCATGACGTCAGCGGAGTGACCGGTCAGCGTGTAGTGGAGCTGCCCCGTCGCGACACTCCAGACAAGGACCGTTCGATCATCGGAGCCGGAAGCCACGAGGGTGCCGTCCGGGCTGAACGCGACACTCCTGATGTAGTCCACGTGGCCCACGAGAACACGCAGGAGCCTTGCGCTTCTCACCTCCCAGAGGAACACATCGGTGTCGCCCGAAGCCGAGGCCAGGAGTAACCCGTCAGGGCTGAAGGCCAGTCCCAGGACAGCGCCCTCATGAGCCGGCAGCACGCGCAAGGCAGCCCCCGTGTGGGTGTCCCACAAGCGGACCGTGCCGTCGGAGTGACCGGTGGCAAGGATGGGATCGGTGGGGCTGAAGGCCACAGCGTAGGCCACCGAGGACGACATGATGGTAGGAATGAGTTCCTGAGGGTGCGGCATGGCCGCGCCGAAGACATCGCAGGAGGCGAGTTGGGCGTCCACGCGGGCCCCGACGAGCATGGCCCCTCGCAGCTTCGCCCCCGCGAGCTTCGCGCCCGACAGATCCGCCCCGAGCAGGCGCGCACCAGACAGATCCGCCTTCGACAGATCTGCCCCGACCAGCGCCGCCCGCTCCAGGTTGGCTCGCCCCAGCTGAGCCTCGTTCAGATGGGCCTCTGACAGGTTGGCCTCGACGAGGGTGGAACCCGAGAGGTTCGCTCCCTCCAGCCGAGCCCCGCGAAGGTCGACCCTGGACATGTTCTGGCCGCGCAGATCGCTGCCCTGGAAGTCCTTCCTGGCGCCCAGGTCCGTCGAGGCCCCCAGGGATTTCCGTGTCTCGCGAAGCCTTCGGAGCACCCGGATCGCGTTCTTCTTCGCGGCATCGTTGCGAGGGCTGGCGGCCTCCGCCATGGCCCAGTTGCACGCTCTCTCGGGCCCTGCGAGGTCGATGAAGAAGTCCGCCATCAGGTCGCTCATGGCACGCTGCTCGAGGCTTGCGGCGCTCTGGCTCGCCTGGATCTCCTGGGCGGCCTTCCGCGCCACCAGCCACTCCAGCACGGACTGGTGGACGAACGAGAAGCGCCCCTCCTCGTCACGAACCAGTAGCGTGCCCGAGCCAAGTTGGTGCCGGATCACCTCCGCGTCCAGCACATGCTCGCCGCCCGCATTCACCGCCTGGAGGAGCCCCTCTGGCAGCTCGCGCATCTCGACGGTCCGCTCCGTCCGCTCCCACAGCCGCAGGGCCAGGTCCGTCGCGGCGTTCCAGAGCTGACGAAGGCTGAGGCCCTTGGGAGCTCCCGGTGGGTTGACGCGCTCGTGCTCTCCTTTCAGCCACCGGCGGATCAGCAGCTCGTAGAGCCGGGCGGAGGTGATGCTCCCGGATCCCTCCCTCGCTTCCTGAAGCTCCGTCGGTTCGAGTTCGGCGATGAAGCTCAGGAGGCGAGGGTTCGCCGACAGCCCACGCAGATCCTTCACGTCGTGCAGGAGCGCCAGTCGCTCGGCGGCGGCGGTCTCGCTTCCGAGCCGCTTCACCAGGAAGTGGCGGATCTGCTCTTCGTTGAAGGGCTCCAGCTTGATGAGCCGGTAGCCGGGCAGCGCCTCGGCCCGCTGCGCCAGCTCCCGTTTCACGTCGTTGTCCGTCAGGAAGTGCTGAGTCCGACTGGTGATGATGACCTTGGCGCGGCCCTGGGCTGCCTCCACGAGCGTCCCGAAGTGCTCCATCACCCGCTCATAGGTTACCCGGAGCGCCAGCTCGTCGAAGCCATCGAACAGCAGCGCGATGCGGCCCTCCCGCAGCATGTAGAGGAACTGATCGGTCTCCAGCCGTCCGATGTCCGCCGCCGCGAAGTGCTGGGCGATGAGCGCCTTGAGGGACTGGTGCTTCTGAAGGCTCCTCATCTCGATAAGGACTGGCACGAGCGACGTGCGCTCCGCCGCCATCCGCCGCGCCAGCTCATGGAGCACGAAGGTCTTTCCCGTCCCGAAGTCCCCCAGCACGAGCGCAAAGCGCGGCTGCGGCGAGTCGAGCAGTTCCTGGAGCAAATTCAGCACGTCCTCCGTTGGGTCCAGTTCCTGTCCGCCGACACTCACCCGCGCGCGCTGCTCCACGTAGAGCAGGGGAGGATAGACGGGGTCGCTCCCAAGCCGGGCCGTCTGCCGTTGGAGGTAAGGGGTGAAGTCGAAGAGTCCCTGGTACTCCGCGAAGCTCTGCAGCCGCACCTGCTGCTCGTGGGCCCTCCCCGCCAGTTCCACGGGTGCCGCGCTCCCCGTGTGGACAAGCGTCGAGATGACGGCCGGGTTCCGCCGCTTGTAGTCGGCATGAATGTGGTCGACGAAGGACTGGAGGATCTCCTCCGTGACTGGCTGATCGAGCGCGGCCACAGGAAAGAGCCGGATGAAGCGTCCATCCTGGGCGGAGACTTCGAGGTACTCCCCGAAGGGAAGAGGCCCGGGGCGACGCTCGATCCTCGTCCCCGCGGCGTGGTGGAGCCTGCATGCCTGCTCGACTTGGGCGAGGAACTCGCGGCGGCGCTCTTCCTCACTCTCCTGCCCTGGCTCGAACATGGGGGAGGGCTCCTCGCCAGGGCGTGGCGCCCGGGAGTTCCTCTCCGGGCGCAGGTTCCTGGAAAGGAACGCGAGCAGGAACGCCGCCGAGGCATGGCATGCGAAGCCGCGGAAGGCATCGTCCTTGTCGTGGTCGGCGTAGTCCGAGACCGCCTTCACGATGAGCAGGTGACGGTGGCTCTGCTGAGCAACGAACCCGATAGCCGCCGCCTCCATCTCCATTCCGAGCACCTTGCGCACATCCCGTCTCAGCCGCTGGAACAGCTCGGGATCCTCGCGAACCGCATGGCCCGTGACCAACGGCCCCACGTGCACACGGAAAGGAGGGTCGCTCTGGCCTTTCCCATCGGGATCGAGCAGCAGTTCCTCCTCAACCAGGGCTCGTCCCTTGCCAGTGAGCTTCAGCTCGCCAGGGATGTCCTCAATGAGCCCCTCCTTCCTCAGCTCCTGGATGCTCCGGGCCCAGTCAGGGCACCAGCTGTCACGCTCAGCGTGCTTCTGAGGTGCAGGCCCGGCCTGCTGCTCGCAGGCGTGGATCGCCCGGAGGAGCCACCGCCGCTGCGCGGACCGGGAGGGCGGACGCTGTACGGCCAGCGCTCTGCGCTGGAACTCCTCCGCGAAGTAGGTCGCCTCCACCTTCCATGTCGCATCGAGGTTGTAGGAGGCGAAGTCCTGAAGAGACTCCTCGGGGTGATCGTTCCGGGCCGCGATGACCTTGCCCTGGCCGTAGCTGTAGACGCGCTCCGCGACGATGACATCCCCTAGGAACACCTCTTCGCGACGACCCGCGCAGATGCCGCACATCGCGAGGCAGGTCGGGTCGAGCTCTCGCACCAGCGCCTGCGCACGCGTGGCCGCCGCGGTCTCCCCCATCCCGCCGGTCCAGGCTGCCGCCACACGAAACCTGCCGCGGTGAGCACTGGTTACCTCTCGGAAGTGGAAGGGAAAACCGCTCTGGTCGTGCGCATCCTGCCAGCCACTTCGGCCCTGACCGTCGAGCTCGAGCGCCAGGAGGGCATCGAGCTCCTCCTTGAGCGCGGTGACAATCAGCACGTCGCAGCGGGGCCTGTTCATGGGACTCACTCGCTCCGGGCCCTCTTCTGGCACCAGCTCGTGAAGGCATCGAGCATCACCTTGATGACCTCGGAGAAGATCACGGCCCTGGGACGATCGAGCGAGACGTCCGGCTGCTCGTATAGCTCCAGCAACGCGGGGATCTTCTTGTCTCCAGCCAGGACGCACTGGGAGGCGACGAATACCTCCTTGTTGAACGCCTCACTGGTTGCGGGCAGCAACAGCTTCACGTGCGCCATGAAGGTCGAGCAGCGTTTGCGCCCCCCTCCAGGGGCATCCAACGGCACGCTGTAGGAGTCAATGTCTCCCAGGAGGTCTTCCTGGCTGGCGAAGTCGTTGTAGACCTTCTGGAACTCGGGGTTGGGCTTGTCCAGCTTCTGCCAGAGGAAGCGGGTGACGATGGGAGCGTAGTTCGCCACGACCCTGCCGAGGTCCCCCACGTACGAAGCCGCCTCCTGGTTCGACCTCGTCTCGAGCACGAGAATCCCCGCCACAATGACCCGGACCTTGAAGGGCCGCAGTCGCGCATCGAGCCCGGCCCAGGTGTTGCCTATATCGACTGGCAGGCCATGGATGTCGAGGGCACGCAAGGACACACCCAGCGCGTCACGGCAGCCGAACAGGCCCACCCAAGGGAGTAGTAGGAGGAGCAGGACGCACCGGCGAACCTCACTTGCACGGAGGACAGGTGTCGTCACGTTCAGCCTTCCTCCTCCTCTGAGGCGTCCGTTCAGCTGACACTGCTATCTAGCACACGGTGGGCCGTGGCCCCTCAGCCATGCAAGGACTCCGCGCCACGGAAGTGAACGGCGGGTGGTACGGTCCCGCGCGGAGGAACAGCATTGAGCAAACAGGTGCTGGTCATTGGTGCCACGGGTCGCACGGGCCTCCTCATCGTCGAGCAGGCGCTCGCACGCGGCTTCGCCGTCACGGTGCTCGCTCGACGGCCCGAGGTGCTCGGGGAGCTCCAGTCGCGGGTCTCCGTGGTGCAGGGCGATGTGCTCGACCGCGCCGCCGTCTCACGCGCCGTCGCCGGGAAGGAGGCCGTGCTGTGCGCGCTCGGTCCCGGCCGGGACTCACCGCCCACGCTGTGCTCCGAGGGCACCCAGAACCTCGTCAGCGCCATGGAAGCCCAGGGCGTCCGGCGCCTGGTGTGCATCACCGGCGCGCTGATCGGCCATCCCGAGAAGTGCCTCGGCTGGCTGTACCGGGAGATGCGCATGGCGCAGGGCAGCGCCCTTCAGGACCGGCAACGCCAGGAGCAGCTCATCCAGGGCAGCGGACTCGACTGGACCCTCGTCCGGCCGCCGCGGCTCACCCGGGGAAAGCCTCAGGGGCTCTGGCGCGTCGGCGAGGACATCTCCATCAAGGCCATGGCGCGCATCTCCCGCGCGGACCTGGCCCACTTCATGGTCCAGCAGGTCGAGGACGCCCACTTCCTCCGCCGCGGTGTCGCGATCTCCTACTGACGGCGCCTCACGAAGCCGCGAGCGCCTTGCGCGCCCACAGGTCCCTCGAGGCGAGCGCCGCTCCGCCCACGATGAACAGACAGGCCACCGCCAGCTCGAAGCTCGGGCGCGCTCGCCCCGCCAGGATGAGCAGCAGCGTGGACAGCAGCGGCGTGGCGTAGGAGAGCCCTCCCAGCGCCTTGATGTTCCCGCGCTTCATGCCCACGTCCCAGACGAAGAAGGCGAGCCCCACCGGCCCCGCGCCCATGAGCAGCAGGATGCCCCACTCCGTCGGGCTCGGCACGACGGTGCGCTCGAACGCCAGGTGGCAGAGCGCGGCGAGCACCGCCGTGGCGCCGCAGAAGCCACCCACCGTGTCCGTGGGCACAGAGCCCAGGCGCCGCGAGAGCACCGAGTACGCCCCCCACGTCACGGCACAGGCGAACGCGGAGGCATAGCCCACCGCATACTCGACGCGGAAGGCCAGGCTCCCGCCCCCCGTCACCAGCAGCAGCGAGCCACACAGCCCCAGCACCGCCCCCGCCGTGTGCCACCACCGCAGCCGCTCCCCGGGCAGCAGCGCCGAGAAGAGCACGATGCACAGCGGCCACAGGTAGTTGATGAGGTTGGCCTCCACCGGCGGCGCCGTCTTCAGCGCCATGAAGTAGAAGAAGTGGTAGCCGAACAGCCCGCCCACGCCGATCAGCCACACCCCCGGCCGCTGGCGCAGGTGCCCGGCGATGCCCTCGCGCAGCAGCAGCCACTTGCCCAGCGACAGCACGAAGGCGATGCCGAAGGTGATGGCGACAATCTCGAAGGGAGGAATGCTCCCCGTCCAGGTCGCCAGGAGCGCCAGGCTGGCCCAGAGGAGGATGGCCACCGCGCCGATCGCCGTGGCGCGGGAGGTGGAAGCAGCGGCGGAAGGAGCAGAGGCCATGGCCTCCCCTCCTTATATATGCACCGGGCTACGAAGGGCGCGCGTGCTCCCGCCGCCACAGCAGCGAGGCCGACTCGTACTGGCTGGCATCCCGGAACGCCATCCGCGCCGACGTGTCCGTCTCCAGCTTGGCCTGCACCGACTTCGGCAGCTGCGCGTACAGGTCCTGCCCCAGCAGCTCCTCGATGCGGTCCACCGACGTGCGCGACGCCTCCAGGAACGGGGTGATGGCGTCCTTCTTCGTCGGCGCATCCTTCATGTTCGGCACCATGTACGCGAACATGCTCAGGTTCCCGTTGGGCAGCTCCAGCAGCACCGTCTTGAACTGGTGCGTGGGCAGCGCGACGCGCCGCGTGTTCGCCCCGATGGTGTCGATGGCCTCCGCCGGCAGCGGCTTGCCCTGCGCATCCAGGAACAGGTTGCCCGTCAGGATGTGCGCCTTGCCGCCGGTGGTGGCCACCATGTCATTCACCGCCTCCTCCAGCGTGCGCCACGCCTGGCGGTTCAGGTCCGGGTGCTGCGGCGCCACGTTGCTCATCAGGTGGCTCTCGTCCATCGCCTCCTGCGTGGGCGAGTCCTCCGCCGGCTTCATGTGCCCCCGGTCCAGCTTCGTCCCGTCGTAGTCCGACGCCGACACCCCGTCCCGCCCCAGCTCCGGATCCTTCAGGAAGCTGCTGTGGTCCCGGTTCACCTCGACGGGCGTCTCCTGGATGTCCGCCGCCGACAGCATGTAGCTCACGAAGCGCGGCACGTTCTTCTCCGCGTCCACCGACAGCCGCATGTACTCCTTCAGGAGCGACACCCCACCGTCCGCGCCGGCCGGCCGCAGCGGATCCAGCTCGCCCGCGCTCTCGGCCACCTTGCTCTGGAACATCGCCATCTGCTGATCCGGCACCCAGCGGGCCTCCTCCACCTTCCCGCCCTTCACGTCCCGGAAGTACGTGTCCAGCTCGGCTCGCGACAGCTTCCCGTTCCCATCTCCGCTGATCCGGTCCGCGCGCAGCGCCACCGCGTCCTGCCAGTCACTGTCGAACCCATCCACCGCCACCGAGCGCGCGCCGCCCGTCAGGCGCTGCTCGAGCGCCGAGCGCTCCTGCTGCAGAGCCGTGGAGGTGAGGAAGCGCGCGTCGTCCGGCTTCTGGAGGTAGCCCGCCACCTCCGCCGCCGACACGCTGCCGTTGCCCTTCCGGCTGGCCGTGGAGCTCGCCGCGTCCGCCGCCTTCAGCAGATCCGCCTGCCAGCTGCCCTCCGCCCAGCCGAACTTCCGCTGCAGCTCGGAGATGGGGACCTCTCGGGCCGTGGAGCGATTCCAGCTCCCTCCCGTCGTGGGCACCGTCGTGCCCACCGTCAGCGTCGGGATGAGCTCGCCAGGGGCCGACTTCGCGCGGATCTGCATGCGATCTCCCGAGGCTCCTTCCAGGGGTGGAGGACAGAGGTATGGAATTATCTTCCCCAACTTTCGAGAAGTTGCGGAGGAACCGACACAGGCCGTGAAAACAAGGGTTTACCCCCTCATAGAGGTTGGGCTCGAAGCGGAACACCCGTTGGGGCCCCTCCTCGTGGACAGGCCCTCCCTGTCGGCCGGACCTGTTGCGAACTGGTATGACAAGCATACCAGTCGGCGCTCCTCTCGCCCGGCACGGGCACCTCCCATCCGCTCGGAATGGTGTCTCACCGGCCTTGCCTGAAGCAGGTCAGCGGGGCCGCTGGGCCTGGGCCCGCTGGACGGTCTGCACCAGGTGGGCCTCGGCTTGGAGCCGCTCCACGTAGGAGGCCGGCAGGGCGGCGCGCTCGGCGGCCCGGGCGTGGGCCACCAGGAACTCCACGCTGACCGGCCCCGGAGGCATGTACCCGGGGGCTGGCGGGGTGAACGTCCTCGCGGAGAGCACGGCGCCGGTGGCCGTGCGAACCCGGACAGGACGCTCCTCCGCCGCCAGGGACAGGGTGGCCTCCAGCCGCGCCACCAGCGGCCACCCCGGGGGCGGTATCCGCCGCAGCAGCCCCAGCACCCGCCGGCCCGGCGCATCCACCAGCCGCGCCACCCGCCCGCCCCAGTCCGGCGCCGGCGCGTCATAGACGAGCTCCACCTCCAGCGCCTCGGCCAGCTCCCCGTCCGGCAGCGCCAGCACCGGCATGTTCCGGAGCCGCTCGCGCGCCACGTCCGGCGCCAGCGAGAGCGAGTAGGCGAACCAGGGCAGCGCGGAGGTGCCTGTCATGCCATCAGTCTGCCTCGGCCGAGCGCCGCCGTCTCACCCAAGCCGCCTGGATGTCCCCCGCCGAACGAGTGCGCCCCACGACGCCCTCACTCCTGCCCGAAGCCCTCGGGAGCAGGGCCCTCGGCCTCCGAGGCCGGCACCCAGCGCGGCGGCTCGTCCGCGGCCGGGCGCCCCTGGAGCAGCTCGTGCGGCCGGAACGTCCCCTTGTATCGCAGCGAGGCGCACTGGCGGACGCGGAAGCCCAGGTACACGTGGGGGATGCCCCGCTCGCGCGCCAGCTCCACCTGCTTCACCACGTTCGCCGTGCCCGGCGAGCAGTGCGCGTAGTCCGGGTGGAAGAAGAAGTACGCCGCGCTCCACGCCCGGGGCGTCTCGTCGCACAGCCCCACCGCCACCAGCCGGGGCCGCCCCCCCACCGCGTCGTCGTACCACGCCACCTCGCGCGCGCATGGGTGCGGGAAGGCGAACTGCAGGAAGTAGTCGCGCGGACTCAAATCCGAGGCCGCCCACTCCCGCGCCTCCTCCCGCCACGCATGCCACGCGTGGTACAGCGCCAGCCGCTCCGCATCCACCCGAGGCGCCCTCACCTCCACCCGCAGCCGGGCACATGCCGCCCGCGCCCGCCGCTGGCTCCGGTTGGGCCGGAACGTCGCCGTGGGGATGCGCAGGGGCTCGCACTCGGCGCACGTCTGGCAGGCCGGCCGGAAGTACGAGGGCCCGAAGCGCCGCCACCCCCGCACCAGCATCTCGTCGAACTCCTCGGCCGTCACCTCCGTCATCACCTTCTGCTCCAGCGAGGCCTGCCGATCAGCCAGGTAGCTGCACGGGCCGGGGGGCTCCGTCGCGTGGTGGAGGATGTTCGCCATGGGTCCCTCTTGATTCGAGTCTGCCGCCCTCCCTGTCAAGCACCCCGCTCCGCTCGGCTGCTCCCTCCGGGCCCGGGCGGCGTCGCAATTGCTTCGCGCCCCTCCCCTGCCCGCGCGCAGCTTTTTCGCTCCCACGCCCCGCGCCTCGAAGGGCGGCGCATGGCCCGGCCATTGCTTCACCCCACCCGGGGAACCGCGTCTCCCTCAGGCCCCGCACCGCGCGGTCCCCCGGCAAGCGGGGCAGCCACCACGGAGGAGCGTCATGCTCGTCAAGCTGCTCGAGGCCAAGGCCGTGCCCGACACCTCCCTCTGGGGACGGTGGAACCATGCCCGCTTCATCATCGCCGTGGGCAACATCCACTTCGAGAAGGAGGTGGCCATCCACCTGGACGATGGCCGCGAGTACCCGGCCCGCTACGTGGAGCCGCTCAACGGCTACTACGAGCTGTGGGAGTGCACCTTCCCCCTCGAGCAGCGCGAGCTGTGCCTCAAGTTCGCCGTCCGCTACCAGGTCGACGGGCAGACGCACTGGGACAACAACTACGGCTGGGACTACGTCATCGATCGCGACCAGCCCCAGCTGCTCGCCCGCGTGTTCCCCCTGGCCGCCTGAGCCCACGCGGCGGGCCTTCAGCGAAGCCCCAATTTTTCACCCTGGGAGCATTCCTCCTCCTCGTGCATGAATGGTGGGATGCTGGCGCGTCGCAGCGGAAGCGGCTTTAGTGAGCCCCCCGCGGATCCGCCCCCTGCCTCATGAGCCCCTCCCCCGCCGCTGACATCCGTATCGGCACCATCCTGCGCGATACGTACGAGCTCACCTCCTTGCTGGGAAAGGGGGGCATGGGCTCCGTCTTCCTGGCGCGGCACCTGCGCCTGCCCGGAAAGCAGGTGGCGGTGAAGGTGCTGCTCCACAACGAGGACCTGAGCCCGGAGCAGTTCGCCCGCTTCCGCCGCGAGGCGGAGATCGCCTCCCAGCTGGGCCACCCCAACATCGTCGAGGTGCTGGACTTCCACAGCCTGGAGGATGGCAGCCCCTACATGGTGATGGAGTACCTGCGCGGCGAGAGCCTGGCGCAGCGGCTGCGCAAGGGCCGGCTGTCGCTGCGCGAGGCCTTCTCCATCGCCCGGCAGATGGGCTCGGCGCTGCAGGCCGCCCACCGCGCCGGCGTGGTGCACCGCGACTTGAAGCCCGCCAACGTCGTGCTCGTGCCCACCGAGTCCGAGGGCATGCTCATCGAGCGGGTGAAGCTGCTCGACTTCGGCATCTCCAAGCTGATGGGCTCGCAGACGCTGCAGACCCAGGAGGACGTGCTCATGGGCACGCCCCGGTACATGGCCCCCGAGCAGGCCATGGGCCGCAACAAGGATGTGGACGCCCGCTCGGACATCTTCGCCTTCGGCTGCATCGTCTACGAGATGCTGTGCGGGGACTCACCCTTCGCCGGAGGCACCATCGCCGAGGTGGTGTACCGCGTCGTCCACGAGCAGCCCGAGTCGCTCGCCTCGCGGGTGCCGGACCTGCCCGCCCGCGCCGTGGCGGCGGTGGACAAGGCGCTCGCCAAGGCGCCGAAGGACCGCTTCGCGGATGTGGCCACCTTCATCGCGGAGCTGACCGGCACCCCGCTGCAGGCGCTCGCCGCGCTCGGCCCGGACCCAACGCCCCTGCGCGGCGCCATCCGCCAGGGCGATGCCTCCGTCAACGAGGAGGACGGCACGGACGCCACCTTCGTCCCCTCCCGCTCGGGCGTGGCGGCCCCGGCCCCCGCGGCCTCGCCGGCCCCGGCTCCCGCCGCGCAGCCCGAGCCCAGCGTGGAGCGCGGCTCGACGCTGGCCGCGTTCCGCGCCGCGGAGCAGGAGGCCGCCGCCGCCCAGCCCGCTCCCGCGCCGCACGCTCCCACGCAGACCTCCTCGCGCCGGCCGACGGACGTCGAGCTCCCCGCCGCGCAGGCCGCCGCACCCGCTCCCGTGGCGCCCGTGCCCCCGGCTCAGCCCGCCGCCCGCTCGAAGACGCCGCTGATCGCCGCCGTCGTGGCGCTGGTGCTCGTCGCCGGCGGCCTCGTCGTGATGCGGGGCATGGGCACGCCCGGCCCCGTCCCGACGCCCAGCCCGAGTCCGCCGGTGGCCGTGACGGAGCCCACGCCGACTCCGAAGACCGAGCCCGCGCCGACTCCGAAGACCGAGCCCACGCCGCCCGCCACCCCCGTCGCCGTCGAGCCGCCGCCGCCCTCGACGCCCGTGGCGAGCACCACTCCGGAGCCCAAGCCGCCGCCGTCCACGCCCAAGGGCAAGCCCGAGGTGCTGCCGGACGCGGTGCGCCAGGAGCTGGAGACGGCCGAGCGCGCGCTGGGCTCGGGAGACTTCGAGGGCGCCATCCGCGCCGCCCAGCGCGCGCAGCGCGTCAAGAAGACGGAGGCCGCCACGCTGATGATCGGCCGCGCCTACTGCCACCAGCACGACCTGTCCAACGCGCGGGCCCAGTGGCGCAACCTGTCCGCGGCGGGCAAGAGCAAGCTGCGCGCCTACTGCTCGAAGTACGACGTCAGCCTCTGAAGGTAGGAAGTCACGCTCATCCAGTGACTTCACGGTCCCCAATGGGAGGGGGACACACATGAGAAACACCCTGGCAACGGTCATCGCCGTGGGCGTGCTGTCCGGCACGCTGGCGGTCGCGGCAGCCCCCGTCACCTCCGGCAAGGTCTACTCCGGCGGAGAGGGCGTGTCCGTGGCGCTCGTCCCGCTCACCACCAAGGGCCCCAAGGGCGAGAAGCAGGTGCTCGTCCACCCCCAGGGCACGGAGACCGAGTTCGACGGCAAGGCGATGCTCGCCGTGCACAACGACAAGGGCCGCAGCGCCGACTACATCATCCAGTACAAGGGTGAGGACTACTACGTCGTCATCATGCGCGAGGCCTACGGCTCCAAGAACTACGAGCTGTGGGTGCCCGGCCGCCGCGACGCCATCCGCGTCTCCTTCGACGAGAAGCGCACCGAGAAGCTCAAGGCGGAGGACCTCTACGAGAAGTACCAGAAGCAGAACAAGGACGGCACGCTGTCGAAGATGGCCGCCTTCAACCGCCAGGAGCGCGAGAGCGAGCAGAACCAGTCCTTCGCCGAGCTGGTGAAGAGCATGAACGACACCTGCGGCTCGAAGGTGATGGGCATCATCGACTGGAAGAGCGTCTCGGACGACGTCATCAAGAAGTACAGCATCTCCTCGTACTGCGGCAATCCGCTCGAGGCGCTGCGCCGGCTGTGCAGTGACTCGGCCGTGAGCAGGAAGGTCATCTCCGCCAAGGTGAAGTCCGTGGCCTGCCAGTTCGGCCCGGAGATGCAGCTGGACATCAAGGCGGGCGCGGTGAGCTTCACCACCCAGCAGGACGCCGCCAACCAGGAAGAGTACGCCACCAGGTTCTTCGAGAAGAACCTCTAGCCGGAGCCTCATACATGTCTGCTCGACGACTGATGACCGCCGCCTTGGCCCTGCTCTCGGGCACCTCCTGGGCCATCGAGCCCCCCTGGGGCAAGGCAGAGAGCCTGGGAGAGCTGCGCGCCCTGGAGAAGACCGCCGTCTGCACCGACGGCAAGGGCCACTACGTGGTGATTGCCCCCGAGGAGAAGAAGGGCGAGCAGCTCTTCTACGGGGACGCAAAGACGCTGGTGCAGGTGGCCCCGCCGCCCTGGGGGCTGAACGGAAAGAACTTCCTGGAGCCGCGCTTCTTCAACAAGACGGCCAACGAGAACTTCCGCGGCATCGACTACCGCGTGTACTCGGAGGTGGAGTACGACGCGGAGAAGAAGACGTGCGCGGTGCGGTGCGGCACACGCACCATCCCCTTCAGCCTCGTGGAGCCCGAGAAGGCCACCGCGCTGCTCAAGGGGGCGAAGCTGGAGCCCAACCCGCAGAAGTTCGTGCCCTACGCGCTGCTGCGCGACTCCGCCGGCAACTACTACCTGGTGGAGCGCGGCTTCGCGCCCGAGGACGAGAAGCGCTTCCAGGTGCACGTGGGCCCCAAGGGCAGCCTCAAGCGCCAGGAGATGAAGGACATCGTCTCCGACTCGGAGGGGCAGATCTTCTCGACGAAGAAGGGCGAGCTGCGGCTGGTGGTGGACCGCGCCATCGCGCCCATGTGGATCGAGGGCGGCAAGAAGAAGATGGAGCTGCGCACGGTCCCCATCACCGAGAACCTGCAGATGATCTACAACGAGCTGGGTGTGTACTCGGGGGCCCGCCTGGGCACCCCGTGTGACGACCAGTAGCCGGCGTCCTCGCGGTTCCCCGGGAGCCCTGGCACACCGGCCGGGCTCCCGGGCCTCGCGCCCCGCTACTGGGTGACGGTCATCGTCCCGAGCTGGGTGGACTCGAACGTGAGCCCGGTGTTGGTGCCCGCTCCGTTCAGGTCGCAGTAGGTCCACCGCATCCCGTTGTCGACGCTGAAGCGGAACGTGAACGCGTAGTTGTTGGGGGTAGTCAGCGAGTAGCTGGGCGCCACGAACGTGCCCATGAACTCGTCATTGTTGCTCTGGTGCGACGGGTTGTAGCTCGCCGGGAAGAAGCGCCAGGTGTTGTTGCTCCTCGGGTCGGTGCTGGCGTTGCCGTAGCCCACCTCGGCGATCCAGCCACCGGGCGGTCCCGGCTGCTCGGTGATGCCCGCCTCGTAGAGCTGCCCGTAGATCACCGGCGACGCCGAATTCGCCGCGACGATGATGCTGGCGGGGCTCTGGAGGTTGCAGAAGTCGGCCTCGTTCCCGCTGTTCGTCTCGTTCTCGTTGCCCGTGTAGGTGAAGGCCTGGCTCAGCACCACGTCGGGCACACCGACGACGGGTGAGTTGGTGAACGTCACGTCCACCTTCTCCACGGCGTTGAGCCGGTTGGAGACGGCGGTGCAGGTGGCCTGGGTGGACGACACGACGGTGCAGGGCCGCGAGCCGTTCTGGCCGAACGTCGCCGACAGGCTGGCGAACTGGGTGGGGGCGCTGGAGCCGGGCGAGAAGTCCGTTCCGGTGACCGTGATGTTGAGAGCGCCCGCCGTGGCCGGCCCGTCATCCGGAGTCATGCCCGTCACCGTGAAGTTCACCACGTCGTTGGGCTGGCCCGGCGTGGGGCTCGGATCGATGTGGAAGTCGTTGCGGTTGTGGCCGCTGTCCGTGCTCTGCGGGGAGCGGGCGATGGACGCCGCCCAGGTGGCCGAGGGCAAGGGCGTGTACAGCGCCGTGGCCGTCTCGTACATGGGCAGTCCGTTGTAGGCCGTGTTGTTGGTCCAGCTCACGCTCGTCAAGTCATGCCCCAGCGTGTCGAGCAGCGTCCCCGAGGCGGAGACGAGCTGGATGACGTCTCCGCCGCCATCCTCCATGTCCATGTCCCGGGCCAGCACGTCCACGCCCGGCGTGAAGCCCGGCACCTGGGTGGTGGTCACCGCCGCGTTGGCGTCGGCCACGAGGAGGATGCCGTCCACGGGGATGCGCCGGCCCGCGGGGATGACGAACTCGCCGTCCGTCTCGCCCGTCCCCAGGTTGCCATCCGCGTTGAGCCCGCCCGTCGGAGCCGTGGTGCCCTCCACGTCGGTGATCTTCGCCCCGCCGATGACGGAGCCACCCGGGCCGGCGATCTCCACGAACGTCTTCTGATCATCCGCGCCGGGGCCATCGATGATGGCCTCGTTGATGACGGCCACCTTGCAGCTGCCGTTGAGCGCGCCCAGGGTGTTGGTGACGCGCGAGCCCCTCACGCCGTGGCCATAGAAGCTCACGCACCAGTTGATGGCAGTGTCGTTGCCGGCCGCCGTGACGACGTCCGAGTCGAGCTGGGTGGTGTTGCCCGCGAAGCCGACGAACTGGACGGCGGTCAGCGGCACGTTCGGGTCGGTGGCGAAGGCGCGGAAGTCCAGCGCGTCCTCCAGGTTGCCCGCCGGAGCGGCATACAGGGCCAGCGCATCCCCGCTGTCGGCCATGGCCCACGTGGTGCCGGGCGCGCCGTAGACGAAGCCGGTGCCCACGGGGATGGCTCCGGAGGGGTTGGGGATGCCGTAGAGCACGCCATTTGCGGGCACCTCCACCGGCGTGCCGGCGGTGCCGTTCGGGTCGGTGATGGCGCGCACGTCCACCTCCTCGCCCGCGAGGTTGCGCAGGGTGAAGCCGTGCACGTCGATGGGGGCGTTGGTGGTGTTGCGCAGCTCGATGTACTCGGCGCCCAGCGTGTTGAACTCGCTGAAGATGATGCGGCCGGCCTGGCTGGCCGCCGTCACCGGCACGCAGGCCCCGGCGCTGCACGTCTCGTAGGACTGGCACGTCGTCACCGGGCTCGGGGTGTCCTGGCACACGCCCACCCCGCCGGAGTCCACGCAGGCGGAGGTGTAGCTCACCACCGTGCGGCCGTTGGCGGTGCAGCTGTTGGCCGGCGGCGTGCACGTCACGCCCGAGCACGGGTCTCCGCCCACCTTGGGGCTGTTGGACAGGCCGCTGGCGTTGCCCGCGCCGTCGATGACCTTGAGCGCGAAGAAGACCTCGGAGCTCAGGTCCAGGCCGGTGACGAGCGCCGACTCCGCCTCCCCGGTCGCCTTGGGCGGGGGGATGTTGAAGCGCGTGGCGGCGGCGAACTGGGCCTCGGTGGTGATGGCCGCGGAGGCGTAGCGCAGGTCGTAGCTGGCCGCCGTGCCCAGGTCGGCGTCATCGCCCACCGCCGTCCAGGTGACGGTGGCGCTGCTGGTGGACGTCACGGTCGCGGCGATGATGGCCACGCCCGGAGCAATGCCGTCCACGATGTTGAAGGGGGCGCTCGAGGCTCCGGTGAGGCCCGGGGCGATGGCCTCCAGCCGGAAGCCGGTGCCCTCCTGGTCGATGGACAGGTCTCCGAAGGAGGCCACGCCATTGGACGGATCCGCGTTCTGCGTGCCGCTCAGCGCGGCGGTGGGGTTGCCGCCGGACAGCCCCAGCGTCACGGTGGGGCTGAAGGCGGTGGTGTTGTTGCCGAAGGCGTCCTTGAGCACCACGGCCACCTCGGCGAGCGGCGTGCGGACCGAGCCATTCACCGGCTGCACGGAGAAGGCGAGCTGCTGCGGCTCGCCCGCCTCGATGATGCCCCACGGGAGGGTGGCCCCGGTGACGGACTGCGTGCCGGACACGGTGACGCTCTGCGGGCCCGCGGTGCGCAGCTCCACGGAGAACTCCGCGGTGCCCATGTCGGTGGCCGAGAAGGTGTAGTCCGCCGGCAGCACCGCCTGGGCGTCCGAGGAGGTGAAGTGGACGGTGCCCAGGTAGCCGGTGGCCACGTTGTTGAAGGCGTCATGCACGGTGAGCTTCACGGTGCCGGGTGTGCCGGCCGTCTGGGGGAGCGACAGGCCGACCAGCTCGAGGCTGGCGCCGGGGGCCGGCTGGATGGCGAACGCGTTGCTCTGCACCGTGGGCAGCGAGCCGGAGGAGGCCTGGAAGCGGTAGCCCGAGCCCGCGGTGTCCACGCGCAGGGTGCTGAAGGTGGCCACGCCATTCACCGCGATCGTCGAGGCGGTGTACACAGGGCCGTTGAGCAGGCTCAGGGTGACGGCGGAGTTGGCCGAGGTGACGGTGTTGCCGTCGGCGTCCTGCAGGGCCAGGCGCACCTGGGCCAGGTTGGAGCCCGCGGTGCCGTCCGCCGGCTGGGTGAGGAAGGCGAGCTGGGTGACGACGGGGTTGTCGGTGGACACCGGCAGGGTGGCCGAGCGCACCGTGTTGCCCACGTTGTCCGTCACCTTCAGGGCCACGTAGTAGGTGGAGCTCGGGGTGAGCCCGGAGAGGGTGACGGACTCCGGGCTGCCGGCCGCCTGGGGCGCGCCCGTCGTCACCTGCGTGGCGGCGGCGAAGTCCGCGTCCGTGACGATGTTGGAGGTGGAGTAGCGCAGCTCCTGGCTCGTCACGGTGCCCAGGTCGCCGTCATCGCCCACGGCGGTCCACCGCACGACGATGGAGCTGGCCGTGGTGGCGCCCTGGGAGAGCACGGGCACCGCCGGGGCCACGTCATCCACGACATTGAAGGAGGCGCTGGAGGCGCCGGTGAGCGAGCCGGCGGTGGCGGCCAGGGTGTAGCCGTTGCCCTCCTGGGCGACGCTCAGGTTGGAGAAGGTGGCCACGCCGTCCACGGGGGCCACCGTCGTCGTCCCGCCGAGCCCCCCGCTGGCCGGGGTGAGGGCCACGGTGATGGAGGGCGAGGAGACGGCGATGACGTTGCCGAAGCCATCGGTGATGGCCACGGCCACCGGCCCGAGCGCGGCGCGCACGGAGCGGTTGCCGGGCTGCTGGGTGAAGGCGAGCCTGGAGGCCGCGCCCGCCACCACCTGCACGGTGGCCGAGGTGGTGAGGGCCGCGTTGGCCGAGTCCGTCACCGTCAGCTGCTGACTGCCGGCGCGGTGGAGGGACACGTTCGTGAAGGCCTTCTCCCCGGCGTCCGCGGCGGTGAAGGCCGTGTCCGGCGGCAGCCCCGCGCTGGCATCCGTGGAGCTGAAGCGCAGCGTGCCCGTGTAGTTGGTGGCCAGGTTGGAGAAGGCGTCCTTCACCTTCACCCGCATGCTGAACGATCCGCCGGCGGGCATGCTGAGGGGCTGACCGCTCAGCTCCAGCACGGAGGGCGCCGCGGGCACCACGGCGAAGGTGGCGCTGGTGGCCGCGGTGAGCAAGCCGGAGGTGGCGCGCAGCGAGTAGCCCTCGCCGGCCTTCTTGATGCTGACGACGTCGGTGAAGCGCGCCACGCCGTCCACGGCGTTGACCGTCAGGGTGCCCTCGAGCTGCGCTCCCTCGGGGGCGCTGGCCAGCTCCAGCGTCACGGCGCCGGTGTTGCCGGAGGCCCTGTTGCCGTCCGCGTCCTGGAGGATCACCTCCAGCATCGGGCCCACCGGCGCGCCGGCAATGGCCTGGAGGCTCGCGGCGCCGAAGGCCAGCTTCGTGGCCACCGGGGGCACGAAGTCGATCGTCGGCCGGGCGGTGAGCGTCACCGGGCCGCCATCGTCATCCACCGAGGCCGTCACCCGCTTGGAGCCCACGCCGCTGGACACCAGCGTCGCCATCATGACTCCCTGCGCGTTGGTCAGGCCGCTGGGGGGCGTCAGCGTGTTGCCCTCGCCGCTCACCTCCAGCCGCACCGTGCGGTCGGCCATCGCCGAGCCGTCCTCCTTCACGACGGTGACGGTGATGGTGACGGAGTCCTTGCCGTTGGCCGTCACGTTGGCGGCGCGGCTCACCTCCACCTTCGAGCGGGCCGCGTCCGGCAGCTCCTTCTGGGGGAAGATGGGCGTGGGAGTATCTCCACCGCCGCAGCCAACGACCGAGATGCCCAGCGCGAGCACCACGAGTTGGAGCCACCAGCGCAGGGGGAGGGACAGAGATGCCATACAGGCCTCGAGGTGGGAGAGGAGAAGGCGCGCGCGGTCATCCCAGCGCGAGCCCGGGTTTTGTACCTGACATCCCTCGGTGGCAGGAAGGCACACCGAGCCAACCCTGCCGACGCCGGGTCGAAGTTGCCCCGCCAGGCAGCCGAGGTGTCTGATCTAAAGACGGCCCTTCACCTTCCACCAGAGCAGGCCGAGGAAGGAGTCAGGCAGCCGCTCGGGTGGCGCGAGCGAGTCGGACTCGCGCTGGCGCACGGGCGGAGGGAGCGGGCGGGAGCGCTCGGGCGAGGGCAGCGGCTCCGAGCGGCCGAGGCCACGGCTGGTGCGCTCCAGTGCCTCGGCAAACGTGCGCTGCTGCGGCACGCGCAGGTCGACGACGGCGGCACCGGAGACGCGCTCGGCGGAGCGGACGCGGGAGATGACGTCGGCGCTCTCGACGCGGCTGAGGCCACCAATCCGGCCTACGGGACCGCGAGCTCTGTGTCCGTGCGCCATGACGGAGGCCTCCTGGAGGGGAGCGTAACGGCTCGGTGGGCTCGCTGCCAGCCCACCGAGCGGGCAGCGCCGTCACCCGGGGCCGCGGCCCAGCCCGTGCCTGGAGAGCTCCCAGACGAGCGCCGTGCAGTCCCGGTGTCCCGTCACCCAGACGTCCAGTTTGGAGGAGAAGTCCTGGCACTCGATCTCGGGCACGAGCAGGAGCGTGCGGGGCTGCTCTCCGGTCATCGTGTCCTCGACGCAGAGGGCCGGGTTGCGCCAGGGGACGTAGAGCAGCTGGCTTCCATCCTGGGAGAGGGTCAGCTCGAGCGTGCGCGCGCGGCGCGAGGCGAGCAGCTGGCCCGTGGCCACGTCCCAGATCTGCAGCATGGGCTGGCCGGGTCCGTCATCCGGGTAGTCGGTATCCAGGAGGCCGACGGAGAGCAGGCGCCGCCCATCCGGGAAGAAGCGCAGCCGGTGCACGGAGGAATCCGCCGGCTGGACCTTGCGGATCAGACGGCCGTCCGACGTGTTGAAGAAGAGGACCGTCCCGTCCATGGCGGCCACCGTGAGCAGCTGGCCATCCGGAGAGAAGGCCAGCGCGGAGAGGTACGAGGCGGCGCCGGTCTCGATGGAGAGCAGACGCCTGCCGCTCGGTACGGCCCACACGGAGACGTTACCGCCCTCGAGCAGGCACGTGGCCACCGACTGGCCGTCGGGAGAGAAGACGAGCGCCTGGAGGCGATCGACCGCCTTGAGGCGGCCGTCGTGCGCGGGAAAGGAGTGGACCACGCGGCCCTCGCCGCAGGACCACAGGTGGACATGGCTCTTCACGGTGCCCACCGCGAGCCAGCGCCCGTCCGGAGAGAAGCGCACACAGTCCTTGGCGGCGGCCAGCTCGAGGACTCCGAGGCTCTGTCCCCAGGACAGGTCCCAGATTCCCACGGCGCCGCTATCATCGGAGGTGGCGGCGAGCTTTCCGTCGGGAGAGACGGCCACGCTCAGCACGGGCATGGAGTGGCTGTCGCGAACGGGATCGACTTCACCGGTGGCCAGGTTCCAGGTGCGCAGCGCATGGCCCTCGCGCACCACCACATGCGCGCCATCCGGGGAGCCGCTCAGGGCGGTGAGCGAGTGCACGACGCCCACGGGCATCGAGGTGCTGGCGCCGGTGGCCAGGTCCTGGGTGCGCAGCGCGGAGCCATCGAGCCACGCCAGCCGCGCGCCCGGGCCGACGAAGCCGAAGCAGGGAGTGCCGAGGTAGCCAGGCTCGGAGGACGCGCCGAGCGCGGGCAGATCCTGGAGTTGCACGCCCCGCTCCACGTCCCAGATGCGGATGCGCGGCTCGTGATGGAGCGCGGCCGAGGCCAGGAGGGTGCCATCCGAAGAGAAGGCGAGGTGGCCCACCGTGCCGGTGTGGCCCATGAGCGGGGGGCGGAGCTGGCGCGCGACGACGTCACAGATGTGGATGCGCATGTCCCCGACGCTCCAGGCCACGCGCCGGCCATCGGCGGACATGGCGACGGCCTTGTGGGCGCCCGGCCCACCGAAGGTGCCGGAGAGGGGCCGCGCGCGCCCGAGCACGCGCCCGTGGGTGGTGTTCCACACGCGGATGGCGCCCTGCTGATCCACCATGGCGACGTGCTGACCATCCGCGGAGAAGGCGCCTTCGTCGGCCCAGGGAGCGTCCTGCGCCTCCAGCTGGAGCACACGGCCGCGGGCGTACTCGAGGACGGCGGCCCTGCCGCCATGCAGCTGGCACGCCACGCGGATGCCCTCGGGGGTCCAGCTGAGCGCGATCATGCGCCCCACTTCGTCCGAGAGCGAGCGAAGGGCCTCGAGGTGGCGGCCGGTCCGCACCTCTAGGATGTGGAGCCTGGGAAGGCGCTGGCCGTCCTGCACGAGCATCCGCTCTCCGTCGGGAGAGAAGACAGGAGGAAGGGCGCCCAGGCCGGAGCGAAAGCGGGTGGACCCCAGGCGGAGCCGGGCTCCGACTGGCAGCGTGTCGGCGTCCATGAATGGAGCCGATGCTAGTGCAGTCGGGGCCGGGCGGGCCAAACGAACGAAGGGCCCCGCCGGTCAGGCCCGCAGGACGGTGACCCTGCGTCCTCCAGCCGTGGTGGCGAGGCTGACGCGGGTCCGCACCCGTGTCCGGTGCCCCCGTGCCGGGCGAAGCCGGTCCGAACTGGTCTGCTTGTCATACCAGTTCGGTACCGGTTCGCGACCAGGGCGCCTCCCTGGCAGGGGCTCGCACTTCTTCGGAATGACTGAGCTCGGCCCGGCAGGGGAGGCCACCGTGGAGCCTCCCCCGCCTCGGCGCGGCTCAGTTGCAGCTCGGGCTACCGCCAGAGTTGGGCGGGCACCCGGTGCCGACGCAGTACTTCACGCCGCTGTCCACCACGGGGTGGTTGTTGGACTGGTCGTGCGGCACGTACACGTGGCACGTGCTCTGGGCGCTGCTGTCCGACGAGCTGCTGACAGAGTAGTAGACGGTGTAGACGCGACCGTCACCGGTGCCCTCGCGCTCGGCGCGCACCTTCACGGACTTGCCGTCCGCGGAGATGACGATGTCATCGCAGGTGCGGCCGTCGCCGTTGCCGTTGGCATCCTCCACCTCGTCCGAGGCCACGGCATAGATGGTGCCGTACTGCTCCACCGGCAGCGAGACGCCGCAGGCGTTGTGGGCCGGGCCGGCGCACTCGGAGAGCGCGATGTTCACGTACTTGTGGTTGGGAGGCCACAGCTCGCCACCCAGGTCCGGACCCGGCACGGGCGCGCCCGAGGAGCCCTCATCGCCCACCGTGACGGGGAAGCCGCACGAGGCCGTGTTGCCGGCCCCATCGGTCGCCGTGCAGGTGACGTTCGTCGTGCCCACCGGGAACTGGGAGCCCGAGGCGTGCGAGCAGCTCACCGTGGCCGCGCCGCAGCTGTCGGTGGCCGTGACGTTGAAGGTGGCCGTGGGGCCACCCTCGGCGCACGCATCCACCGAGACAGCCTCCGGGCAGCTGATGGTCGGCGGGGTGGTCTCCTTGCGAACCGTCACGTTGAAGGTGCACATGGAGGTGTTGCCCGCGCCATCCGTGGCGGTGCAGGACACGGACGTGGTGCCCACCGGGAAGTTGGCGCCCGAGGCGTGCGAGCACTGGACGGGAGCCGGGCCGCAGTTGTCGGTGGCCGAGGCCTGGAACGTGGCGGCGGCGCCCTCGGTGGAGCAGACATCGATCGCCTGCGAGGCGGGGCAGGCCAGGGCGGGAGGCGTGGCATCCACCACGGTGACGGTGCCCACGCACTGGGCCGAGGCGGCGCCATCATTCGCCGTCACGGTGACGGGGTGGCCGCCCAGGCCGAACGGACCGGCCGGAGCCTCGGAGACGGTGAACGGGCCGGGCTGCTGATCCGGATCGTAGCTGCCGTTGTTGACGGTGCCGGAGCCCTGGCACGAGGCGTCCGCGTTGACGGTGACGTTGCGGCAGATGGCCACCGGCGGCTGGTTGGCCGGCGGCGCGCCGCACGTGAAGTCCACGGTGCCCGCGGCGCTGTTGTTGCCCTCGTTGCACTCGGTGTTCTGACCACCGCCGGTGCCGTCATCATCCGCGACGATGAAGACCTGGTTGGCACCGGCGGGAGGCTGCGCGCCCACCGACAGGGAGACGGTGGTGCTGGTGCCCGGAGCGATGGGGGCAGGAACGGTCGTCACGCCCAGCAGCGAGCCACCGGAGGCGGGGTTACCCCGATAGAAGGACACCTTGAGGCCGCCGGCCACGGGGGTGGCGCCCTGGTTGGTGATGGTGGCGCTGAGGTTGAGCGTGGAGCCGTCGCACGCGCCGCTGGCCGACGAGACGGTGAGGTCCGCGGCGGCATAGGGGCTGTCACCATCGCCGAAGTGGTTGGCCACGTTGGAGCGGAAGGTGTTGAGCCGAGGCCGCTGCCAGTGCTTCACCGGCTGGGCGGGGATGGTGCCATCGTTGTTCACGTTGGTGATGGAGTAGGCGTGCTGGTTCCAGATGCCTCGGGTGCGCGCCCAGCCCTCGAGCCGATCGTGGTACACGCGGATGCCGTGGTACGGCGGGTACGCCAGGTCATTGGCGGCCACGACGATGTCGGCGGCCAGGTCTCCGTCCACGTCGGCGATGACGGGGTTCTCGTGGGTGGTGCCCGTGCTGTGCCGCGTCTGGAAGCGCACCGCGCCGGTGGCGCCGTTGTAGATGCGCAGCGACACCTCGTCCACGTAGACGAACTCCATGTTGCCGTCGTCCTCGAAGTCGAACGCGGAGGCGGTGGACTTGCCGGAGCTCCAGTCCTGGACGGTGCTCGTCCACTTCAGGGTGCCGTCGCTCTCCAGGACGCTGAGGGCGTTGTCGCCGACGATGGCGATCTCCGGCAGGCCGTCATGGTCGACGTCGGCCAGCGAGGGGCCGCCGCCGCAGCCATTCACGCAGCCGCCGGGGATGTCCTTGGTCCACAGCAGGCCGCAGTCATCATCGAGCAGGCTCACCTTGCCGTGGCCGGCCACGACGATCTCACCCTTGGTGTCGCCGTCGAAGTTGCCCACCGCGGCCAGGCCGTGGGGGATGTTGGTGTTGGCGCACTTGAGGCTGCCATCGGCGCGGTACACCGAGCGGCCGTTGACCAGCTCCTGCTTGCCGTCCCCGTCGATGTCGGCTCCGAAGGACACGGGGCCCGTGTACTGCGCTCCGCCCATCCCGTCCGAGCCCACCCACTTCAGCGCCCCCGTGTTGCTGTACACGCGGTTGCCGTCGAGGATCTCCACCGTCCCGTCGCCGTCCAGGTCCGCCAGCGAGGGGCCGCCCCACTCGTTGTAGTCGAACGCGTCCTCGGCCGTGCGGAACTTGAAGGTGCCATCGTTCTCGTAACAGATGACGCCGCGCCCGTTGTACGGGATGCCGCAGATCTCCACCTTCCCGTCGTTGTCGATATCTCCCACCGCGATGCTCGCGGCGCCCTTGATGCGATAGGCCGGATCGATGACGGCCCACAGGTCGTGCCCATCGTCGCCGCTGATGGCGCGCAGCACGCCCTCCTTCCAGTCCACCTCATCTCCCGGAGCGTCCTTGAAGGAGCTGAAGATGATGTCGGGGATGCCGTCCTGGTTCACGTCGGCCACCGCCGGCGTCATCATCACCTGATTGAACTCGGGCAGGATGGAGCTGCCGGTCCACGCCCACTGCAGCTCGGGCTCGAAGTTCGGCGTGAAGGGCGGAACCACCTCGCAGGACTCGTCCGCGAGGTTTCCCGCGGCGCGGGCTCGCGCCCCGTCCTCGGAGCTCGTCTTGCTGCAACCTCCACCCACGGCGAGCGCCAGCAGCGCTGCCATCAGCCTCCCGCGTGCGAGGCTCGTGATTCCACGGATGCCGCGTGCTGCATGCATGTCGCGTCTCCTCGGTCGGGCATTCCCAACGTCCGCTGCCGACCACAGCGCGCGGAATCTTGGAGGCGACTCGTTTTCTCGTTATCCAAGAAAAAACGGAACACTCCTTTCTCCACAGAAACCTCCCTTAAAATGCGCAACCCGCTCGGAGTTCTCCGCTGGCGATGTAGCGCCTGAACTGTCGTGGCGACGAAGGTGAGAGGTGGACGCAGGCCTCGCGACGCGCACCGCGCGAGCCCCGCCAGCCCGGAGCAACGTGTCAGCCTCTTCACCAGGGGGGCGTCATGAGCGGCCGCGCGGGGCTCCTTCCTGCGTACGCTCGGCATGCGCTGGCCCCGAAGCCCAGGGCCCTCCGAGTGCTCCCCTGTCGCGAGGATCGCCGTCATGTCTCACGATCGCTTCACGACGAGCCGCGAGGTCTACCACCGCATCCGCTGGGATCCTCGGCTCGACGCGCGCGAGTTCGTCGTCGGCTACGACGCGCACACCGAGGAGATGGAGGAGATGCCCTTCGAGGCCTTCGTCCCCGACGGAGAGATTCCGTGGCACCGCGTCTGGTACTTCCGCCGAGGAGCCGACGTGGTGTGGGACCGGCGCAAACGCATCGATCTGCTGGCCACGCTCGTTCCTCCGGCACCGGAGCCGGAAGCTCCCGAGCCACCGCAGCCGGCCTCGGCGCCGCCGTCACCCGCGCAGCGGCAACCGCAGTACCACGAGAAGCACCCCTTCACCCCGCTGCCCTCCTATCGCTACGACTCGCGGGCCCTGGCCTGGGTCGAAGCGCCGAGCCCCACCTCCAGTCCCGAGACGCTCCCCGCTCCAGCGGAGCTGAGCCTCGCCTCCCTCAACGTCCTCTTTGATTTGTACGAGCCGGAGCTGCTCGACACGCGGCGGCGCACCGTGGCGGCCATCTCGCTGCTGCGCTCGGTGGACGCCGACATCATCGCGCTGCAGGAGGTGACGGAGCCGTTCCTCCGCGAGCTGCTGGCCACGCCGTGGGTGCGCGAGCACTTCTTCCTCTCGGAGGGCCCTGCGGCCACCACCGTCACGCCGTACGGCCAGGTGCTCCTGTCCCGCTTCCCCTTCGTCTCGATGAGCCAGAGCGTCTTCAGCCGCGACAAGCGCATCCTCGCGGGACAGATCGCGCTGCAAGGCGGCTCGCTATGGGTGGCCACGCTGCACCTCACGAGCAACCGAGACCCATCGAGCGGCTCGGCGCGGGCCGCGCAGCTGCGGACGCTGGTGCACTGGGCGCAGTCGCTCGAGGCCAGCGGGCCGGAGGGCTCGGATCTGGTGGTCGCGGGGGACTTCAACTTCGGGGACGACGCGCCCGAGGTCCAGACGCTGGCCGAGGCGGGCTTCGTGGATGCCTGGACGACGCTGCGGCCGGGCGAGGCCGGGTACACGTACGACCCATCGCGCAACGCGATGGCGGCGCTGACGACGTCCCTGGGCCACAGCCAGCGCTTCGATCACGTGCTGGTGCGCTCGCCCTCGGGTCGGCTCACTCCGAGGAAGGTGGACCTCTTCGGTGAGGAGCCGATCTCCGGGCGCCCGTCTCCTGGAGGGGATCCGCTCTTCGTGTCGGACCACTTCGGGCTGAGCTGCACGCTGCTGCGAGATGCCGCCTCTCGAGCGGTGCCGACGCGGAAGCCCGTCCAGGGCCCGCCGCGGGTGCTCTCGGTGCCGCCGGTGCACCAGGCGGCGGTGGTGCTGATTCCTCCCGAGGAGTTGTGGGGCCCCATCGAGACCCTGCGCTCGCGGCATGACCGGACGTACGAGCGCTGGATGCCGCACGTGACGCTGCTCTATCCGTTCGTACCGGAGGAGCACTTCGCCGAGGCGGAGGCGCTCATCGCGGAGGCGCTGCGCGGCATCGAGCCCTTCCAGGTGACGCTCTCGGGCTTCAGCCACTTCGAGCACCGAGGCAGCGTGACGGCGTGGCTGCGTCCGGAAGACAGGCCGCACGGAGCGCTCACGGCATTACAGGCGGCACTGCAGGCGGTGCTGCCCCAGTGCGACGAGCAGGGCCGCAAGTCGGAGAACGGGTTCACGCCGCACCTGAGCGTGGGCCAGCTCAAGCGCTCGAGCCCGGCGGAGATCCGCCGCACGCTCTCCGAGTGGGAGCGGGACTGGAAGCCCCTCACCTTCGAGGCGCACGAGGTGTGCCTCATCAGCCGGCGGGGAGACGATCCGTTCGAGGTGCGACGGCGCGTGCCGCTCGGCGGAGGCCGCAAGCCGGGCCCGGGAGGGAACCGTGAGCCTCGAGGGCCCGGAGCCTCCGAGAAGCCCCCAGCGCGGCAGCCGGGTCCGCCCAAGGCAGCGCGCTCCGCCCCGGAGAAGACGGGGATGCTGCGAGAGGTGCTGGTGGCGCGCGGCGAGTGGGCGTCGAACGAGGCACGCCAGAAGCGCACCCAGGCGGTGGCCCGGCTCGAGGCGCTCTGCGAGCGACTCGGGCTGGGACTGCACCCGTATGGCTCGTATCTGCTCGGCACGGGCAGCGCGAGCAGCGACGTGGACGCGGTGGCCGTGGGCCCCTGCCACCTGTCGCGAGAGGACTTCGCGCGGACGCTCCTCCAGGCACTGTCCGAGCAGGGCGGCACGGCGAGCGGACGCTTCGTGGCGGACGCGGCGATTCCCATGGTGAAGCTGTCGCTCGACGGCGTGCACTTCGACGTGTCGTACGCGAGCTGCCCCGAGGGAGTGGAGCCCTGTCCGCCGGCGGAGCTGCTGGAGCGGCACGGAGAGCAGCTGGACATCGCCGGCTTCCGCTCACTCAACGGTTGGGCGGACACGAACGCGCTGCTCGAGGCCGTGGAGCGGGAGGGCGCTGGCTCCGAGCGCTTCCGCGTCGTGCTGCGAGCGGTGCGAGCATGGGCCAAGGCGCGCGGGGTGTACTCGCACGCGCTGGGATACCTGGGCGGGCTGTCCTGGGCGGTGATGGCGGCCTGGACGAGCATGCGAGCGCCCCGGGACGCGGCGAGCACGGACGAGCGCCTGCTGTCGTACTTCTTCGAGACCTTCGCCGCCTGGCGGTGGCCGCAGCCGGTGACGGTGACGCCCGAGACGGCGCGCTACAGCCCGCAGGGGAAGAGAGACCTGATGCCGGTGGTGGCCCCGGCGCTGCCACCGCGCAACACGGCGCGCAACGTGTCGCGCTCGACGCTCCAGGTGCTCCGAGAGGAGTTCACGCGAGCGCGAGAGCGCATCCTCCATGCAAGAGCCGAGGGAACGACGGCGGCCTGGGAGGCGCTGTTCGAGCCCACGGACTTCGCGACCGAGGCGCCCACTCGGCTGGTGGTGTCCGTGGAGGCGCCCTCGCCCGAGGCGCGAGAGATGGCGGGAGGCTGGGTGCTCGGACACCTCACGGCGCTGGTGTACCGGCTGGAAGGAGACCGTCGGCTCTTCGCGAGGCCCCTGCCGAACGCACGGCCCGAGGGCCCGTTCTTCATCGGCCTCTCCGCGAGAGGCGCCACGGGGAGCGAGGCGCTCTCCCCGAAGCCAGGCAGCGCCCTCATGAAGACGATGGAGGAGTTCCGCGAGTCCTTCCTCACGTGGAGCCACCGCCCACAAGAGGCATCACTCACCCTCCAGCTCACGCACCTCTGAGGCGAGACGCCGTCAGTGGAGGAATGAGAGCTGGAGCTGCGTGAAGCGGTGGCCGGAGAGGCGGGGGTCGGGAGGCTCGGCCATCTCCTGTGAGCGGAAGACCATGCTCAGGTCGAGCTGGAACCCGCCGGTGCGAAAGGCCCCGCCAAACTCGGAGTCTCCAACGAAGGGCGTCTTCCGGACGCTGACGCTCGAGCGGAAGAGCGTGCCATCCAGGAACAGGTTGCGCGCCACGAGCCGCCCCTGGCCGCGAGCGAAGAAGTAGGCCTCCCAGACGCGCTCCTCCTGGGGAGCGCGCGTGGCGTCCAGGGCCTGGACGACGGAAGGCATGATGGGCGCGAGCCCGAACGGCCGGGCGAGTACACCCACGCGCACGGTGGCGCCCACGCTTGCGTTGACGAAGACGGTGCCCAGCATGGCGCCAGCGGACCAGGAAGCGTCCAGATAAGGGCTCCACAGCAGGGTCTTCTCGCGCAGGGCGGAGAGGTGAAAGGCGGGCTCGGTGGGGAGCTGCTTCTCCCATCCGATGGGGAGCCGGGCCACGGTGCGGCCGAAGATGTTGTTCAGGGCGGAGTGCCACGCCCGCTGGGTCGGCCCCGCGCCCGAGGCCGGACCGGTGACGCCCACGGTAGCCTGGAGCGTGATGCGAGAGGAGTCCCTGGGCTCCAGGGCGGCATCGAGGTGCTGGAAGAGGAACCCGGCATGGAGCCATCCACCGTAGGGGCGATCATTCGGATCCGGGAAGACGTCCTCATCGGTGTAGGGGACGATGTGGCTGGGCGTGTACATGTTCTGCGCCAGCGAGCCACCGCAGAGGTAGCGGTGCTGGATGCCGTCGGGGAGACGCAGCGCCTGCGCGAGCTGCCGGCACCGATCGTACTCCCCATAGTGAGCCAGGCGGATGCCGTTCGAGTAGAAGCGATCGCTCTTGGCGAGGATGTCGTTCTCGACGTGGAGGGTGGTGACGAACGGCAGCTTCACCTCCACCGGGGAAGTGGTGGCGGCGGGAGCCTGGGCGAGGAGGGAGCAGGTCAGCAGCGCGAGGGCTGGCAGCATGTCGCCAGTGTAGCGCCCGAGGGTGTCAGCGTCTGAAGGGATACTGGCGATCCGCAAACACTTCACGGGAGCCAGAGCCATGACGGGTCCAATGACGGGAATCTCCTCCGCGCAGCTGGTGCAGCAGAAGCTGGCGGATCAGGACGCGGCGAAGGTGGGCAAGCAGGGCGAGTCGAAGTTCGACGCGGTGCTGGCGGACAAGGCGCAGGCGGCGGGGAGCGCTGACGCGGTGAGCAAGACCGGCTCCGTTCAGGGTCCGGAGTCGGTGCGCCAGGTGGAGAGCGTCGGGAAGACGGAGAAGCCCACGTTGAGCATGGTGTCCCACGTGGTGGGCGAGCTGGAGCAGGGACAGCTGCGGCTGGACAAGCTGATCGCGGCGGGAGTCTCGGGAAAGAGCTTCTCGAACGGCGAGCTGCTGTCGCTGCAGGCCTCCATGTACAAGTACACGCTGGAGCTGGACCTGACGAGCAAGGTCGTCGAGAAGGCCACCAGCGGGCTCAAGGACGTCGTCAAGACCCAGGTCTAGCCGGTAGAACCCGTCTCCCATGAGACGTCAGGCGATGCGAAGGGAGATGAGCGCAGGAGCCTGGAGCTTGATGCTCCTCCTCGGCACAGGCTGCGCTACAGTGCTCCGGCAGGCGGTAGCGCGGGACATGCACGAGAATTCCCGGCCGGGCGCGAAGGGGCCGAGTCTTTCCATGTCGCGTGACGTGCGAGGATCCCAAAGCTACAAGCCGCTAGTGCGCACGCTCTTGATCGGACTCCTGCTGCTGCCATGGGTCCTGATCATTGGTTCCGCCCTGCGTTCCAAGTCCCCTCCAGCGCCGAAAGCTCTCCCCCTGCTCCCTGCGAACCAGGCGCGCGCTCTGTCTTCGTATGGGAGTCCTTGTCTGAGTCCTCGGGAGTGCGAACCTCCGCTTGGATGCTACGAGCAAGGCGATACCGGAAGAGGGGTCTGCCTGAACACCGAGTGTGAGACCGACTCGCAGTGCGAACCTGGAGAGCTTTGTCGCACCTTCCGGACGATGGGTGACAGCCTGCCCATACGCAGGTGCGAACCAGGGGACGGCGAGAGTGTCGAGGGAGCCCCCTGTGCGCCATTTCTGACCTTCGCCCAGGACCGCTGTGTCCCTGGATTGCTCTGCAACCGAGGCTGGTGTGGTCGTCCCTGCCGACTCCAGGAAGCCTCGGACTGCCCGGAGGGCTTCTTCTGTCAGCAGGGGCTCAATGGCCCCTCGTGCGTTCCCACCTGTGAGTCGAGAGGGTGTCCCGAAGGTCTTCAGTGTGCTCGTGAGTCCGGGGGCATCTCCGTCTGCGTGCAGCTCCGCGGCAGCGACTGCTCTGGCGACTCGTGCCCCGACGGCTCTCACTGTACCTTCACCAACCTGCGCTTCGCGGACGCTGGCGTTGCCCTTCGTCAGGAGTGCATCGCTCCCTGCGGTGAGGGGCTGCCTTCCTGCCCCTCGAACCGGGTCTGTGTCGCCAGCCGCTGCCTGCGCACGTGCGATCCCCAGGGCCCCGACACCTGCCACCCCGAGGAGCGCTGCGTCCACCGCGTGGACCTGGGCGTCTCCCTGTGCAAGCAGGTCCGCTGAGCGCCCCGCGTCAGTGCACGCGGGCCCGAGGCAGGTTGCTCGGCGCCGGGAAGCCTCCGAACGTCTCCACTCCCGTCAGCCCCTGCTGCGAGCTCGTCCCGCACACCAGCGCCGACATGTCCGTGGCCCGCCGGCCCAGGTCATCGAAGCTCCGCCACGTCAGCGACCACGGGTCCCTCACCATCCCGCCCCGCAGGTACGCCGACAGCGCCGCCTGCCGCCCCGCCGCTCGCGGAGACACGTGCGTGAAGTCCGTCGCCGTCTCCCCCGCGTGACACCCGCTGCAGGTGTTGAGCGAGAACTTGTGCCGCGCCTCGGTGCTCACGCCCGGCGCCCGCCAGAAGATTCCCTCCGGCACCAGCGCCGACGCTCCCAGGAAGGACACGTTCCCGATGCGCTCTGGCACCATGTGCCGCTCGGCCAGGATGGCCGCCTGGTTCGCCCGGATGTAGTCGCTCAGCATGTTCGAGTTCTCGAACGTGAGCTCCGGCGTCAGCTTCACCGTCGCGGGCCGCAGCCCCGTCTCCGTCAGGTTGAACTCCCGCATCTCCCACGGCTCGGCCAGCGCCACCTCGTTGGTGCGGATCTGGTTGAGCGCGTTGCCGAACGGCCGGCCCGCCACCACTCCCGCCTTCGCGAAGCGGTCCGTCAGCGCCTGCAGCTTCGCGTTGTAGCTCGGGTGGCTCACTCCCAGCTGGCCCAGCTCATGCCAGTCCCGCGCCCAGCGCTGGATGGCCTCCGGGCTGCCTCCCGGCAGCGCGTACTCCAGGATGACCGTGAACTCGAGCGGGTTGCCCGCCGGATCCAGCACGCCGAAGATGAACCGCCCCTCTCCCGCCTGCACGCCCGGGTTGCGCAAGTCCATGCGGTTCATGATGGCCAGCAGCCGGAACGGCGCCTTGCTGAAGTCCAGCGGCCGGCTCGCCCCGCCGCTGCGCGACTCCCACGGCCCGAGCACCATCGACAGCATCTGCGGCCGCGCCGGCAGCGTGATGCCGTTGATCGTCTGCGGCGAGGCCCACGTCCTCAGCCACTGGCGCACCAGCGCGGAGGGGTCCTGCCCCCCGGCCATCGCCCTCATCAGCGTTCCGAAGCTCCACGCCCCGCCCGGCGCCGTCCGCACCGGATCCTCCACCACCGAGAGCGCCGTGATGGCCAGCTCCGCCTGGCGGCTGATGGTGCACACGGCCGGGCTGCACGCCTGGGTGGACTCGCAACCGTTGGTCGCGTTCCCGTCGCAGTCGAAGCGTCCCACCGCGCACGCCGTGCCGCACGTCCCCGCCACGCAGACTCCCAGCGTCTCACCCTGCGGCTGGCAGCTCGTCCCGCAGGTGCCACAGTGGCTCTCATCCTCCGTGAGGTTCACCTCGCAGCCATTGGCCAGGTTCCCGTCGCAGTCGGCCAGGCCCGGCGCGCACGTCGCGAACGCGAGCGCCTCGACGCACTCGGACTCGTTGCGCGCCGCATCCCGCGCCGCCACGAACACCTTGCGGCTCGGCACCGCGGTGGCCGTCGGGAACGAGAGCTCCGCGCTGAAGCTCCCCGCCGTGCTCGCGAGCACCGTGGCGGCCGGAGTGCCCACGCACATCGCGTCGACGAAGACTCCCACCTCGGCCCCGGCCTCCGTGGTGCCCTTCACCCGCAGCGTCTGCTGCGTCGTCCCGTACTCCCAGCGCGTCTCGGTGATCAGCGGCCGGGTGGGCGGCTGGGTGTCGATCTCGAATCCCTCCGGCGCGGCGATGCTGCTGCACGCCGAGCCGTTCCCCGCCTCGTCGAACGTCCGAGCCGAGTAGCTGGTCGCGGGGTTGCCGACGACGTCCACCGGCAGCTCGGAGTCCATGCGCGGGCCCGTGCTGGAGGCCGTCACGGCCGTGCCTTCACAGATGCCGCCGCGATAGACGCGGACGGTGACGTTCGGCTCGGAGCCGACCCGCAGCCGCGGCAGCTGCGTGGGGCCCGTGCTGGGCGCCCAGGAGAGCACCGGCGCGGGCGGCGCGGTGAAGTCCACGCGCACGGAGTTCCCCAGCCGGAAGTTGTCGGACTCGGCCGGCTCGCGGATGAGGTTGTCCGGGTCCGCGAGCGCCATCAGGAAGTACGTCCCCTCGGGCAGGTCCACCGTCCGCACCGGAGCGCTGGCCTCCCGGCAGTCTCCCGCCGTCAGGCTGATCCGCGCGCTGGTCGCCAGCCGCGTGTCTCGCGCATCCAGGCTGACATCCTTCGAGAGGAAGAAGGAGACCTCGACCCGGCCGGAGGCATCTCCCCAGTTGCACACCCGCGCCCGGAGCGATGCCTGCGACGACAGGCCCAGCGCGGAGGGGCTCGTCAGCGACTCGAGCGCGAAGTCCGCCCCCTCCGTGTCGCCAGGGTCATCGGGGAGCGAGGGCCCGTCCGGAAAGCCCGGATCGAAGTCGTCCCCATAGGGGTCCACGTAGCAGCCCGCGAGTGTACCCGCGAGCGCAAGCGCCAGCCACCGTCGCATCCGCATCAGAGGCCTGCCTTCAGGAGGTGAAGAGCCGTCGGTCCATCCTCCATCCCTGAGGACCCCTCGACCCGCCCATCCCGCGCCACGGACCTACCAGCAGCCTGGACGCGCGTGCCCGGAATTTATTCACGCCCCGTCAGGAGCGTTCACTCCCAGGCGTCGCCGCGCCCCCTACCTCGGGCCACCGGACACTTCTCAGGCCGGCGGCGCGGTGCCCTCGGCCAGCAGGGAGCGCACCAGCTCCTGGAGGTCCCTCGGCAGGAAGGGCTTCTCCACACACGGGTTCTTGGTATTGCTCAGGAACTCGCGGGCCCTGGGCGTGAAGGCCCCCCCCGTCAGGAACACCATCCGCGCCGCCAGCGCGGGCGAGTTGCGCGCCAGCGCCTCGTGCAGCTCGATGCCGCTCATCTCCGGCATCATGATGTCGCACAGGATGAGATCGAAGTGCTCGCCGCCCGTCAGCCGCGCATGGGCCTCGCGCGCGCTCGTGAGCGCCATCACCTCGTGGTCTCGCTGGAGCGCCCGGCGGATGGCCTGGCTGACCAGCGGCTCGTCGTCCACGATGAGGATCCGCCCACGCCGGGAGGACACGCCCTGGGACAGCTCCCGCACGGGCGGCGGCAGCACGGTGATGCTCGAGGGGGGCACCGCCGGCAGGACGATGCGGAAGACGCTGCCCCGCCCCACCTCGCTCTCCAGCTCCAGCCTGCCGCCCAGCGAGGTGATGAGGCTGCGGCAGATGGACAGGCCCAGCCCCGTGCCCGTGCCGTTGGGCTTGGTGGTGTAGAACGGCTCGAACACCTGCTCCAGCCGCTCCGGGGGAATGCCTACCCCCGTGTCGTGGATTTCGATCACCGCCTCCGCGCCCCGCAGCCGCGTGAGGACGCGGATCTCGTTGCGCTCCACCCCGCCCTCCGGGATGGCCTGGGCCGCGTTCACCAGCAGGTTCAGCAGCACCTGCCCGAGCTGCACCTCGTTGGCCATCACGCGCATGGGCTCGCCATAGTCGCGCACCAGCCGCGCGCGGTGGCGGATCTCATTGGTGGCCAGGCGCAGCGCGGACTCGAGCGCCTGGTGCACCTCCAGCGTGTCGCGCCGCAGCTCCTTCTCCCCTCGCGAGAAGATGCGGAACTGCTGGACGATCTCCCGCGCCCGGGCCGCGCCCAGCTGCGCGTCCGCCAGCAGCGCGCGCACCTCGTCCCGCTCGCCCACCGTCATCGCGATGCGCGGCAGCACGTCCGAGTCCAGGATGTGGAGGTTGGCCAGCACGTACGCCAGCGGGTTGTTGATGTCGTGGGCGATCATCCCCGCCACCATCCCCAGCGAGGCCATGCGATCGTTGAGCACCAGCTGGGCCTGCATGCGCTTGCGCTCGGTCAAGTCCCGCGCGATGCACATGGTGCACGGCTGCCCCTCGAACGCCACCGGGAACCGGGCCAGCTCCGCCGGGATGAACTCGCCCGTCGCGCGCACCAGCCGCAGCTCGCGGAAGGAGGGCTCATGCCCGTCCGTCTCCAGGGCGGCGTCCAGGTCCCTCAGCACCTCGTGGCGCTCCTCCGGGTGGAAGAAGCGCGCGGCGATGTCTCGCAGCTCCCGGCCCAGCAGCTCCGCCGCCGAGCCGCACCCCAGCAGCGTGACGAGCGCCGGGTTGACGTACGTCACCCGCCCGCCGTCGAGCACGCAGACGCCATCGGGCAGTCGCTCGATGAGCTCGCGGAAGCTCGCCTGGGAGCGGCGCAGCGCCTCCAGCGTGCGGGCGTGCTGCACCGTGTAGCGGATGGAGCGCTCCAGCAGCACCGGCGTCATCTGCGACTTCACCAGGAAGTCCGAGGCCCCCGCCTCCAGCGCCTGCCGGTCGACGTGGTGGTCCGACTGTCCCGTGAGCAGGATGATGGGGAGCCGGGCACCCTTGCGCCGCGCCGCCTCCATCAGCTCCAGCCCCGTGTACGAGCCCAGCCGGTAGTCCAGCAGACACACGTCATGGCGCCCGGACGCCATGGTCTCCAGGGCCTCCTCGGCGTCCTCCACCCACTCGAGCGACAGCCGCTCGTCGCGCAGCTCCCGCAGCGCATCGCGCACCAGGATGAAGTCATCCTGGTCATCCTCCACGAGGAGGATGCGCAGCGAAGGCACCGCGAGCTCCGCCTTCATTGAACGCTCGCGTGGGGGAGCCTGGCCGTCTCCAGCCAGTGCTCTCCGAGGACCCTGACGACCTCGACCAGCTTCTCGAAAGTGCCGGGCTTGGTGATGAAGCAGTTGGCCCCCAGCTCGTAGCTGCTCAGCACATCCTCGTCCGCGCTGGAGGTGCTCAGGACGATGATGGGGATGCGGCGCAGCTCCGGGTTGGCCTTGATCTCCTTGATGGCCTCGCGGCCGTCCATGCGCGGCATGTTCAGGTCCAGCAGGATGAGGCCCGGACGCGGCGAGGCACCCGGATCGCTGTAGCGGCCGCGCTGGTTCAGGTAGTCGAGCAGCTCCTCGCCATCCTCCACCCACTTCAGCTCGCCGTTGAGCTGGTTGCGGCGGATGGCATCCTGGGTGAGGTCGCGATCATCCACATCATCGTCGGCCATCAGGATGGTGACTGCCGTAGAGCGCGCCATGAGACCCCCTGGCCTCTTGCGAGGCTGTTCGCGTGGAGATGAGGCGTCGAGCGTGGCGCTCGGGCCTGCATCATTGCGTGCGGAGCTCTCACCAACCTGCCGCTCGAATGTCTCCGCGGCTCATGGTTCCGACCGACTCCGTGGTCTCAGTTGTACCTTGCCCACGAGGTCGGCTGGAAGGTACCCGCGGCCCCGCGCACCAGGGGCCGTGTACGCCCACCCCCTTGGGTCCGCTTCCACCTCCCCCCTTGGAGACGGACGGCTGACGGGTCAGCGGCAGGGATGACGGGGTGCGTCAATCACCTCGCCGCGCGTTGGGCGCCACCTGCCTGCCACGGCGTGGACGCCGCGGAATCCGCGCTGGTAGCGTCGAGGGTCCTTCACGGGAGGGGCAGATGCGTTGGCTCCGAGTGGGAGTTGTCGTCCTTTCAGTCATGGCAACGACCGGCTGCCCCTCTGAATTCGGCAACGACGGCCGCATTGCGAAGGCCGTCCACAAGGACGCGCAGGAGCAGGTCATCATCATCAAACGCTGCGGGGACCAGGAACGCACGCGGGTCTGCGCGCGTGGCAGGGAGACATCGAAGGAATGTCTCGAGTGCGGAGGGCCGCTGTAGGTGCGGACGAGGAGTTGGGGCAGGTGGATGACTGTCTTCGTGGGAGTGCTGCTGCCTCTGCCCCTGCTGGTGCTGCTGTGGGGGCTGCTCAAGCCAGAGGTGCCAGCGGATGGGCCCCCTGGGGTGCGTGTCAGCCCCATCCTCACCCCGGATCAGCGTATGCGCTTGATGACCTACGGGCGGCCCTGTGGTCCGGACCATGAGAAGTGTGAGCCGCCGCTGGGCTGCTTTTCCGATTCCCGCTACCCACGGACCACCTGCATCGACAGCGAATGCCAGACGGATGCGCAGTGCCAGGAAGGCGAGGTCTGTCGCCACATTGCCACCTGGGGAGACACCCCCCAGGTGCGCCGCTGCGTCCCCGTAGGCCCGCGCCAGGAAGGGGAAGGCTGCGTCACGCTTCCCTGGGACAAAGCGAATGCCTGCGCTCCTCAATGGCGGTGCAGCGGACGTGACTGGGCGTGGTGTGCCCGGCCTTGCCGCTTGGACGACAGCCAGGAGTGTCCAGAGGGCTTCTTCTGCGCGGACACCGTCCCCCAGCCCGCCTGCCTGCCCACGTGCGAAACGCGCGGATGCCCCTCAGGTCAGCAGTGCCTCCCCTTCGCTGAAGGCGTCTCCATCTGCGCGCAGGTGTATGGCCCCCAATGCCAGCAGACTCCCTGCCCGGATGGCCGCGAATGCAAAATGACCTATGAACCGTCACATCCAGGCAAGGTGTGGATGGAGTGTGTCGAGGAGTGTGGCGACGGGTTGCCGCCCTGCGGCCCTGGGAAGGTCTGCGACGGCTATCACTGCATGCCGGACTGTGATCCCCATGGCCCTGAGGTGTGCGGCGAGGGCTATCACTGTGGCCGCCGTTGGCACGACAGGCCGTACTCGTGTCAGCCCCTTTCCTGGGATGAGACGATGGCTCAGTGAGCCGATGCTGGAGAGGTGGACTGACGCCGCCTCGTCGCCGAGGCGCTGCCGGCCGCACGGAGAGCAGGCGCGCGGCCGTCGTGAGCTCGAGGAGAAGAGACGCCAGACGTCCAGGCCTCCGCGACTCGGAGGCCGTGGAGCTCATGGGCGCCCCAGCAGCTCGTCGTAGCTCTTGAATGTGAACGGCACGGTCAGCGCACCGAAGTCGGGAAGGCCATCCGCGGGGCCGGGCTCGCCCTCGCGCGCGGGCGCGGCGGACTCCGGCGCTTGCGGATGGGTGTTCCGCAGGTGCTGCTCGGCCGCGATGTCCTGGTTCCGAGCCACGTAGTCGCGCAGCTCGCGTTCATACGAGGCCGCGCCCGCCGCCAGGTCTTCCCTGTGCGTGGCGAGCTCGCCGGCGAGGACGTACGCGCCCACCATCGCGACCGAGGTGCCCTGTCCCGAGGCCAACGCGACGCTGTAACCGGCGTCGCCCACCAGCACGACGCGCCCTCGCACCCATCCGTCCATGCGGATCTGACTGATCGAGTCGAAGTGGAAGTCGGGCGCCGCCATCATGTGCTCGACGAGTTGTGGCAACACCCACCCGCCACCCTCGAGCCGCGCCGCCATGAGGCGCTTCTGCGCCCCGATGTCGCGGTAGTCGTACACGATGGGCTCCTTGGCCATGAAGCCCACGTAGGCGCGGGCCTCGGCGTCTCTTCGCAGCGCCATCACCATCGCGCCGATGCCCGTCCCCTCGCCCAGGTACATCACCTCCCAGCGCTCGAGGCCGAGGAAGTTCGGCATGCCGAAGACCGCGACGTAGGAGTTGCCCAAGCGGCGCAGGAACTGCTCCTCCGGGCCGAACACCAGCCGCCGCACCCGAGAGTGCAGCCCATCGGCGCCGACGACGAGCTCGAAGCGGCGAGGGGTGGCGCGCTCGAACGTGACATGGACGCCCGACGCATCCTGGGTGAGCGACGACATCGAATCCTCGAAGAGGAACTCGACCTGGCGGTCCACGGCCTCGTGCAGGACGCGGCAGAGGTCGTCGCGCATGATCTCCACGTCGAGGCTCTCGAAGCGCCCGCCCGTGAGCGTGCGTTCCTCGCTCCTGTGAAGCTCCTTTCCATTCGCGTCGACCACCGAGAATCCCGTCAGCCGGGTGCTGTGCTCCCGGAGCCTGGCGAGGATGCCCATGCGCTCGGCGACCGTGAGCGCCGGGCCACGCACGTCGAGTGCCTGCCCACCCGGGCGCAGGTGGGGGGAGCGTTCGACGACCGTGACGTCGAAGCCGTAGCGGGCAAGCCAGTAGGCCGTGGTGAGGCCGGAGATGCTGGCCCCGGACACCAATACCCGGCGAGACGTTCCATTCGTGGAGTTCATGGACTCTCGTCTACGCCCGCGGCGTCGAGACTTCCAAGACATTGATTGGGACAACATGATGCCTTCGGAGCATGATTCGAGCCATGGAACTCCGACACCTGCGCTACTTCGTGACCATCGCCGAGGTGGAGAGCTTCCGCCGCGCGGCGGAGCGGCTCCACGTCTCGCAGTCGCCCTTGAGCCGGCAGATGCAAGACCTCGAGGAGGAGATGGGCGTCGAGCTGTTCGAGCCCGAAGGTCGTGGCATCAAGCTCACCGCCGCTGGGAGGTCCTTCGCGGAGCGAGCCCGGAACATCCTGGCCAGCGTCGATGCGGCCGTGGACGAGGCCAAAGGCGTGGCCGAAGGCAGGCTCGGCACGGTCGCCATCGGCTTCGAGACTGGAACGACCTTCATGGGAGCGCTCCTGTCGCTCGTCGCGGCGTTCCGCAGGCGAACGCCCCGCGTGGGTCTGCAGCTCGCCCCGCTGAGCAGCGTCGAGCAGTGGGCGGCGCTACGCCAAGGGACGATCGCCTTCGGATACGGCGCCTATGCCCCCACTGACGATGCCCTCGATCACCTGGAGATGACGCGCGACAGGCTGGGCCTGCTCCTGTCACCCGACCACTGGCTCGCGCGGCTCAAGACGATCCGGCTGCGCGACATCGAAGGCGAGCGAGTGATCCTCCAGCCGCGTCAGCTCTATCCACGCCTGCATGCAGACCTCATTGCAGCGGCGCGCGAAGAGGGTGCAACGCTGCGCGTGACGGCGGAGGTGATGGATCTCGAGGCGCTCATGGCGCTCGTCGCGATCGGCGACGCGATCACGTTCGTGGGCGAGAACATCTCGGACATGGCGGCGCACACCGCGATGACGTGGCGTCCGGTTGAAGGTCTTCGCATCAACCTGAGCGAGTTCGTGACATGGCGAGCCAAGGACGCCTCGACGGCCGTCGTGAAAGCGCTGATCGAGAGCGCGCGGGAGGTCCGGTCTCCCGCGCTGGGAGAGGCGACGCGCGTGCTCCCCGGTCCACCGAGACCGCGGCGAGCCGCGAGACGCAAGCGCGATTGAAGTGTCACGCTCGCCGCGGGGGAAGACCCTCAAACGCCTCGAGCACCACGCCCCGCGCCTCGAGCGCGTGAAGGTGTGTGGCGGCGACAACGAGAAGGTCGTCCGCAAGTACGACGCGGTTCCCCGGGCTGGTTGAAGGACTCCGGCTTCTGGGTGAAGCGGATCCGCACGCCGCGCACGATCGCCGCCATGCGCGGCGTCGGCGGCTCGTCGGTGCCGACCGAGCCGCGCGTCGCCACCTACGAGCCGCCCTCGAGGGCCTCGACGATGGCGTGGCATGGAGCGGGCGCGCCCCGGCTCGCGCCCCTGGCGGTCAGGGGGCGGGGGCGGGCTCCTCGGCGGACTTCGTCTCGAGGATGGTGAAGACCACGCGGCGGTTGTTCTCGCGGCCCTTGGCCGTCTTGTTGGTGTCCACCGGCTGCGTCTCGCCGTAGCCCACCGCCTCGAGCCGCTCGGGGGCGATGCCCTCCTCCTCGATGAGGCGCTTGCGCACGTTGTTGGCGCGGCGCTGCGAGAGGTCCATGTTGGCGGCGTCCTTGCCCTGGTCGTCGGTGTGGCCCTCCACGCGCACCTTGGTGATCTCCGGGTTGGCGCGCAGCACCTGGCCCACCTGCTTCAGCAGCGGGAAGGACTTGGCGAGAATCACGTCCTTGTTGGTGGCGAAGTACACCTTGTCGAGGATGACGATCTTCTTGCCCTCGACCTTCACCTTCACCTCGCCCTTGTCCGGGCAGCCGTCGTCGTCCTTCGAGCCGTTGATGGTCTCCGGCTCGGAGGGGCACTTGTCGGCCTCGTCCAGCACGCCGTCCTTGTCGTTGTCCGGGTCCGCGCAGCCGTCCGCGTCCTCGAAGCCGTCCTTGTCCTCGGCGACCTGCGGGCAGCGGTCCTTGTCGTCCGTCAGCCCATCGCCGTCCGTGTCCACCGGCGGCGGCGGGGGCAGCTCGTCCGGGCAGCCGTCCGCGTCCTCGAAGCCGTTCAGCGTCTCCGGGACGTTGGGGCAGCGGTCCTGGAGGTCCAGGATGCCGTCAGCGTCGTTGTCCGGGTCCGCGCAGCCGTCGTTGTCCTGGAAGCCGTCCACGTCCTCGGGGCCCTGCGGGCAGACCGGGGCGGGCGGCGGCTCCACGCGCTTGGGGGCGGCGCGCTCGGCCTCGGTCCACATGACGCCCGCGAGCAGCCGGAAGCCAGGGGTGCCGTAGCCGCGGGTGAGGCCGGGGCCACCGCCCAGGTGCGCCGCCAGCGAGTCCGTGAAGTGGTAGCGCATGGCGGCGAGCAGCTCCAGCGGACGCTCCTCGGTCTGGCGCTCCTTCATCCCCATGGCGCCCACCAGCGTGGCCTGCGCGGCGAGCCGGTGCTGGCCGAGCTGGAAGGGCAGCTCCGCGCCGAGCCCGTAGGCGAACTCGTTGCTCACGCTCAGGTTGTAGAACTGCTCCTGGGGCTGGAGGTTGACGCCCACGTTGGCCAGCACTCGCACGCCGCCGTCGCTGCTCCACTCGGCGAGCAGCCTCGGGAACACGGCGAGGCCGCTGCGGCCGAGGAACTCCTTGCCCCCCGAGGTGGGGATGATGACCGGCACCATGACGCCCAGGTGCAGGCCACCGTCGGTGGACAGCAGGCGCGCCTTCGGCACCAGGCGCAGGTCACCCACGCCCGTGGCGCTCACGCCCTCGGAGAGGATGGGCGACACGGAGGCCGTGGAGGCCGACCCCTGCGAGGTGATGGGCAGCGCCACGCCGAGCTCGAGCCGATCGAAGAGCGAGATGGAGCCCATCACGTCGAAGGTGAACTGGTTCTTGACGATCTCGTAGACGAACTCGTCGGTCCGCGGCCGCAGGAAGTTGAGCGGATCCCTCGCGTAGTTGAAGGACAGGCCCACGTTCCAGCCGAGGTGCGGCGCCAGCTGGGCGCTGTGCACGTCGAGCACGTCCTTGCGGCCCGGGCCCGGCTTGTACTGCTGCACGTCGATGCCCTGGGAGGCCTGGTCGGCGGACTGGGCGCTCGCGGGCGCCGAGACGAGCACGGCGGCCAGCAGGCCCATCAGCCCCCACGCCTTCCCCGAGCCCCGGAGGGCCTGGCGACGGCGCAGCATGGGCACGGCGAGCAGCAGCACCAGCGGCAGCCACGTGCCGGCACCCGTGGAGGCGCAGCCCCGGCCCGCGACGACCAGGTCGTCCGTGTAGTTGCGCGGGTTGCCACCGGCGTTGACCTCCTCGCCATCGTTCAGGCCGCCGTCGTCGGAGTCGATGTCGTTCGGATCCGACTCCGTGTCACCCACCCGGCCGTCGTGGTCGGCGTCCTCGGTGCCGTCCTTCAGGGTGTCGCCGTCCGTGTCCGGGTTGAGCGGATCGGTGGTCGTGGAGCCATCCGCGTCCGGCGTGAAGACGGCCTCGTCCGTGTCGTCGCCCTCGGGCCCGGTCAGGCCCAGCTCGAGGCCATCGCCCAGCCCGTCACCGTCCGAGTCGAACTCGCGCGGGTCCGTCTCGCCCGGATCCACGATGCCGTCGTGGTCCTTGTCCTCCGTGCCGTCCATGGAGCCGTCGTTGTCCGTGTCGTCATCGAGCGGGTCCGTGTCGGTCTGGACCTCGAGGCCGTCCCGCAGGCCGTCACCGTCCGTGTCGGGGTTGGTCGGGTCGGTGCCCAGCTCGCGCTCCTCCGAGTCGGTCAGCCCGTCGCCGTCGGAGTCGCCGCTGCCCACGTTCACGGTGACGGTGACGGTCGTGGAGCCGCCGTTGTCGTCGGACACCGTGTACGTGAACGTCACCGTGCCCGTGAAGCCAGGCGTCGGCGTGAACACCACGCCCGTGCCGTCCTGCGCCACCGCGACGGTGCCACCGGCGGTCGGCTGGGTGACGGCCGTCACCGTGAGCGTCTCGCCCATGTCCGGTGCGCTGGAGTCATTGGCCAGCACGTCCAGGGGGTTGGCGCCGCTGTCGGCCGGGACCGAGAACGTGTCGGCCACGCCCGTGGGCGGGTCGTTCACCGGCGTCACCGTCACCGTGACGGTGGCCGTGTCCGTGCCGCCATTGCCGTCGGACACCGTGTACGTGAACGTCGCGGTCCCGTTGAAGTCCGGCGCCGGGGTGAAGCTCACCACGCCGCCGTTCAGGGTCACCGTGCCGCCCGTGGCCGGCTGGGTGACGCCCGTCACCGTGAGCGTCTCGCCCGACTCGGGCGCCGTGCTGTCATTGGCCAGCACATCCACCACCGTGGCGGAGCCGTCCTCGGCCACCGTCAGCACGTCGTCCACCGCGTCGGGGGCGTCGTTGACGGAGGTCACCGTCACCGTGACGGTCGCCGTGGCCGTGCCGCCGTTGCCGTCGGACACCGTGTACGTGAAGGTGTCGGTGCCGCTGAAGTTCGGGTTGGGCTGGTAGGTCACCGTCCCGCTGCTCAGCGTCACCGTGCCGTTGCCCGCCTGGGTGATGTTCGTCACCGTGAGCGTCTCGCCCGTGTCCGGCGCGCTCGAGTCGTTGGCCAGCACATCCACCACCGTGGGGCCGCTGTCCTCCGCCACCGTGAGGGCGTCGTCATTGGCCGTCGGCGGCCTGTTCCCGGCGGTCACCGTCACCGTGACGGTGACGATGGCCGTCCCACCGTTGCCATCGGACACCGTGTACGTGAACGTCACCGTGCCCGAGAAGTCCGTGGCCGGCGTGAACACCACTCCCGCGCCGTTGGGAGCCACCGCGACCGTACCGCCCGCGGCCGGCTGCGTGACGGACGCCACCGTGAGCGTCTCGCCCGAGTCCGGCGCGCTGGAGTCATTGGTCAGCACATTCAGCGTGGAAGCACCGCTGTTCTCGGGCACGGTGAACATGTCGGCCACGCCCGTGGGCGGATCGTTCACCGGCGTCACCGTCACGGTGACGGTGGCCGTGTCGCTGTCGCCGCTGCCGTCGGACACCGTGTACGTGAACGTCGCGGTCCCGTTGAAGTCCGGAGCCGGGGTGAAGCTCATCACCCCGTTCATCAGCGTCACCGTGCCGCCCGTGAGCGGCTGGGTGACGGACGTCACCGTGAGCGTCTCGCCCGTGTCCGGGGCCGTGCTGTCGTTGGCCAGCACATTGACCACCGTGGCGGTGCTGTCCTCGGCCACCGTCAGCGCGTCATCCACCGCATCGGGCACATCGTTGACGGAGGTCACCGTCACCGTGACGGTCGCCGTGTCCGTGCCGCCGTTGCCGTCGGACACCGTGTACGTGAAGGTGTCGGTGCCGTTGAAGTTCGGGTTGGGCTGGTAGCGCACCGTCCCGCCGCTCAGGGTCACCGTGCCGTTCGTCGGCTGGGTGACGGCCGTCACGGTGAGCGTCTCGCCCGTGTCGGGAGCGATGGTGTCGTTGGCCAGCACGTCCACCACCGTGGGGCCGCTGTCCTCGGCTACCGTGAGGACGTCGTCGTTGGCCGTCGGCGGCTTGTTCACGGCGGTCACCGTCACCGTCACGCTGACGATGGCCGTCCCACCATTGCCGTCGGACACCGTGTACGTAAATGTCACCGTGCCCGAGAAGTCCGTGGCCGGCGTGAACACCACGCCCGTGCCGCTGGGAGCCACCGTCACGCTGCCACCACTGGCCGGCTGCGTGACGGCCGTCACCGTGAGCGTCTCGCCCGTGTCCGGCGCGCTGGAGTCATTGGCCAGCACGTTCAGCGTGGAAGCACCGCTGTTCTCCAACACGGTAAACGTGTCGGCCACACCCGTGGGCGGGTCATTCACCGGCGTCACCGTCACCGTGACCACGGCCGTGTCCGTGAGGCCGTTGCCGTCGGACACCGTATACGTGAACGACGTGGTCCCGTTGAAGTTGGGCGCCGGGGTGAAGCTCACCACTCCGCCCACCAGCGTCACCGTGCCGTTCGCCGGCTGGGTGACGGCCGTCACGGTGAGCGTCTCGCCCGTGTCCGGGGCCGTGCTGTCGTTGGCCAGCACGTCCACCACCGTGGCGCTGCTGTCCTCGGCCACCGTCAGCGCATCATCCACCGCGTCGGGCGCATCGTTGACGGCGGTCACCGTCACCGTCACCGTCGCCGTGTCGAGACCACCGTTCCCATCGGACAGCGTGTACGAGAACGTCGTGGTCCCGGTGAAGTTCGGCGTCGGGGTGAAGCGCACCACGCCAGCGCTCAGCGTCACCGTGCCGCCGGTGGCCGGCTGGGTGACGGCCGTCACCGAGAGCGTCTCGCCCGTGTCCGGCGCGCTCGAGTCGTTGGCCAGCACGTTGACCACCGTGGCGCCGCTGTCCTCGGCCACCGTGAGGACGTCATCGCTGGCCGTGGGAGGGTTGTTCCCCGCGAGCACCGTCACCGTGACGTCGACGATGGTGGTGCCGCCGTTGCCGTCGGACACCGTGTACGTGAACGTCACCGTGCCCGAGAAGTTCGTGGCCGGCGTGAACACCACGCCCGTGCCCCCCGGAGCCACCGTCACGGTGCCACCACTGGCCGGCTGCGTGACGGCCGTCACCGTGAGCGTCTCGCTCGCGTCCGGCGCACTGGAGTCGTTGGCCAGCACGTCCAGGGGGTTGGCGCCGCTGTTGCCGACCACGGAGAAGGTGTCGGCCACGCCCGTGGGCGGATCGTTCACCGGCGTCACCGTCACCGTCACCGTCGCCGTGTCCATGCCACCGTTTCCATCGGACACCGTGTAGGAGAACGTCGTGGTCCCGTTGAAGTTGGGCGCCGGGGTGAAGCGCACCACACCGCTGGTCAGCGTCACCGTGCCACCGCTGGTCGGCTGGGTGACGGCCGTCACGGTGAGCGTCTCGCCCGTGTCGGGCGCGAAGGAGTCGTTGGCCAGCACGTTGACCACCGTGGCGGCGCTGTCCTCGGCCACCGTCAGCGTGTCGTTGTTCGCCGTGGGCGGATCGTTCACCGGCGTCACCGTCACCGTCACCGACGCCGTCGCCGTGCCGCCGTTGCCATCGGAGATCGTGTACGTGAACGTCGTGGTCCCGGTGAAGTTGGACGCGGGGGTGAAGCGCACCACGCCGGTGGTCAGCGTCACCGTGCCGCCCGTGGCCGGCTGGGTGATGGCCGTCACGGTGAGCGTCTCGCCCGAGTCCGGCGCGCTCGAGTCGTTGGCCAGCACGTTGACCACCGTGGCGCCGCTGTCCTCGGCCACCGTCACCGTGTCGCTGGTCGCCGTGGGCGGATCGTTCGCCGGCGTCACCGTCACCGTCACCGTCGCCGTCGCCGTGCCACCGTTGCCATCGGAGATCGTATACGTGAACGTCGTGGTCCCGTTGAAGTTGGGCGCCGGCGTGAAGCGCACCACGCCGGTGGTCAGCGTCACCGTGCCGCCGGTGGCCGGCTGGGTGACGGCCGTCACCGTGAGCGTCTCACCCGTCTCCGGGGCGCTCGAGTCGTTGGTCAGCACGTTGACCACCGTGGCGCCGCTGTCCTCGGCCACCGTCAGCGTGTCGTTGGTCGCCGTGGGCGGATCATTCACCGGCGTCACCGTCACCGTCACCGTCGCCGTCGCCGAGCCGCCGTTGCCATCGAAGATGGTGTACGTGAACGTCGCGGTCCCGTTGAAGTTGGGTGCCGGCGTGAAGCGCACCACGCCCGCGGTCAGCGTCACCGTGCCGCCGGTGGCCGGCTGGGTGATGGCCGTCACCGTGAGCGTCTCGCCCGTGTCCGGCGCGCTCGAGTCGTTGGCCAGCACGTTGACCACCGTGGCGCCGCTGTCCTCGAGCACCGTCACCGTGTCGTTGTTCGCCGTGGGCGGGCTGTTCTGCCGGTTGATGACCGTCGTCTGCGTAGCGGAGTTGTTCCCCGTCACCGGATCCGTCGTCGACGCGCTCGCCGAGGCCGTCGCGCTCAGCGTGCGGTTCTCGTTCGGCACCGTCACCTGCACGGTGATGGCGGGCGCGGCGCCTGGAGCCGCCGAGGCCCGGGTGCACGTCACCACGCTACTCGCCAGGGAGCACGTCCAGCCCGTGCCCACGGCGCTGACGAACGTCACCCCCGTGGGAAGAGGCAGGGACACCGAGACGGAGGTGGCCGTGCTCGGCCCCAGGTTGTTCACGCTGACCGTGTAGGTGAGCGTTCCGTTCCCGTTCACCGGATCCGGCGAGTCGGTGAGCGCCATCGCCAGGTCCGCGCGGGGCGTCAGCGTGTCGGTGTCCGTGGAGCTGTTGTTCCCGGTCGTCGGATCCGTGTTGCTCGCTGGCGACGTCACCGTGGCCGTGTTGGCGAGCGTCCCCGTCGCCGCCGGGTCCACCGTGGCCGTCACCGTGAAGGTCGCCGAGGCTCCGCTCGCCAGGGTGAGGAGCGCGCCGGTGATGTTGCCCGTGCCGTTCGCCGTGGTGCAGGCCGCCGCGGGAGCGCACGTCCAGCTCACGCCCGTCAGCGCCGCCGGGAACGTGTCCGTCACCGAGGCGCCCGTCACCGCGTTCGGCCCGTTGTTCGTGACGGTGATGGTGTACGTCACCGTGTTGCCCGGGATGACGCTGGCGACGCCATCGGTCACCGTGATGGCCAGGTCCGACGGCAGGCACATGGGCAGCGCCGTCACCGCCACGCCCAGCTGGCCCGTGGCACCCGCGGTGGCGCCGTTCTGCGTGAACTCGGTCACCGCGGCGGACGTGCTCGTGCCGCTCGCTCCGCCCGTCACGCTGCGCGTCACCGTCCCGCCCGACACCGCGATGTAGCCGCCGCCGCCTCCTCCTCCGGGGCCCTCGGCCTCGTTGCCCGTGATGTTCTGGAGGCCGCCCCGGCCGCCGTTCGCGTCGATGGCCACGCCGCTCAGGGCTCGGGCCGCCACCACCACCGTGCCGCCCGCGCCGCCACCCCCGGGCGCGTCGTTGCCCGTGCCGGTGGTATCGGTGCCCTGCTGCCCGTTGGCCGTGATGCGGCCGGTGCCCGACACCGTGTCCGCTACCACCCACACCAGGCCGCCACCGCGTCCGCCCGCGCCACCCGTACCGTTGTTGCTGTCACCCGCGCCACCGCCGCCGCCCATGAACAGCCGCGTGGCCGGATCATTGGCCACCGGCCGGCCGCCGAGTCCTCCCACCGCGGCGCGCCCGTCACCCCCCCAGTTGGTATTCCCGGGGCCCACCGCCACCGCGTCCAGGTTGTTGGAGGAGTACGTGTACCCGCCGCGCCCGCCACCCGAGGAGTTCGTCCGGGCGTTGCCGTTGGCGATGAAGCCCGGGTCCAGCCTCCACGGGTCCTGGCCCGCGAAGGTGCCCGTCATCACGCCCTGGCCCGTCCACGTGTTGCCGTTGTTGCCGTTGGCGCCGCCGCCGCCGCCCGCGTTGTGCGCATCACCGCCGCCACCGCCGTTGGCCGGAGCGCCGCGGCCATACTGGCCATTGAGCGCGGCGTACTCCGTCGTGAAGCCGGCGATGCCCTCGCCCTTCTCCGCGCCCAGCGTGGCGTCCGTGGAGCGGTAGGTGGTGGCGCCGAAGCTCGTGTCCTGCTCCACCGTGCCGCCGCGGAAGCCCGCCGCGTTCGCGCTCAGCGTGCCGTTGAGGTTCAGCGTGTTCTGCACCTGCAGCGCGATGATGCCGCCCACCGAGCCGTTCCACGCCGTGGCCCCCACGCTCGCGCCCGCGTTGACGGTGAGGTTGGCCAGCTGCGGCACGCGCACCACCTGCGTGTGGCCCGCCACCGTATAGGCGCGGCGCAGGCCCGCGGGGCACCCGGCGGCGCTGATGCCGATGGTGCCTCGGCCGCCACCGCCCGCGGTGATGGAGGCCACCGTCACCAGCTCGTAGTTGCCCGCGTTGTTGAGCGTCACCGCGCCGTAGTTCACCGTGTCGGTGGTGTTGATGGTGGCGCCCTGCATCTGGATGATCATCAGCAGATCACCCGCCGCGAGCGCCCCGAACTGCGGGCTGTCCAGGTTGGCGAGGTTGTTCACCTCGAAGCTCGTGGCCCCGGCCGCCACGTCCACTCTCAGCGGCGCGTAGCGGTTGAGCACCTCGTTCGCCGCCGTCACGGTGTAGTTGCCATCCACCCCCACCAGCGCCGAGCTCGACACCGCGACGGGCCCCTCTTCGGACACGGCTTCCCCGGCGGGTACGGGCTCCGTGGAGCATGCGGCGATCAGCAGTCCCAGGACGGGCGCCGCCCACTTCGATGGGTTCAGGAGACGGGATGGGCTCATGGTCGATCGAGTCCGACTCACGGCTCGCCAGGGACGCCTGGCCACCGCGCGCGGAAACCTCGCTTTTATTGATGAGGGTGGAAGATTTTATCGCAGCTTCACACAGTGTCAAAAAGTAGCCGCTGGAAGGCCTGGAGAAGACGAGCGCGCGGACTGGCAGTGCAGCCGCCGTACCAGGGCCTCTCGAAGGAGGCCTCGCCTGGGGAGCGAGCTCTGGCGGCCCGCGTCAGGCGCCGGCTGACATGTCATGGGGCTCGGGCTGACACGCCAGGGCATCGCAGCCGGGCCATGGAGTCCGTACGGTAGCCAGGCTCCGGCGGATGGCTCCAAGACACCGTTTGGATGACGGTGATAGCTTGCGCCAATCAATGATGTGGGCTCCACACCCCTTCACCCTCCGCCAGCTCCAATATGTGGTGGCGGTCGCGGACACGCTGAGCTTCCGGAAGGCGGCCGAGCAGTGTCACGTGTCCCAGCCCTCGCTGAGCGCGCAGCTGGCGCAGATGGAGGAGGCGCTCGGGGTGCGCATCTTCGAGCGGGATCGCCGGCGCGTCCTGCTCACCCAGGCGGGCAAGGAGCTGGTGGAGCGCGCGCGGCAGCTCCTGGTGGAGGCGGATGACCTCACCGAGGCGGCCCGGCGCGCGAGTGATCCGCTCAGCGGCACCCTGCGCCTGGGCGTCATCCCCACCGTCTCGCCCTACCTGCTGCCGAGCATCACTCCGCCCCTGCGCAAGGCGTACCCGCGGCTGACGCTGCTGTGGGTGGAGGACAAGACGGAGGTGCTGGTGCGCGCCCTCGCCACGGGAACCCTGGATGGCGCGCTGTTGGCGCTGGAGGCGAACCTCGGTGACGTCGAGCACGAGGTGATTGCCGAGGATCCCTTCGTCCTGGCGATGGCGCCCGGGCACCCGCTGGGCGCTCGCAAGTCGGAGGCGCCCCACACCGAGCTCCAGGGAGCCGACGTCCTGCTGCTGGACGAGGGCCACTGCTTCCGCGAGCAGGCGCTGGCCTTCTGCTCCAAGGCCAAGGCACACGAGCTGGAGTTCCGCGCCACCAGCCTGCCCACGCTCACGCAGATGATCGCCGCCGGAGCCGGCGTCACCCTGCTGCCGCGCCTGGCCGTCCCCACGGAGGTGCGCCGCAGCGAGCTGCAGGTGCGGCCTCTGGCGGCGCCGGTGCCCAAGCGGACGCTCGCGCTGGTATGGCGCAAGCGCTCCTCGCTGCGGACCGCGCTGCGGCAGGTGGCCGCGACGATTCGCGGCGCGTACCCGAAGTCCTAGGGTGGCGCCCAAAAAAGATGACGGGTGTGTCCCCCACCCCAATCCTCCGCCAAGGGGGACAGACCCGTCATCCTGACTCACGAAAGATGGACCGCGCACGCCTCAGACGAAGGCGCCCAGGAAGTCCTGCAGCTTGCGGCGGCCCTGGCGCTCGGGGCGCGGGGCCTCCACGGCCTGGGGCCGGCGGCCACCACACGCGGAGCACAGAGCCACAGGCCCCTGCGGCGTCACATGCGAGGGCTCGCTCGAGCTCTTGCCGCACTCACATGCCCGCGGCAACACCAGCGAGGCGCCGTTCCCACTCTGCACCGTCACGTTGTCGAGCCGCATCGTCATTCCTCTCTCATCCCCTGGGGAGTTGCTTCGGGCCGTCCTCTCCCCCGAATCAACGAGGTCGGCCGAATCCTTCTGACCGGAGCTCCTGGCGACCCGGTCCGTCTGTTCACCGGGGCATGCCGCTCGCCCCTGTCGCCTCTTCTTCTCTTGGCGTGTGCCGCACCGTCTGGATCGAACGAGCGGGCCGGACGTATCACTCCCAGGAAATCTCGTATTCACTGTCGAGCATCCCCGTGGGACGCCCGCTCACGTTCACACTGCGCACGCCCACGCCCTCCAGCACCCCCTGCAGCAGCCCCTTGGTGAAGGCGGGCGGCAGGAAGTCCCGCTGCGCGACAAAGAGACCCGCGCGATCGGCGACAGACCACACGACCCGGCGCTCACCGAAGCTCACGGCGGTGCGGTAGCTGGTGGGCAGCTGGTTGAGCAGCCTCCGGGGGTTGTTGCCCGCCAGCAGCAGCATCGTCTTGCCCGAGGGCGAGGCCAGGAAGTCCTTGGCGGCCTGAATCCCCATGCGCCGCAGCACCCCGGCGCCCCCGCCGGCGCGGGGCCCCACCGTGCGCACCACCTCGAGCGACATCCTCAACAGGTCCTGCACCGGGTAGTTGAAGAAGTCGATGAAGCGCTTCTCTCCAATCAGCTGCTGGCAGCGGTCCGCGGCCTCACTCCCACCGAGTGCGCGAGCGACTTCGAGCGCCCCGTTGAAGAACATCCCGCGTGCAGTATCCGTGGGGCTGGCCATTGCCATCCGATGGCGGAGCTGTCGCTCCACGTCCAGGTCCAGCACTGGCTGTATTGACTCGGGTTGTGCGTGCATGGAAGGTGACTTCCTGGTGTGAACCTGGTGGAGCAAGGCCGCTGACCGCTGCCGGGAGAAGCCATGAGCAGGATCCAGGCCAAGCCCCAACCCTCCATGATTCAAGGAGTTAGAGCGGAAGACTCCTTTCAGCGCTGAAGCCTCATTGCCACGGAAGCCCCAGCAGAAGGGTGAATTTTCGAGGGGCTGAGTCCATACTTCATTCTTGAAGCGTGAAGATTCACGTATGAAGCGAACCCGCGACTCCACCTTTGTCGACCGCAGCCCGCGTAAGCCCCTGTACGTGCAGGTGGTGACGCAGCCGGCATTGCACGGGTGCTGGTCGGTCAACATCAGCGAGACGGGCATCGGCCTGGTGGCCACCCCGCGCGGCGGGCCGGAGGAGGGGCCGCGCGAGGGGCAGGAGCTGGAGATGGAGTTCTCGCTGCCGGACTCGCACGCGCGCATCCGGGTGCGGGGCGTGGTGCGGTGGCGGCACGACACGGAGGGCGCCGAGGGCGGCACGGTGACGGCGCTGGGCCTGTCGTTCAGCGCCTTCGAGGGCTCGGACCGGGTGACGCTGGTGCGCTACCTGCTCGAGAGCGCCCTGCACGTGGCGGTGGCCTTCGCGACGGAGGCGCAGGCGCGCACCATCCGCACGGCGCTGGAGGGGCACGCGCGGCTGGGCTTCGCGGACTCGGCGGCGGAGATTCATGCGCTGCTGTCTCGCGGAGACGTGGCGGTGCTGCTGGTGGCCGGGTGGGACGAGGTGCAGGCGCTGTCGCTCATCGAGCAGCTGTCGGCGCGGCGCCTGGAGGAGGTGGACGCCACGGGGGCCGCTCCGCCCAGTGACATGGCGGCGCGCATCGTCTGCTGCGCCCCTGCGGCGCCCGAGCGGCTGATCGGCCTGTTCAACGCGGGCAGCATCTTCCGAGCGCTGGGGCCGGCGCCCGAGGTGGAGGTGGTGCGGCAGGCGGTGCTGGACGCGGGGCGCGAGCACGGGGTGCGCACGGAGCAGCGGCGCATGGCGCTGGAGCTGGAGCGCAACCTGCTGCGCGAGCGCGCGCTGATGAGCGGGCCGGCGGGAGCGCCGGCGCCCGCGCAGGGGGATGGGCCCGGCTTCTCGAGCCCGGCGATGCAGCGGGTGATGGAGCTGGTGCGCGTGGCGGCGCCCCACCGGGTGGCGGTGCTGCTGCAGGGCGAGACGGGCACGGGCAAGGAGGTGCTGGCGCGCATCATCCACCGGATGAGCGGCCGCGGAGACGTGCCGCTGGTGGTGCAGGACTGCGGCGCGCTCACCGAGACGCTGCTGGAGAGCGAGCTGTTCGGCCACGTGAAGGGCGCCTTCACCGGCGCGGTGGCGGACCACCCGGGCCTGTTCGTGCTGGCCGACGGCGGCACCATCTTCCTGGACGAAATCGAGAACACGACGCCCAACCTGCAGATCAAGCTGCTGCGCGTGCTGGAGGGCGGGGACGTGCGGCCGGTGGGCGGCACGCAGGTGCGGCACGTGGACGTGCGCGTGGTGGCGGCGAGCAACAGGGACCTGGCCCAGGAGGTGCGGGCCGGACGGTTCCGGGCGGACCTGTTCTACCGGCTCAACAGCTTCACCATCGACCTGCCCCCGCTGCGCGATCGGCCCGAGGACGTGCTCTCGCTGGCCCGACACTTCCTGGAGCTGTTCAACCGCGCGCTGAAGCGCTCGGCGAGCGGGCTGGCCCCGGAGGCGGAGGAGGCGCTGCTGGCCTACTCGTGGCCGGGCAACGCGCGCGAACTGCGCAACGTGATGGAGCGCGCGGTGCTGCTGTCCCAGCCGGGAGAGAATGTGACGCGGCGGCTGCTGCCTCCGACGCTGGTGGGCACGCGCCCGGCCACCGTGGTGATGAGCGGCTCGCTGAAGGCACGGATGGAGCAGGTGGAGCGGGACATCATCCGCGAGGCGCTGGAGCAGCACGGCGGCGTGCTGCGGCGCGCGGCGGTGGCGCTGGGGATGGACCCCGTCACGCTGGGGCGCAGGGCCCGCCGTCACGGGCTTTGGAAGGGCGGCTGAGCCGAGCGCTCGCCCTCAAGGCTCCATCACGCAGCCGCTGCGCTCGTCCACGTAGTGGGCTCGGGCGCCCCAGAGCAGCAGCGCCGAGGTCTCCACGGCCTTGTGCTCCCGGTCGATGGTGAGGTGCGCCACGGCCGGGTTGGCCTTCACGAAGGCGCGGCAGAACTCCTCCTCCCGCTCCATGACGAAGAGGCAGGAGCACGCGTCCTTGGCCGTGTAGCTCGTCACGAGCACCAGGTCGTTGTTGGTGTACAGGCGCCGGTCGCCAGGCCTCCCGCAGGAGGTCAGCGCCGGCAGCAGGGCCCCGAGCAGCACCGCGAGCACCGTGCGCTTCATGGCGCGCCCTCCACCAGCGGGATGGCGTGCTTGAGGAAGGTGTTGAGGCTGAAGGCCTTCTTCCGATCGTCGGCCATGCGCACCACCACCAGGTCCATCGAGGGGATGATGGTGACGGACTGTCCCCAGTGTCCGCGCATGGCGTAGGCGTCCTCGGGCACGTCCGGCCAGGGCCGCTCATCCTGGAAGCCGGGCACCGGGCGGTTGAGCCAGAACTTGCGGCCCGTCACGTCTCCGGCATCCCAGTCCACGCGCTTCTGCTTGAGCGGCTCGGAGACGGCGACGGAGGCGGCCATCCACCCCTCGGGCAGCAGGCGCTGGCCCTCCCAGCAGCCGTCATTGAGGAAGAAGAAACCCAGCTTCGCCCAGTCGCGCGGCGTGGCGTGCATCAGCGAGGAGCCCACCAGCACGCCCTGGCCGTCCCGCTCGAGGACGGCGCTGCGCGCTCCCACCGGCTCCAGCAGCAGCTTCCACTCCCAGCCGTCGCCGAAGCGGGGCTTCATGGCCGCGCCCACCACTCCGGCCAGCAGCGTGCTGTCCCCCGAGGAGTACTCCCAGCTCGTGCCCGGCGTGTCCCGCAGCGCGTGCGAGGTGATGAAGGCCACCATGTCCCGGCGCCCCTCTCCGTAGAGCATCGCCAGCACCGAGGACGTCTGCAGCGAGTCGTTCTCGTAGCCCTCCTTCCAGTCCAGCCCCGAGCCGAACTCGAGCAGGTGGCGCACCGTGATGGCGCACGCCGCCTGGTTCGTCGCCTTCACGTGCTTGCAGATGGAGTCGTCCAGCGACAGCGCGCCGTGCGCCACCGCCAGCGCCGTGAGCGCGTTCGTCACGCTCTTCGACATGGACCAGCCCAGGTGGCGCTGCTCCGCCTTGAAGCCTCGCGCGTAGCGCTCGTACACCAGCCGCCCCCGGTGGATGATGACCACCCCGTCCGTGCGCACGCCGTCGCGGTCCTCGTCCTTGCCCTCCAGCGTGAAGGCGTAGTCCTCGAAGGCCTTCAGGGCCTGCTCGCGCCCGGCCGGCAGCGCGCCCCGGGGCCAGTCCCGCGTCGGCCACGCGTCCCGCTCGGGACAGGCCGCGAGCGCCAGCCTCGGCCCCGCGAGCAGCACCAGCAGCAGCGCCAGCGCTCCGCTCGGGGAAGGAAGCGCGGCCCTCGAGCCCCGCGCCAGCCGCATCACCACGGCCGGAAGCACCGCCGCCTCCACCGCGATCAGCAGCGCGACATCCCCGAGCCTCCGCGCCGAGGCGCCCACCAGGATGGCCCCCACCAGCACCAGCACCTGGAGCCCGAGCGCCACGCCCAACGCCGCGCCCCACCGCGTGCTGCCCGCTCCCAGACGGCGGACCTGCCAGCTGTTGGCTCCCACCACCGCCACCGGCGGCAGCACCACCACGAGCAGCAGCGCGGGCAGCGCCGCCAGCACCGTGCTCGTCCCGAGCGCTCCCACACCCATGCCCACTCGCAGCGACAGCAGCACGGCCAGCGCAGTCACTGCCACATTCACGGCCCAGCGGCTCCAGCTCCAGCCAGGCCGCGCCTCCAGGCCGCCCCGCGGGGCAGCTTCAGTTGAAGAACTCAACACTCCAGCGGGTTGCGGCGAAGGCATGGTTTGGAGTCTTACCATCCACGCGAGGCGGCCGCGCGCTCGCTACCCGAGGCGGGCGCGCCTGTGCCACGCTTCCAGGGCACGGCTCACAGGGGAGTTCGGCCCGACGCTCCTTGATCATGTCGCCGTGGCCCGGTGGCGCTGGGGGGAACGTGGTCCAGGACGCACTCATTCTGCCGCGCTGGCACCCCGGGGCGCGCCTGGCGCTCTTCGCCTCGCTCTACCTCGGCCTGGCCTCGCTGGGCCGCGAGCTCACCACCAGCTCCGAGCAGTCCTCCGCCGTGTGGCTCCCCAGCGGGCTCGTCCTCTTTGCCCTGCTCATGTCCCCGGCGCGGCACTGGCCCGCGGTGGCGCTCACCACCGTCGCGCTGGGGTTCCTCACCCAGCACTCCGACCGCTCCGGGGTGCTCACCCTGCTCGTCTCCACCTGCGGCGCCCTCGAGGCGCTCGTCGGGGCCGCGCTGCTGCGGCGCCTGGTGGGGCCTCGGGTGGAGCTGCACCGGGTGCGGGATGTGCTCGGGCTGGTGACGCTGTCAGCCGGGCTCAGCACCCTGGCCACCGCCTTCGTGGCCGTTTCCCTCATCGTCCTCTCGGGGGCCAGCTCCTGGCAGCTCTACTGGCCCACCTGGTGGGTGTTCTGGCTCGGCGATGCCATGGGCGTGCTGGTGCTGGCGCCGCTGCTGCTCGCCTGGACACACGGCCTCAAGGGCTGGGAGCACCGCCGCCGCTGGGAGCTGGGCGCCACCCTGCTCGTCGTGGGCACGGCCACGCACGTCGTCTTCCGCAGCCAGGCCCTGGAGCCGTGGTGGGCGCTCCACCCCCTGGTGTACCTGTCCCTCCCGTTCATCCTCTGGGCCGCCCTGCGCCTGGAGGCCGCGGGCACCACCGCCGTCACCGCCCTCATCTCCACCGTGGCCCTCTGGCACACCGCCCAGGGCCACGGCCCCTTCTCACGGCCGGCGCTCCAGCATCTCCCACGCGTGGCCCGTGCTCCCGGCCCGCAGCACCACGAGCAGGAGCTCAGCGCTCCGTCCCCCGCGCCGGGCCCCAGCCAGCGCCTCGCGCTGCTCCAGCTGTTCCTCGGGGCCGTCAACATCTCCGGCCTGCTGCTGGCCGCCGCGCTGGGCGAGCGGCGCCGCGCCCAGCTCGAGGTGTCCGCGCTCAACCAGGAGCTGCGCCATTCCCTGGAGGTGCTCGCGCGGACGCAGTCGGAGCTGCTGGCCCGCGAGCGCATGGCCGCGCTCGGCGAGCTGTCCGCCACCCTGGCCCACGAGGTGCGCAACCCGCTGGGCGCCATCGCCAACTGCGTCTCGGCGCTGCGCCACCTGCCCGGCCGGCGGCCCGAGCCCCAGGAGGAGGCCCTGCTCGACATCATCGACGAGGAGGTGCAGCGGCTGGATCAGCTCGTGCGCGAGCTGCTGGACTTCGCCCGGCCGGTGCGGCCTCGGCCCCGCCCCCAGCCGCTCGAGGCCGTGGTGGAGGGTGCCCTCTGCGCGGCGCTGCGCTCCCAGGGCCCGAACCCGCGCATCACCGTGCTGCGCGAGGTGGAGCCGGCGCTGCCGCCCGCGCTGGTGGATGCGCCCCTGCTCCACCTGGCCTTCACCAACCTCTTCACCAATGCCCTCCAGGCCATGCCCGACGGAGGCGCCCTGCAGGTGCGCATCGCTCGCGACGAGCGCGCGCCCCAGCAGCTCCAGCTCTCCATCTCCGACACCGGCCGGGGAATGAGCCCGGAGGTGCAGCGGCGCATCTTCGAGCCGTTCTTCACCACGCGGGCCAACGGCATCGGGCTGGGGCTGCCGATCGTCCTGCGCATCGTGGAGGGACACCTGGGCCAGGTGGAGGTGCGCAGCACCGAGGGCCGCGGCACCACCTTCACCGTGCGGCTGCCATGCACCGAGTCCGCCACCGAGCAGCCCCTGGCGTCCTGAGCCGCCTGACGCGGACGGCTCCCGGCCTAGAAGGGGATGTCCTCGTCCGTGTGCGGAGGCGGCTCGCTGTCGTCCATCGCCCCGCCCGAGCCGCCGCGCGGCTCCTCGTCCCCGCCCCCACCACCGCCGCGCTGGCGGGCGATCTCCGCCTCGATGGCCGCCAGCAGCGCGCGCTCCTTGTCGTGCCAGCGCGACTTGCTCGGGTCGTTCAACGAGCGCCGGGCGCCGTTGGCGTAGTACTCCAGGTCCTGCATCGTCGCGCCGCGGATGGGCCCGCCCTTGCTGCGGCCGTAGTTGGGGAACACCTCGCCGCCGCCGCCGCCGCCACCTGCGCTGCTGGCAGCCCGCCGCGGCGCCGGAGCCGAGGCCGAAGCCGCGTCCGCCGTACCGCCGATGAAGAGCTCGCCCATGCGCAGCGTGAAGCCGTCCTCGGACCTGAACGCGGTTCCCACACGCACGTGCTCGACGCGCCCGTCGGGGCGCTTCACAGCCACGGAGACCGGATAGCCTTGCTCGCTCATGCCGCCCGAATCCCATCCCCCGACAGGTCTGTCAACGGCCGTGTGACCTGTCGTGTCGGGAAGCCACGACACGCTGCTGGCTCCTCCCGCGAGCGCTCCACCGGCTCCCGGACCGCTCAGTGCAGGGAGACCATCTTCGCGCCGCCCTTCTTGCGCACCCAGGCCTTGGGCTTGGGCGGCTCCTTGGGGGCGGCGGCCGGCTCGGGCTGACGCTCGCGCGCGGCGGCCCGGCCTCGGGGCAGCTTCACGTCCTTGGCCGAGTTGGGGGCGGCGTCATCCACCCAGTCCGCCGGGCGGCGGTTGGTGCGGATCAGCAGGCGCAGCTTCTGGTAGTGCGCCGAGCAGTACCCCTTGGAGCGCGCCGGCCGCTTGCAGCCCATCACCGCGCAGGCCCGCTCGGCGGGGGCGGGGGCGGCGGCGGGGGCCTTGCCCTTGCCCTTGCCCTTGCGCGCCGGTGCGGCGGCGGGGGCGCGTGTGGGCTCGGCCCGCGGAGGCGTCGCCTGCTCCTGGGCCCGCCGAAGGACAGCCTCCCGGGCTCTCTGGCCGAGCAGGGGCGCGAGCCTCCCTGTGACGTCACGCAGGGACTGAAGCGAGGACAGGCCTCGCTCCAGCTGCACGATGGACTTCTGGAGCGGGCCGAGCTGCGACTCCAGCTCGCGGCGAATCATCTCTCGAAGGGCTTTTTCGAAGGACATGTGTCACCCCATATACACCCATGGGGCCGCCGTCGTGAGTCTCCCGACCGCTGTAGACAAAAAAAGAGCCCCGAGGTTGTTCACCTCGGGGCCGGTGAAGCGCTCCGGCTCGGGTTGCTCGGGCTCCGATTACTCGGAGCTCTCGGCGAGCTAGCGAGCCCGGGCGCTCAGTTTGAACCGCCGGTTGCGACGACGGGAGCGCGGGACCACCCACGCCACCCAGAGCACCAACACCGCTGGGATGAAAAGCTGAATCATGACCATCCCCCCACGTTGAATCCACCCGTCAGACAGGACGGGTGCCCCTCCACGTTGCTGAAATGGGCGCACGCCTCGCGCAGCCCTCGGGAGCCGAGCCCCCGAGCTGCACGCTCTACGCGTTCACCCTGACACTGCCTGCGGGGAGAGCCGTCAGCCCTCGCCCTTCACTGGTGCCTGCGGCCGCTGGGCCTCCGACACGGACTTGTCGGAGGTACCCGCTGCGCGCGGCTTCTCGAGTTCCACTTCCACCGCCCGGGTAGGAGCCGGGGCTGGGGCCGGTGTCGCCAAGGCGCGTACCACCGCCACCCCCACCCACAACACCAGTGCCGCCGGAACGAACAGATGACCCATGACCTTCCCCTGAACCCAGAGCGACGGCCCTTGACGAGCACCCCGCCCGTTTCCTGAAACGAACCAGGACCGGCTCTATTTCTTCTTGGAGTGTAGGACGGCGGTCTGACACTCCGTCCCACCCCGCACGTTGCGCGCGTTTGGTGCGGCGAACGGGCGGCGCTTGCGGCATGGTGCGCCCCACGCAGGGCGAGGAACTCCCACTTATGACGACCGACACGCTGGACACTCAGTGCATCAACACGCTGCGCACCCTGGCCATGGACGCGGTGGAGAAGGCCCACTCCGGGCACCCGGGCGCGCCCATGGCGCTGGCTCCCGTCGCCTATCAGCTCTGGCAGCAGGAGCTGCGGTATGACCCGGCCAGCCCCAGCTGGCCCAACCGCGACAGGTTCATCCTCTCCAACGGCCACGCCTCCATGCTGCTGTACGGGCTGCTGCACCTGGCCGGTGTGCGGCGCGTGAACCGGGACTCCGGCGTGGAGGACGTGCCGGCCGTGTCCATGGAGGACCTCCAGAAGTTCCGCCAGCTCGATAGCGTCACGCCGGGCCACCCCGAGTACCGGTGGACCTCGGGTGTGGAGACCACCACGGGCCCGCTGGGCCAGGGCGTGGCCAACAGCGTAGGCATGGCCATCGCGTCGCGGTGGCTGGCCTCCCACTTCAACCGCCCCGGCTTCACCCTGTTCGACTACGACGTGTGGGCCATCTGCGGTGACGGGGACATGATGGAGGGCGTGGCCAGCGAGGCCGCCTCCACCGCCGGGCACCTGCAGCTGCCCAACCTGTGCTGGATCTACGACGCGAACCGCATCTCCATCGACGGCAGCACGGACCTGGCCTTCACCGAGGACGTGGGCCGGCGCTTCGAGGCCTATGGCTGGCGCGTGCTCCACGTGGCGGACGCGAATGATTTGAAGGCGCTCGAGGGCGCTTACCGCTCCTTCAAGGAGCAGCGCGGCAAGCCCACGCTCATCGTCGTCCGCAGCCACATCGGCTTCGGGGCGCCGAAGAAGCAGGGCACGGCGTCCGCGCACGGCGAGCCGCTGGGCGCCGAGGAGATCAAGGGCGCCAAGAAGGCCTATGGCTGGCCCGAGGATGCGCAGTTCCTGGTGCCCGACGGCGTGCGCGAGCGCTTCCAGGAGCGGATGGGCGCGCGCGGCAAGCAGCTCCGGGAGGCGTGGGAGAAGACGCTCGGCGAGTACCGCAAGCAGCACCCGGAGCTGGCGGACCAGCTCGACCGCATGCAGCGCTTCGCCCTGCCCGAGGGCTGGGACAAGGAGCTGCCCTCCTTCCCCGCGGATGCCAAAGGCCTGGCCACCCGCGAGTCGAGCGGCAAGGTGCTCAACGCCCTGGCGAAGAACTACCCGTGGCTGGTGGGCGGCTCGGCGGACCTCAACCCGTCCACGAAGACGTACATCACGACCTCGGGGCCGATGAAGCCGGGGGACCTGGCCGGGCGCAACATCCACTTCGGTGTGCGCGAGCACGCCATGGGCTCCATCGTGAACGGGCTGGCGCTGAGCAAGGTGCGCCCCTACGGCGCCACGTTCCTCATCTTCAGCGACTACCAGCGCCCGGCCATCCGGCTCTCCGCCATCATGGAGGTGCCCGCCATCCACATCTTCACCCATGACTCCATCGGCCTGGGCGAGGACGGGCCCACGCACCAGCCGGTGGAGCAGCTGTCCGGGCTGCGCTCCATCCCGGGCCTCATCGTCCTGCGGCCGGCGGACGCCAACGAGGTGACGGAGGCCTGGCGCGTCATCGCCCAGCAGACGCACCACCCGGTGGCGCTGGTGCTCACGCGCCAGGCGGTGCCCACGCTGGACCGCACGAAGTACGCGCCGGCCTCGGGGCTGGCCAAGGGCGCGTATGTGCTCGCCGACAGCGAGAAGGAGCCGGATGTCATCCTCATCGGCACTGGCAGCGAGGTGTCGCTGTGCCTGGAGGCCGCTGAGAAGCTCAAGGCCGAAGGCGTGAAGGCGCGCGTGGTGAGCATGCCCTCGTGGGAGCTCTTCGAGCAGCAGGACGAGAGCTATAAGGACTCCGTGCTGCTGCCCTCGGTGCGCGCGCGTGTGGCGGTGGAGCAGGCCGCGGCGTTCGGATGGGAGCGCTGGGTGGGGCTGAGCGGCTCGGTGATTGGCATGCGCACCTTCGGAGCGTCCGCGCCGCTCAAGTCCCTGCTCCAGAAGTTCGGCTTCACCGTGGACAACGTGGTGAAGGTGGCGAAGGAGACGATCGCCAAGGCGCGGCGGTAGCGCCGCGCTCGTCTGGCCTCGCGGTCCGTGGACGTCTCGGACGACACGGGCCGCGTCAGGCCCTTGCGCCGGTCAAGGTGACTTCGGCCCTGCGCTTCAGGTTCAACATCTGCTTGCGCATCATCACGAAGTCCGCGGGCTCGATGGCCAGGAACAGGAGCAGCCCCAGCAGGTTGAAGTCGTACACGCACCGGAGGCGCTCGATGAGCCGGCAGCGTCCCGGCCCGATGGGCTCGATCAGGAAAGTCCAGCTCGTCCGGATTCGGCCTCTCGGGTCTCGTGTCAGCAGCACCAGCGAGCGCTGAGGCTCCACCGCCGCGACGACGAACCCACTCGCGATGGGCGTCAGCCTGTCTCCTACCTGGAGGTTCTGCAGCTCCGGGAGGATGTTCCTCGCGCTGGGCGCCCCGAGGTTGTCGAGCCAGTCGTACGAGTACCACCCTCCTCGGTGGTAGCCCATCTGCACCAGCCAGGGCCAGATGGCCTCGGGCCGAGCTTCGACGGTGATGGCGCGCGTCGTGTCCAGGTGCGGATGGGGCACCAGCTCATCCCCTGGCATGGACTGCTGGACCTCCGCGCTCGTCGCGCCCCACCGCAGGTGCCAGCTCCGGATGAACAGCGCGTAGGCCCAGGAGGACAACGCGAGCAGCGGCCCTCCCACGCGAAGCATCCGGGCCGACGGCTTGCGGATTCCACGCGCGAGCCAGCTCAGTCCCAGCGCCGCCACGTTCAGGCCCAGCGTGACGCCCACCACCGGCCAGCGCTTGCCTTGCTCCCTGCGGCTCACCCGCTCGGGTGCTGGCCAGAGCCGCCGCGCGCGCTCTGCCTCATGCTGAACCGTCGTCTCCATTCCCACCTCCGCGAAGCTCCGCCAGAAGGTGGGCACCTGGGCTCGATGGGCCTATCCGCCCCCGGGATGGAGCCGAGCAGGAGAGCGAGCCCTCCTCATGTACGCGAGCTCCGCGGCAGCTTGCGCACGCGCTGCTTGCCGCCAGCTTCGCCGTCCCCTCCGGCGGCGCTGCTCCAAAAGCCGTCCCTCAATCCGTCGTCTGTGGGACGGTGATAGAGTCCTCTCATGGCCCGACTGCTCCTCGTTCTCTTGGTGCTGTCTGTTCCTTGGATTGCCGTGGCTGACGTTCCTCCGCCGCCAGCACAGCCGACGAACACTGAAGGGGGCCAAGCATCCGCGCCCGCGACCTCTGAGACCACTCCGGGGACAAAGCCGCCTGGGAGCGACACCACTCAGTCCAACCCTCCTCCGAAGAAGAAGAAGAAGGAACGAGTTCGTGGAGATGCGCAAACCGCTGGCACCAGCGGACAGGGCGGAGGGATGGCGCCACGGTGACGGCATCTTCGTGCCCTGATCCAACCTGCTGAAGATTGAGGAGAAGGAGCGGTGCGCGCCCCGCCGCCCCTCCTCCCTGAGGACTTGAAGCTCCGGACTCAGATTACGATTGTCACGTTCGACGGCGCTGCCTCAACGAAGCCCAGCAGCGTGGTTGATGTGAACTTCGAAGCGTGGATCGTGATGTGCACCCCGCGTTCGGCTGCTTCTTTCACGAGTTCCAACACGCTAGCCGACGTGAACCCGGCCGCTTCCGTGATCTCAAGATTTGCACCTGCCTTTATGAGTCCTAGCGCGCTCTTGCTGGTTATCGACATGCTCTCTCCCTTTGGTCCCTACACAGCGACTGTATCCGGCGAGCCGGCGAACATCTGCCGCGCGTGAGCCTGGCGGCCATCAGCACGCCCACCTTTCCGGCTGCACCACCGCACCCCGCCCGAGCTGCTGAACACCTCGCCCATGACAGAGAGCGCCATGGCCTTCAGCACGCTGCGCACCTGCTCGCCTGCCGATATGCTCACCGGGCTTGATACGGGGATGCATACCCATGGATGACGCGCATTACCTGGACTGGCTCAAGCACGATCTGGTGCCGCAGTTGGGCCTTCGTGGCGGCAGCGGAAGGCTTTCTGGTTGGACCGTCAGCGTGCGGCCCGGTGGAATCGGTCTGGGTTTCGTCGGCCTGACGGACCTCAGCATGCGTGTCCAACTCCACGACATGAAGGGCGCCTCCGCCAAGACATGGCCGCAAGTCGTGGCCCAGCCACCCTCATGCCTCCAAGGGCTGGCCTCCGAAGTGCGGCTCCGTTTCGAGGTGGGGCCTCGGGGCGCTCGCGACCGGGGTCCGCGGAACGGCCTGCTGCGGCAGGCGTGAACTTTTCCGGAGCGCGCAGTCCGATGCCCCCTCCCGGCGCTGACTCCGAGCCAACTGGTATGACAAGCAGACCGGTTCGGCAGGACTGCGACCGGAGTCCCTGGCTTCCGCCCTGCGCCCCCATGTCGCCCTACGTGGTTCTCGCCGGTATAGAAGGCTGAATCCCCATCACGCGGTCCTCCTTTTCATAGGGGCTCCTGATGCCCGCGACGCTGCGCATCCTCCACATCTCAGACCTGCATGCGATCCTCGGGCGCCATGCCTGGCGGGTGCAGCGCGTGCTCGGCGACGCATGGAAGCGCAACCTCGACGAGCTGCTCGAGGATGGCCAGTTCGACCTCGTGTGCTTCACCGGAGATGTGGCCCACGGCGGAAAGGCGGAGGAGTACGCCCTGGCCCAGTCCCTCCTCACCCAGTTGCTCGAACCTCTCGGGCTCTCCATGGACCGGCTCTTCGTCGTCCCGGGCAACCATGACATCGACCGCGACCTGGGGAAGGCCGCGTGGGAGATGCTCCGCAAGAACCTTGGCCGCACCGACCCCGGCGCCCTGGCCCAATGGATGGCCGAGGACAGGCCTCCCCTGGGTTATGAGAAAGGACAGCGGGAGCTGCTCCTCTCCAGGCAGGCCGCGTACCGCGAATGGGTGGGCAAGACCCTCAAGCGACCCGAGCTGCTTCCTGAGAACTCTCCCCACGGTACCCTCGGCTTCCGAAGCACGCTCCGGTTGCCCGGCCTTCCCGACATCCACGTCATCGGCCTCGACTCGGCCTGGGCCGCTGGTGACGACCACGACTCGGGCAAGCTCCTGCTCACCGTCGATCAGGTCGGTGCCCTGACGACCGGCTCGGATGGCAAGCCGCTCTCCGGCTTCCGGCTTGCGCTCGTCCACCATCCCCTCACAGATCTCTTCGACGAGAAGCACGTCTCCCAGCTCCTCGCTGACAACGTGGATCTGCTCCTGCGCGGGCACCTCCATGAGACCTCTGTCGAGACGCTGATGGAGCCGGGTCGCCTCTCTCGACAGCTCGCCGCGGGCAGCCTCTACGCCAGTGACCGCTGGCCCAACGCCTGCCATGCCATCACGGTCCACTTTGACGAGCGGGGTCGCCCCTCTCGGTACGCGCTGCGCTTCAGGACCTGGTCTCCCAATGGGCACTGGTTCGATGACGGTGGCGTCTACCCCGAGGCCCGTGGCGGGCGGCTGTCCTGGCCTCCCGATTCCCCTGCTCCCCTCCCTTCAAAGGATACTCGGCCCCCACCGCTCGTCTTCATTGGCCGCGACGCGGAGCTGAGCCGGATGGCTCGCTGTGTGCTGCCCGAGGACAAGCGGCCTCCGGTCCCTGTGTCCATCCAGGGCATGCCGGGTCTCGGGAAGACCACCCTCGCCGAGCACTTCTTCGCGCTCCACGAACAGCACTTCCCGGGAGGACTGCTGCGCCTGGTGCTCGACCCCCAAGCGCCGCTGCGAGCGGTTCAGCTCCTTCAGCAGCTCGCCGAGCGGCTCGGGCTCCTTGTCGGCCTGGAGAGGTTGGCCGAGAGGATCCGCGAGCACCTGCACGACTCCAGGGTGCTGTTGCTGGTGGAGAACGTGGACTCCGAGCCCGCCGCCGAGCAGAGCGTGGCACTGGTGCGGCAGCTGCGCGGCTGCCCATTGCTGCTCACCGGGCGCCTGATGGGACTCGGGGGTGCGGCTGGATGGGAGGTGATCGAGGTACCGCTCTTTGCGGAAACTCAGGCACTCGAGCAGCTCGACGCTGAGTGGCGGACAGCCCAGCCCTCCGAGCTACCACAGCGCAAGGAACTGGCACGGGAGCTCGGCTACCTGCCCCTGGCGCTGCACCTGGCGGCAGGCTACTTGCGCATCGGCGGGCTCGACGCCTCCAGCTTCCTCAACGAGCTGCGAGCCCAGAAGCTCAGCCTCGCCCCCCGCGACAAGGCCGACCGCCTGCTGGATGGGACTCATGGCCGGGAGCGCGCGGTGCTGGCCAGCACCTTCGAGCTTTCACTTCGGCTGCTGCGCAAGCAGCTGGGGGCTGATGCGGAGCGGATGCTCTCCGGTCTGGAAGCCCTGGGGCATGCGCCGGTCAGCGGCTTCGGGACCCGCTTGGGGGCTGCCGTGGCCGGCCTGTCGGAGGAAGAGCTCCGCAAGCTCCTGCACAATGCACTTCTGCTCTCTCTTCTCTCCCAGATACCGCACACGGAGCGGCCGGATGGGGCGTGGCGCATCCACCCACTCGTGGCGGAGTTTCTCCGACACCAGCCCGCAGCAACCGCAGGCTTTGCTCGTCTGAGCGAATGGTTCCTGACGAGATTGCCTGAGCTTGAGCCCGGTCGGGAGCAGGAGCAGGGTCAGTCCTGGAAAGAGCTACACCAGGAGACCGCGGCACTCGTGGAGTGGTTGGCGCGGGTTCCCCAAGAGGACCTCGTCGAAGTCGAGCGAGCAGGCACTGACTACGCTCGCCAGAATGGCCCCTACGCGGCGTGGATCGCCTTCTGCGAGCGTGCTCTGAAGTCTTCCCCCTCGGATGATGCTCGGTCCAATCTTCTGTGGACGCTCGGCCTGGTGTCCTACCAGGGTGGTGCACTCGACCGTGGACTGAGCGCCGCAGAGGAGAAGATCCGACTCGATGAGGGACGGAAAGACGAGCGAGAAGTCGCGCTCGCCTCCGGGATGCGTGCCGACATTCTCCAGGCCCGCGGCCAGCTCGACGAGGCCCTGCGCATCCGTCGCGAAGAGGAGCTTCCCGTCTACGGATTGCCGACATTCTCCAGGCCCGCGGCCAGCTCGACGAGGCCCTGCGCATCCGTCGCGAAGAGCAGCTTCCCGTCTTCGAGAAGCTGGGCGACGTCCGCTCATTGCTCGTAGCGCGTGCCAACCTGGCCCTTCTTTTTCTCGCACGCAACCATGAGGGTGACCGCCAGCAGGCTACCGACTTGCTCCACCTAGCCCTGAAGAAGGCCGAGGAACTCCGCATTCCGGAGGCCGAGCAGGTCCGGTCCATTCTCGAGGAGATAAGCCAGACTTCATCCACCTGAGTCTTTCTATTCTACCTCGGCTGCGAGGTCGCGGGACGCGGTAGGCCGAGAAGCGGGCGATAGCAGCGTCCTTCCCACTCGTACTCTCCCTCCCCACAGGGAGGCGTTGAAACCTCCGGACGTCCCCAGCAGCCCTTGTTGATCACCACCGCTCCCCGCTGCTTGCACGGTGGCCTTGCCTGCCCCGGCAGTGGATCCTTGGGTACCTCCTCTCCAAGTCCCTGCCACCCGGGCTCGGGCAGCTCCTCGCTCACGCTCACCGCGAGCAACTCCGTCGCCAGTGAGGTGCCCGCATCCGCGCTCCCCTCTTCCCATCCCGGAGGCCCCTCCTCCTCCAGCAACCGCGGTGGCGCTTGCTCCCCAGTGTCTCTCTGCCCTCTGAGCACCAGGGCCGTCGTGAGCCCCACTGTCAGCGCCAGCCCCGCCGCCACGCTCAGCCAGGACCACCTCTCCCGCCCAGGACCCGATGAGCCACACTTGCTCTGGCGCCCTCCTGGAACCCGCTGGGCCCTCCGGCGGATGGGCTGATCCGCCTCGGGCCCGCTCCTCTCCACCGCCTCCTCCATCACCTCGGCCACCCGGCCCGCGCTCCCTCGCGTCGCCGGCTCCTCCGAGAGCAACTGGCGGATCATCCCCGCCAACTCCGGACTCATCGTCGCCCACTTCTCCGGTGGCTCGGAGCCTATCGTCGGAATCGTCGGGTCCTCCTTCACCTGCTCGCCTGGCACCGGCGGCGGTGGGTACGCGCCCGTCACCAGCCGGTAGGCTGTGACTCCCAAGGCGTAGAGATCATCCGCTGGTCCTGGCTCGTAGCGAACTCCCGCCGTCCTCCAGTAGCGCTCCTGGAAGCGCAGCGCCTCGGGACTGCGATAGCCCGGCGTCCCCGGTGGCAACACTTCTCGCGTGAGCGTGGGTGCACCGCGGAAGTCCCCGGCTCCGAAGTCCAGCAGCATGAGATGCGAGTCTTCTGGCCGCACCAGCATGTTGTCTCCCTTGACGTCGCGGTGGACCGCCTCCACGGCATGCGTCGCCTCCAACGCCCTGGCCGCGGACGCCAGCACCCTCAGCACCTGCCTCGAGCTGAGCTCCCGCCCTCGCCCCCAATCATACAGGGACACCCCTTCGAACCACTCCATCACCAAGTACGGAAAACGGCCCGCCGGGTGCTCCCACCACCCCGTGTCGTAGAGCCTCGGCACATGCGCGTGCCGCACTCGACGCAGCAGCTCCGCCTCTCTCAGGAAGCGGGCATCCATCGCTTGCAGCGCGAGCTTGAGCGCGAACGGGCCCGCCCCAGGTCTCCCCACCGGCTCGGCCCGGTACACCGTGCCGTACCCTCCCCAGCTGCGCAGCTCGAGCAGCCTCCAGGCCCCCACCTCCGTCATCGCCGATGGGGGTCGAACCGGTTCGGGCGCTTCCTCCTTCGCCATGGGTTCCTCGCTGCCGTTGCAAATGTCCGGCAAGCCCGGCACTCTACCCGACAGGTGGGTCTGCCGAGCCAGCACCCTCCGAGGAGCCTCTCCGGCTTCCTCCCTCCCAAGCCGTGACAGCCGACCCGTCGAGTCCAGGGGCTGTCTCCTCGCCCAGGCCGACCCCCAAGGTGGGATGTGGCCCATCAGGGCCTACAGGTTGGAATGGCTTGCCATCGCCCCACGTTCCAGGTAGTGAATCGGACGTCTGCCCCCACGCGTCGGCCAGGTGTCCGAGATGCTAAGAGATCTGCTGCTCCCAGGACGCGAGGGCGAGGCACTGGCTCGGGTGCTCAGCTGGGTCGCGTCTCCCCTCGAGCAGACCGCGGCGGAGCCCCTCGCTGGAACCCTGGAGCGGCTCCAGCTCCTGTGGCGCGCCGCCGAGGAGGACCTGCTGGCAGCCAGGATCATGCTCCTGGACACCACGCCCCTGCCCGTCCTGGACGCCTCCCACGCCCAGCGCCCAAGGCGCGGCTCCCTCTGGCGCTACATCGGCGACGAGCAGACCGCGCTCTACCGCTACTCCCCCCTCGCCGAGAACCTCGAGCAACAGGGACCGGAGCCCCTGCTCTCCAGGCGCAAGGGCTATGTCGTCGCCAGCGGCCCCAGCCGCTTCGAGACAGCCTTGCTACGGCAGGGCATCATCCCCTGCGGCTGCAACCTGCTGCCTCGCCGCCTCTTCCTCGAGGCCCAGGAGCGCGGCGATTTGCGCTCGCGCATGCCCGTGGCCACCTTCCAGCACCTGTATGCCGTGGAGGCGGACCTCCGCGAGAAGTCTCCCGAGGTCCGCCGCGCCAGGCGCCAGGAGCTGAGCAAGCCCGCCTATGATGATCTGGTGGGCTGGTGCATGCGCTGGCTGCCGGATGAACCGCCCTCCTCGGCGCTGGGGCAGGCCATCCATCATGTGCTCGACAACGAGTCGTCGCTGCGCCGCTTCCTCTACGATGGCCTCGTCCCCATCGACACCGCCAGCTTCGAGCGGCTCCGGGGGCACGAGGCGCTCGTGCGCGAGGCGCCCCTGCTCGCCAGCAGTGACGCGGGTGCCCAACGGGCCGCCTGCCTCTTCACCCTGGTGAGCTGCTGCCAGCTGGCCGGCGTCGAGCCCGTCGAGTATCTGCTCGACGTCCTGCCTCGCCTGTCCCCGGCCATGCCCCAGGCCGAGCTCGTCCATCTGCTGCCTTCTCGCTGGCGCGTCTCGCCGAGACGGGCGCTCACGGGCCTGGGGCTCGGATCCTCCTGAGCCCCTCGCCGCAGAACCATTCGCTCGTACTCAGCGCCTGGTACAGCGCCGTCTGCCAGGAGTTCGGCTCCGCCGCCGCGCGGCTCGCCGCCTCGTCCTTCAGGTAGGCGCGCACCTTCTTCGCCCCGCCCTTCTTCTGCAGCCACAGCAGCCCATGCCGCAGGTTCACCAGCTCCACCCCCGCGTGCACCGCGTAGAGCTTGCCCAGCTGGTACGTCTTGAAGTGGTGCCTCACCCGCGCTCCCCGCTCCTCCGGCCAGCTCTCCGGAGGCTGCACCGAGAAGCGCACGCTGGGCGGCGTCCCCTCGATGAGCTCGGCGTGCAGCCACGGCTCCTGCCCGAAGTCATCGAAGTACGGGTGGAACGTCTGCTCCCTCGCCGTCCTCGGACGCTGGTCTCGCTTCGCCTGGTTGCAGTTGAGGCACGCCGGGACCAGGTTGTCGGGCGTCACGGCGAGCGACGGGAACTTCGAGCGCGGCAGGTGGTGATCCAACGTCGACACCGTCCGCTGTCCGCACAAGGGGCAGATACCGCGCGCCAGCAGCATCAACCTGTCGTAGGTGGCTCGCCCAGGCGAGCCGCGCCGCGCCATCCTCCCATCGTAGAGGTCGGACATCTCCGCCTTCGTCACCACCCCCGCGACATCCTCCTCCTCTTCCAGGGTGTAGAGCGCTCCCGCCCTCGCGGCGGCCTCGAACGCCTTGGCGGCCGCCTCGATGTCCGGCCTCACACGCAGGAAGCGCTCCCTCAACCCCAGCTCCGCCACGCCCTCCACGCACTCGAGGAAGACGGTCGCCGGTGCCTCCTTGGGCCTGGAGAGCTTACGCATGGCTGGCTCAGGCGGCGTCTTCGGGGGGAGCGGAGTCGCTCTCCGCGCTCAGCCCGCGCGCGATGACTCGCGCCTCGGTGCCGAGCTGCCTCCCGAAGCGCTCCAGGACGGCCTCGTAGGCTCCTCCTGTCTCGGCCACCGCCTCCTCCAGCAGCCTGTGGAAGCCGGCGTGCGTCACCTCCAGCCCGAAGACTTCGCGCGTGAGGATGCCCACGTTCTCCCCGAACGTCTCGATGCCCGGCCTGTCCGCGCGCACCTCGGCGCCAGAGCGCTGGAGGATCCACACGCACGTGCGCGGCGCCTCCTGGAGCACCACTGGCGAGTGCGTCGCGATGATGGCGACACCGTTGCGCTGCATGAGCAGGTCCGACAGGCTGCGCACGAACGCCGCGAGCAGCGGCGGGTGCAGGTGCGCCTCGGGCTCGTCGATCAACACCAGCGTGCGCTCATCCACCGTCTCCACCAGCCGGGTGAGCGTCAGCAGCACTATCTTGTGCCCCGCGCTCAGCCGCTCGTAGAGCCGCTTCGCTCGGCTCCGCCACCCGGCGCCCTCGCCCTCCGAGCGCCCTGCCTCGCCCACGTCGGCGTCACTCCGCGCGAGCGCTGTCACGTCCTCGTCCTTGAAGAGGGGATCAGCCTCCAGCGTCTCCAGCGCCCGGCGCCAGCGCAGCGCGCGGGCACCGGAGCGGCACCTGCCGACGCTCGCCACGAAGTCGTCCGTCAGCTCATCCACCGTCTTGGGCGGCAGCTTCTGCCCATCCCCGGCTCCGGCGGGAGCCCGCTTCAGCCCCACGTACGTGTAGCCCATCGCGTGAGGCTCGGGCAGCGGGCCGAAGGGATCGAACGCGCTGAACGTGACGGAGACCAGGTTGGCGAAGAGCCCCGCGCGCCGCTCCTCCTCCAGGGACTCGAAGGCACCTACCTGGGCCGCCTCCGGGCGCTGCTCCACCAGCGAGCGCGTCATGCTGTTCAGGCAGCGCGTCTTGCCGACTCCATTCCTGCCGATCAGCGCGTGGATGTTCGTGGGTGGCCGGGAGCGCGGGCTCACCTCGAAGGACAGCGAGAGCGGCGGCGTGTCCGCTCCCTCGGGCCTCGGGAACGTGTAGGCGAACTTGAAGCCCATGAGCCGCACGTCGCCCCGGGCGAGCCGATGGAAGCGCCCGAGCACCGTCTCCTCGCGGATGAAGCGCAGCAGCGACTTGCCCATCACCGGCTCGTGGCGCGCGCGCTCGTACAAGGAGGGCTCGTCGGCCACGTCCCTCAGGCCCTCGAGGATGCGGCGCCCCAGGCCGCCCTCGAGCTGGCTGAGCGTCTCGTAGTAGTTCTCGTCCTGCCCCAGGGAGAAGAACCGCTCGTCCAGGCTGTCGAAGTCGTCCGGGAGCGCCGGTGAGCGCTGGCTCTCCATCCCGAACTGGCCGATCTTCACCGCCCCGACGTCATGGCGTGCCCCGTTCATGTCGAAGACGACCAGCAGGAACGTCGTCTCGAACTCGAACCGGTCGTCCCACTTCTCCCGGATCAGCAAGGCCCTCTCCCGCTGAGCCGGGGCCACCTCGGTGCTGGCTGGAACGACGCTGAAGAGCATTCCGCGTGCCTCACCTCGGATACAGGGCGCGCAGCGGAGTACCTCAATTCAGGCAGGCGTTAGAGAACTCACCAAGTGACTCTCGCGGGGGTAACGCATGCGGTTGGCCCTCGTCACTCCTCCTCGCGCACCTGCGTGCCCTCCACCTCCGTGGCTCCCAGGTGCTTCACCAGTCGCACCGGCTCGTAGCCCGTGTGCCGCGAGATGGCTTCCGCCAGCGGCTCCGCGTGCGTCGTCACCCAGATCTGGCTGTGCTTCGCCGCTTCCACGATCAGCCTCGACAGCGGGCCCAGCAGGTCCGGGTGCAGGCTCGTCTCCGGCTCGTTCAAGGCCACGAATGGCGGCGGGCGCGGGCTCAGCAGCGCCGCCAGCAGGCACAGGTATCTCAACGTCCCGTCCGACAGCTCGCTCGCCGCCATCGGTCGGTTCAACCCCGGCATCCGCATCGACAGGCTGAAGCGCCCCTGCGGCGCCTCCACCGCCAGCTCCGCTCCCGGGAATGCGTCGTCGATCGCCTTCGCCAGCCCTCGCTTGTCCCCAATCTCCCGGATCGTCCCCAACGCCGCCGCCAGGTCCCTCCCGTCGTGCGTCAGCGCCGTCGTCCTCACGCCTATCTGCGGCTGCCTCGCCGGGGCCTCCAGGTCCGTCCGGAACTGGTGGTAGAAGCGCCAGGCCCTGAGCGTCCTCTGCACCTCCGACAACCTCGGGAAGCGCTGCGGCTCCGCCAGCTGATCCAGCACCGACTCCGCGCTCCACAGCTGCGTGGGGAACGTCACCCGCTTCCCCTCCGAATCCCTCAGGAACGCCGTCCGGTCCTTGCGCTCCATCAGCACCGCGCGCCGCCCTCCCGCCAGCGCCCACAGGTGCTCCTCCTTCACCTCCGGATCCAACAGGAACAGTGTCGCCGGCTCTGACGGATCCTTCGGCACGATGCCGCAGCTCAGCTCGTACGCCAGCTCGTCATCCAGCGTCACCCCGATGGTCATCCGCACCGGCTTCTTGTGCTCTCGCGGCCCCGCCCACACCACGCTCGGCGTGCCGCCCTCCTCCGCCAGCGTCCTCGCCAGCCTCCCCTCCGCCGCCGCCTGCAGCAGGTACAGCGCTCGGTACAGGTTCGTCTTCCCGCTCCCGTTCGGCCCCACCACCACCGTCACCGGATGCACCGGCAACTCGAGGCTCCTCACCGAGCGGTACCCCGCTATCTCCAGCCGCGTCACCGTCATCGCCTTCAGACCGTAGCCGAGGACGCTTCCTTCGGGGATCTCGGATCCATCACCCTCCCCAGGAACAACAACGCCCCCGTCCCCAGGTGCCGGATCAGGAACAGGAAGGGGCGGTTCACCACCACACTCGGCGGCACTCCTCCGACGTGGAACACCTGCGTCACCGCCGCCGCCTCCGTTCCCTTCTCGTCCACCGTGAGGGTCGCGTCGTGCAGCAGCCCTCCCGCCAGCGGCTCCCGCCGCGGCGTCATCCCCGTCAGGTCCACGTCCGGCTCGAACAGCGCCCCGAGCCCCAGCCGCTCCGCCAGCGCCGACACTTCCACCCGCTGATCGAAGCCGAAGCGCGGCAGCTTCAGCACGAACTCCCCCGGTGTCACCTGCCGTAGCAGTCGCTCCAGCCACGCCCGGCTCAGCAGCCGCTCGATGCGCTCGAAGACTCCCACCTCCGGCAGCAGCACCACCATCGAGGCCTCTCCGTCTCGGTACGGCAGCTCGATGAGCTGCCACCCCGCTCCACTCGCGTAGCCGAAGCGGCCCTGGCGGCTCATCATCGGCGCCTCCACCTGCTGCCCGTCGAGCAGGTGAAACGGCTCCTCCTTCGTGCTGTCGTAGAAGGGCTGCTCCCAGCGCGAACGGAAGTACACCGCGTTCGCCATCACGTACCGCGTCGCCTCCGTCAGCTGGCCCGCCGAGACGATTGTCGGAATGCGTCCCCGCGTGTGCTCCCGGGCCCAGCCGTTGATGGTGGCCACCGCCGCCTCCAGCCCCCGCCCGAAGTCCACCGCCGTGGGCTTCACGCCGAACCCCTCCGCCAGCTCCGCCAGGTACTCCGCTCGCAGCGGGTAGCCCTCCTGCGGCCAGAACCCGTTCGCCGACACCAGCGTGAACCCCTCGTCCCCCTCCTTTATATGCGGGGAGGTTTCCTGGCGTGTAGGGCCGTGTAGTTGATGGGCCAGTGCGCTCAGCGCCGCGGGCAGTCGCTCGGGCTCCATGGGCCAGTGCAGTGCTCGCCCCAGCTCGGCCTCCGTGCGCGCCCTCGCGCCGCGCAGCACCATGGCCAGCAGCGTGAAGAGCGACAGCGGTGAGAAGACTCGGTTGCCCGTGCCCTCCCTCAGCACCGCGTAGAGCTCGAGGCCCAGCTCGTGGATGGCGCGGACCGCCTGCTCCGTCGCACCCGTGGCCTCTCGCGGCGCTTCCTCCTCGCGCGCCGCTCCGTGGATCCGCAGCGCGGACTCCACCGCCTCGCGCACCTTCGGCTCCGGGTCCTCGCGATGCGCCTCCGCGAGCCGCACCAGCTCGGCGTCCACCTCGCCGAAGTCGCACAGCGCCCAGGCCGCCGCCTCTCGCACCGGCGCCTCCTCCGCCTGGAGCCCCGCCTTCAGTGCCTTCCGTGCGCCCTCGTCGAGCTTCCCGCCGCTCACCACTCCGAGCACCGAGAGCACCGCCACTCGCGACTCGCGCCCGAGCCTGGGCCACCGGACCGTGAGCCTCTTCCCCACCGCTGCCGCCCGGCTCCCCAGGGTCCGCAGCTCGCTGGCCGCTGTCTCCCGCTCCTCCTCCTCCGCGGACTCCATCCGGTTCGCCAGCTGCTCCAGGGCCTCCGCCGTCGGCCGCCCCAGCACCTTCAGGGCCTCCACGGCCGCGCGCCGCAGCACCGGATCCTCCTCCCGCGTGAAGGCCTCGATGCGCTCGATGAGCTCCGGGCGCTCGCCCACCGCGCGCCACAGGTACCTGTGCTCCGGAGCGCACTCCCTCGGCTCCAGCTCCGCCAGTCCCCGCACCAGCTCGCGCAGCGCGGCATCCTTCTCCGGCTTCAGCCTCGCGAGCACTCCCCGCAGCTGCTGCCGGCGCCACTTGCTGGCTCTCGGAGGGCTGGAGCTCGAGAGGATGGCGCACAGCTGCTCCTCCAGCTCCGCCCGCGCCGTGCCCAGCTTCTCGAGCGTCTCCGCCACCACCGTCTGGAGTCCCTCGCCGCAGGCCGGCAGCATCTCCAGCAGCACGGGCACCGCCTCCTCCGCGAGCGGCCCGAGCATCCCCAGCGCCGTCACCGCCTCGTGCTTCAGCAGCGGCTCGTCCCCCAGGCCCGTCACCATGTCCCCCCGCTGCTGGAACGTGTCATCCGGCCGCTCCAGCAGCCGGATCAGCCGGGGCACCACCGCGCGCTCGCGCAAGGAGGCCAACGCGAGCGCCACCTGCCCGCGCACCTCCTCCGCGAGCCGCTCGTCCTCCAGCGCCTCGAGCAGCCTCGGGACGAGCGCCTCCGTCCTCGCCCCACGCTTGCCCAGCCCTTGCGCCGCCTGCGCCCCCACTCGCGGGCTCGCGTCCGCCAGCGCCTCGAACAACGCGTCCGCCACCTCCGGGTGCGTGGGGGACAGCTCGCCCAGCACCTCCGCCGCGCTCTCGCGCACCGAGTCATCCGCATCGGACTTCAAGGCCTCGAGCAGCGCGGGGATCGCCTCCCGACGCAGCCCGTACTCCCGGAGGCACCGGATGGCGTTGCCTCGCTGGCGCGGCGCCTCCGCCCTCCGCGCCGCATCGAGCGTCACCTCCCAGGCGCCGGGCGTCTCATCCACGCCCAGCAGCTCCGCCGCCAGGTAGCGCACGCGCGCCGAGCCATCCCCCAGCAGCCGCCGCAGCTCCGGCCGCAGCGCATCCCCTCCCATCGCGTTCGCCAGCTCCAGCGCCGCCTCGCGCTCCTCCGGCCGCTCCGAGCACAGGTGCTCGCGCAGCACCTCCGGCCCGAGCCTCGCGGAGAACAGCGCGCTCACGCAGGCGTCGCGCACCTTCGAGTCCGCATCCGCCAGGCCACGCCTCAGCCGGGCAATGGCCTCGGGCCTCTGTCCCGCGTCGATCAGCGCCGCGCCCGCCCACCTCGCCCGCGGATCCGCGCTGTCGAGCAGCTCCAGCGTCCGCGCCGACAACGCGCGCCTCAGGGGGTTCAGCCGACGCCGACCTATCACCTGGTGGAGCAGCTCCACGGCCGCGCCGCGCTCCGGCTCGGGAGCCTCGAGCGCCGCCGCCACCAGCAGCTCGACGCTGGCCGCATCCTTATGGACGTGCCTCGCGTCGCGACCCAGGATTTCCCTCAGCCTGCTGATCGACTCCATGGAAGATCCTGCCATTCTCCGCGCAAGCCGGGTTCCCGGATCTTCCTATGTGGGAGCCAGGAGAGCCAGTCTTCCGGGGTGATAGCGAGCAACCGGGCGTCTCCTACCTCCTTCGCATCCCCTGGCACGGACAGCGCCTTGGCTGTCGTGCTAAACCTGTCCTCACGGGTGCCCCGCGCCCGCGTCCTCACCTCACGAGCCCGACGACCCTCATGGCCGAGCGTGGTGTCGCAGAAGAGATGGCGCAGGCCCTCGCAACGGTTCGCGATGGCTTCCGCTCCAGTGCGTCCGAGCGCATCGGCCAGCTGCGCCGCCATGCCGATGCCTGGAAGGCGGGCACTCCCGGCTCCGCCGCGCAGTTCGCGCAGATCGTCCACACCATGCGCGGCACCGCCAGCACGCTCGGCTTCACCGAGGTGGCCCGCTTCGCCCACGAGCTCGAGAAGCTCGCAACGGGCGAGGCAGCCGCCTTCTCCACGCGCGTGCTCGTCCTCCTGCAGTCGCTCCAGGAGGCCTTCCACCACCCTCCGAGCACCCTGCCCCTGGTGCCCCACCGTCCCCGCGTGCTCGTGCGGCTGGCCGACACCCACCTCGCCGTGGAGCTGGCCCACCACCTCGAGGGGCTCGGCATGGATGCCATCGCCGCCTCCACCGAGGAGGAGGCCGTGCGCCTCATCACCTCCGAGCGCCCCGTGGAGCGCGTGGTGGTGGGCCCCACCGTCCCCACCTCGCTGCGCGGCGCGCTGCGCTCGCTCAACACCCCGCCGCCGCTCGTACTGCTCGCCCCCGCCACCGAGGTGCGCACCACGCCTCGCGACGGCGCCGACGCCGTGCTCTCGCTGGGCACTCCCGCCCAGGCCCTCGCCCGGGAGATTGTCTCCATCCAGCGCGCCAGCCCCTCGCGCTTCCGCGTCCTGGCCGTGGATGACGACTCCGCGGTGCTCGCCGCCGCGCGCGCCGTGCTGGAGGCCGCGGGCATGGAGGTGGTGACGCTCAGCGACGGGCGCAACCTCTTCTCCAGCCTCCAGCGCCACCACCCGGACCTGCTGCTGCTGGATGTGGCCCTGCCCTCCGTGGACGGCTTCGAGCTGCTGTCGCAGATCCGCGCCGACGCCGCCTGGCGCACCCTCACCGTCGTCTTCCACACCGCCCGGGACGCTCCGGCGGACCGCGTGCGCGCCTTCCAGATGGGCGTGGACGACTACCTCATCAAGCCCGTGGCTCCCGCCGAGCTGCGCCTGCGCCTCATGGCCCACCTGCAGCGGCGCACCCTGCTGCGCGCCTCCGGCGACAAGGACGCGGGCAGCGCGATGGCGGCCTCCCATGGCGCCAGCACGGAACGCCCCTTCACTCCCTCGCGCCTGGAACAGACGCCCGTGCCCCGGACCGGGGCTCCCTCGCCGAGGCCTCCCTCTCGCAGCAACCTCCCCGCCGTCCAGCCGCAGCAGCCGGCCCGGCCCGCGAGCACCGCGCGCGGGGAGAAGGAGAGCCTCGCTCCGCCCACCTCCCGCTCGACCCTGCCGCCCGTGAGCCTCCCCACCCAGCCCCCTGTCCGCCTCAGCCCGCCGAACGAGAGTGGCGGCGCCGCCCCGCCCCGTCCCGGCGCTCCCGCCCGCCCCACCGACGGCACCCAGTCGCGCTCGCACCGCATCCTCGTGGCGGACGATGAGCCCGCCCTGCGCCGCGTGCTCCAGCGCCTGCTGGAGGCCGAGGGCTACGTGGTGGAGACCGTCGAGGACGGCGAGGAGGCCCTGGCCCGGCTGCTGAACCCCTCGCTCACCCCGGTGGACCTGGTGCTGCTGGACGTGCACATGCCCCGGCGCTCCGGCATCGAGGTGCTGCGCGCCCTGCGCGAGGCCTCCTCGCCCGTGCGCTCGCTGGTGCTCTCCGCGCGCATCCGCGACGAGGACGTGATGAAGCTCTACACCGAGGGGGCCGTGGACTTCGTGGCCAAGCCCTTCTCCATCCACACCCTGCTGGCGCGCGTCACCCGACTGCTGCCGCCGCGCACCCCGTGATGCGGCCCCTGGTTCGCGGCGGGGCGAGCCTGCCCGCCTGCGCCACCTGAACCGGGCAGGGCCCCGAGTCCGCCCCCGCGTCCGGTGCGCCCCCCCGCCGGTCGAGCCGTGTCCGAACTGGTCTGCTTGTCATACCAGTTGGCAACCGGCTCGAGCACAGGGCACCTCCCTGGCTACCCACCAGGCGCCGGCCTCCGAGCTGGCACCGCTCGAATGGAGCACCCTCCCCATGACCTGTCCCCCGCGTGCCTGGGCGAGCCTGAGCGCCCGCGCCCCCACCTGCCTCCTCCTCCTCACCAGCACACTGCTCCTCGCCGGCTGCTCCTCGGAGCCGAAGGGCCCCGAGGTTCCCGACAACCCCTCGGATCCCGGCGACGCGGTGGACACCGGCCCGCTGGCGCCGTGCAGCTACGCCACCACCTCCGCGCTCGCGTGTGGAGAGCTGGAGGCCTTCGAGCTGTCGGCCTGTGACACGAGCACCCTGGCGCGCTCACCGTCGCAGGGCGTGTACATCCTCAAGAGCCGCGTGGCGACGAGCAGCTCGCCCACCGGCGGCATCGTGTTCGCCAGCACCATGCACCTGGGCAGCGACGGGGGCGCCTCCAACATCCTGCTGAGCGGCCCGGCCACCACGTACCAGCGCGACGCCGAGCGCTTCTACATCGCCCGCGAAGTCACCCTCGACAACGGGGACATCAGCCGCAGCGCCTACGCCGGCTGCCAGGTGGATGACGGCCAGCACCTCACCGGCTGCTACGTGAGCTGCCGCAACGGGCGGGTGCGCTCGCAAGGCACCTTCCAGGCGCTGCGGGCCACGCGGCGCGAGGGCGAGCAGGAGTCCGAGGGCATCTCGCTCGTCTCCGAGTCCTTCGTGTCGCTGGGCCTGCCGGTGGACATCTACGTGGCCAAGGGGCACGCCTACGTGGTGTCGGTGAACTCCGGCGGGCGCACCGGTGGCCTCAGCGTGTTCGACGTGGCGGACCCGGCCCACCCGGTGTTCCGGCGCACCGTGACGATGCCCGGGGACAGCTACTGGAACGGCGTGTGGGCCAGGGGCGACGGGCTCTACGTGGCCAGCGCGACGCGCGGCGTGCTCCTCTTCGACATCTCCAACCCCGCCGAGCCGGCCTTCCTGCGCAGCCTGCCCGAGGACGCCATCAACGTGCACACCGTCTTCGTGGAGGCAGACAGGCTGTACGCCATGTCGCCGGACCCCCACAGCGAGACGCTGCTGTTCGACGTCTCCGAGCCGCTCAGGCCGGTGCTGCTCGGCCGCTTCACCGCGCCGGGCGGGGGCACCGCGGGCTACCCGCATGACGCGTTCGCCTACCAGGGGCGGCTGTACATCAACCACTGGGACCTGGGCTTCCTCATCGTGGACGTGAACACCCTGTTCGACATGCGCCAGGTGGGCCGGTACGTGTACGCCAACCAGACCAGCCACGCCAACGCGGTGGGCACCTTCGACGGGCGCACCATCGCCTTCGAGGGCGGCGAGGGCTACGACGCGCACCTGCGCGTGCTGGACGTGACGGACCCCCAGGCGGTGGTGAAGCTGGGCGAGTGGCGGCTGCGCGCGCAGTCCTCCATCCACAACATGGTGCTGGTGGACACGCGCCTCTACATCTCCCACTACCAGGAGGGCGTGCGCGTGCTGGACGTGTCCACCCCGTCCGAGCCCCGGCAGCTGGCGTACTTCAACACCTTCCGCGAGACCGACCCCCACCGCGGCTACAGCTTCTACGAAGGCGCCATCGGCATGCGCGTGCCGGGAGACGGGTACGTGTACGTGGTGGACACCTCGCGCGGCCTGCTCGTCTTCCGCGAGCCGTGAGCCTCGAGCCTCGGCGGCTGCGCGCCACCGACACGGCGGACTACGCGGCCTCCTCCGGCTTCGCGAGCGCTCGCACCACGCGGTGCAGCGTGAGGACGCGCTCCACGTCGTCGCGCGTGTACTGCATCTCGAAGCCCGCCACCGTGACCGAGTGCGGCCCCTCGCCCTGCTCGTACGGCGTGCCCTGGGCCGCCAGCAGCTCCATCACGTCCCGGAGCACCTCGAAGTCGTTCGCCGGCACACAGCCCACCTCTCTCCAGGCCTCGGGAGAGAGGTCTACGCGGTAGTAGGCTGTCAGCGCAGGAGGTGTGCGAGTCATGGGGTGAATCCGTGTGAGCCCCAACTCTTTGCAAGCCACGCGCCCACCTCTCTTCCCGAGAAATCCTGGGGTTGGTGGGGCCAGCCGCACCGGACCGGAATGTTCTCCAGCCCCTGTTCTGTAAGAAATACGCCTGAAGAATCTTCAGCCGTCGTCAATCTCGATGCGATCGCGGCCCAGGTTCTTGGCCCGGTAGAGCCGCGCGTCCGCGGTGCGCAGCAGCGCCTCCACGTCCACCCCGTCCCTGGGAGCCTCGGCGATGCCGCCGCTGAAGGTGACGTGGAAGCGCTCTCCGCGCTCGCCCTCGAAGTGGATCCGCGCCAGCTCCGCCGCCGTGCGCGAGAGGATGTCCCGCGCGCTGGCGGCCGTCTCTCCCATCAGCACCACGAGGAACTCCTCGCCGCCCCAGCGGGCGCGCAAGTCCTCCTTGCGGAAGCGCGTGGCCAGCAGCCGCCCCAGCCGTGAGAGCACCTGATCTCCGGCCAGGTGGCCGTGGGTGTCGTTCACCTTCTTGAAGTGGTCCACGTCCAGGAAGCACAGCGCCAGGGGGCGCTGCTGGCGCTGCACCTCGGACAGGCGCCCGCGCAGGGCCTCCAGCATGGGGCGGCGCAGCAGCAGCCCGGTGAGCGCGTCCCGCTCGAAGCGCTCGCGCGCCAGCCGGGCCCGCTCCAGCCGCGAGAGCACGCGCGCCATCAGCTCCTCGCGCAGCACCGGCTTCGTCAGGTAGTCGTCCGCGCCGGCCTCGAAGGCCGTGACCCGGAACTCCTGCCCCAGCCGCGAGGCGAGCAGGAGGATGGGCAGCTGCTGCCACGCGGGCGTGGAGCGGACGATGCGGCACAAGTCGAAGCTGCTGGGGCCCGGCACCTCCACGTCCACCAGGAGCAGGTCCGGCCGGTGCTCGGACAGCGCCTCCAGCAGCCGGAAGGGGTCCTCCATCCACACCAGCTCCACGTGGAGCCCGCTCACCGCCTGCCGCAGCGCGCGCCACGTCCCCTCGTCCTCCACCAGCACCAGCACCCGCGAGCGCTCCGGGCGCCGGGCCGCCACCAGCCGCTCCACCGCCTCGGTGAGGTCCGCCGCCGTGAAGGGCCTGGGCAGGTAGAGCGACGCGCCGGCGTGGGCCGCCGCCACCCGGTAGGCGAAGTCTCCCTCCGCGCTGAAGAAGGCCAGCGGCAGCGCCTGCAGGGCCGGCTCGCCGCGCAGCCGCGCCGCCGCCTCGAAGCCGCCCTCCGCGCCGCCCAGGTGCACGTGCAGCAGCGCCCCGTCCAGCCACTGCTGGCCCGCGCGCTCCAGCGCCTCGTCCAGGCCCTGGGCGACGACGACGTGCACCTCCTGCTCCTCGCCCATCTTCTCCACCTCGGCCAGCCACGCCGCGTCGTCGTCCACCACCAGCACCGTGCCCACCTGGCTGGCGGGCCTGGAGGCCGCGGACGGCGAGCCCTCGTCCTGGGAGCCCTGGCTCCCGGGCGCGCTCGCCGGGGCCGTCGCGGTGGAGATGGCCTCGGCCAGCGTGCGCAGCGCCGCCTCGATGGCGTCCCAGTCCACCGCGGCGCCCTCGCGCGCCGGCCACACCAACTCCTCGAGCTGCCCGGCGGCCTGGCCCACCTCCATGAAGCCGAAGGAGCCCGCCGAGCCGTGGAGCTTGTGCGAGTCGTAGAACACGGCCTCCACCGCCTCGCGCGAGCCGGCGCGCGCCTTGCCCACCGACTCCGTGAGCGAGGAGAGCCTGCGCCGCAGGTGCCGGGCATACTCGGCGGTGGCCGCCGCCAGCTCGGCGGCCAGCTCGGGCGAGAGGGCGGGCCTGGGCGGCGGGGTGGCGGCGAGAGGGCGGCTGAGCGCCTGCTCCACCCAGATGAAGAGCTCCTCCGGCGTGTACGGCTTCTGGAGGATGCGCGCCACGCCCAGCTCCCTGAGGAACTGCTCGCGGCCCTTCACGTCCTTCGAGAAGCGCGAGGACAGCAGCAGCGGCAGCGCGGGCCACTCCCTGCGCAGCTCCTGGAGGAAGTCCAGGCCCACCATGCCCGGCAGCAGGCTGTCCACCACCACCGCGTCCACCTCCACGCGCGCCAGCACCGCCTGGGCCTCCGCCACGCTGCGGGCGGACTCCACCCGGAAGCCGCGCTCGCGCAGGTACGCGGGCATCACGGCCTGCAGCTCGCGCTCCTTCTCGAGGAAGAGGACCGTCCGGCTCATGGCAGCAGTCGCTTGATCTCGGACGGCAGCGTCATGGGGTCGAACGGCTTGGAGATGACGCCCAGGGCGCCCAGCTCCAGGTAGCGCGCCACCTCCTGCTTCTGGATCTTCGCCGTCATGAAGATGATGGGCGTGCGCGCGGTGGCCTCCTGGGCGCGCAGGTGGCTGAAGGTGCTGGGTCCGTCCATGCCCGGCATCATCACGTCCAGGAGGATGAGGTCCGGCCGCTCGGTGACAGCCCGCGTCAACGCCTCGGCGCCCGAGGCGGCGAGCACCGTCTCCCAGCCTCCCACCCGGCTGAGGCTCAGGTGGCCCACGGTGCGGATGTCCTCCTCGTCATCCACGAGCAGCACCTTGCGAATCGGCATGTCGGTCCTCGGTCATGAGAGGGCGCGTGGGGGAGACGGCGCGGTGGCGGGAGCCGTCTCCACCTCGGCCCGAGCCACTGGCTAGCGTACTCCGGGGGCCTGCCCTCCGTGTCACCTCCCGTGCGTCCCTGGCCCTTTGGACACCTGTACACCCCGTGTGTCTCCGAGAGGGAGGCCACCCGCGGAAGGAGCACCCTGGCCGCCCGCGCCTGCCCGCCTGGCCTCGGGCCCTGCATTCCCGACAGCTTGCGGTGGGAGCCACCCGCCATGACCGTAGAAGCGGGGAGGATTCCACCATGGCGACAGAGGACACCAAGAAGCCGGGGACCCAGCCGGCCGAGGACATGTTCGGACGTCCAACGAGCCCGCAGCACGAAGAGTCCGCCCGCCGGCCCGCCAGGGACGCGCCGGGCGAGGAGGACCGCGGCTCCCGCAAGAGCACGGAGGAGGAGACGGAGGAGCCTCGCCGGGAGGGCATCGACGAGCTGTCGGACGGGGACGGCCCGCGCAGCGACCGGGGCACCAACCCGCTGCCGGAGAGCTACTGGGGCAACCACCCCGGCGACAAGCGCTAGGACTGCCAGTCTCACCGCCGGGCATGCGCGTGCCCGGCCTCATGCACAGCGAGCACCTGGCCCGGACAGCCGGCTGCTGTCCGTGGTAGGAGGCCTGCGCCCCCCGTACCCCTCCCCCTGGTAGAGGCCGGAGGAGCCAACCCGGGAGGGGGGCGCGTGGAGCGACTTCGGGTATGCTGCCGGCCCTCACGGGGCGGCGCGCGCGTGACCGCTCGGGGCCAATCCAATCCAAACCGTGCCGAGATCCAAGACTCCCGGCACCGCTCGAAAGGCATGTGCATGAAGAAGCTGGGAAGAATGGGTCTGGTGCTGGGAGTGCTCACCCTGACGGGGACGGTGGCTTGCGAGGGCAAGCCCGACCCGGCCAAGGAGCACCGCATCAAGGCCACCAACCACCTGGCCAAGAAGGAGTTCAAGCTCGCGGCCGCCGAGTACGAGCTGGCGCTCCAGGCCAACCCCCAGGACGCGAAGTCCTGGAAGGAGAAGGCCTTCGTGCACCAGCAGATCGGCGAGCACGACAAGGCCGGCGAGGCGATGCTGAAGTACGTGGAGTTCGAGAAGGACCCCGCGCAGAAGACGGAGCTGTACCGCGTGGCCGCCGACGAGTTCCGCCAGGCCGGCAAGGTGGAGGACGCCGAGAAGGCGCTGCTCCAGGTGATGGCCACCAAGCAGAAGGATGAGGAGAAGGCGGAGCTCTACCGCGTCATCGCCGACCAGTACCGCCAGTCGGGCAACCTGGACGCCGCCGAGCAGCGCTTCAACGAGGCCCTCAAGCTCAACCCGAAGGACGAGGCGAGCCTGGGCTGGCTGGCGGCCATCTACTCCAAGCGCGGCGGCACGGAGAACGCGCAGGCCACCGCGGTGCCCGAGCACCTGGACAAGGCCATCTCCTACCTGGACCAGGTGATCGCGCTCAACCCCGAGTACCCCTTCACGTACATCAACAAGCGCATCGTGATGGCCAAGTACGTCCAGCACGAGCAGCAGCAGCAGATCTCCGCCGAGGCGGAGGCGCGCACCTCGAAGAACAAGGCGAAGTCGGCCGAGGCCATGGCCCGCGCCGCGGAGCACCTGAAGCGGGCGCAGGAGTTCCAGAAGCAGTTCGAGGAGCTCACCGCGAAGTTCAAGGAGCTCCAGCCGAAGTACAAGGAGAAGCAGGCTGCTGCTGCTGCTGCGGCGGCGGCGGCCAAGGCCGCGGAGACGGCTTCGGCGCCGGCGAAGTAGCCCTCACGGGCAGGGGCCTCGAGGCCCGTACATGAGAAGGGCTCGGAACCTCGCGTGGGTTTCCGAGCCCTTCGTGCTTTCAGCCTCAGTCGCAGGCGGCGGCGACGCCGTTGTGGCGGCAGTTGTGGCCGCGCGGATCCAGCTCGAGCTGGTAGAGCGACTTCACGCCGTCATCGCTCACCTGGATGGCCTTCCTGTCCGCGGTGCCCGGGCCCACCATGGTGACGCCGAGCTCGATGGTGCCGCCGCCGATGGACACCTGCATGGCGGGCTCGGCGGGAGCCGCGACGGTGGTGCTCTCGGAGAAGCGCGCCCACTCGTCCTGGCCCTTGTTGTAGAAGCCCACCGCGCAGTTGGCCATGCCCGTGGCGAAGTTGGCCTGGTACAGCCGCGCCACGTTGGTGCCCGTGGTGGAGCACATGTTCCCGGCGGCGCCGCTGGGCTCGAACGAGCTCCACACCACGCAGCCGGCCTGGAGCGAGCCGGTGGTGCCGGTGCGCTCGTGGTCCTTCGCGTACTGGATGAACCAGCCCTTGCCCGCGGGCGCGGCCGACTGCTGGCTGGTGGTGACCTTTCCGGCGCTGTCGAACTGGCCCACGTCCACCAGCTGGCTGTCCGTGACGAGGTTGGCCTCGTACGTGTTGGCCTCGGCGTCGGTGTCGAACTTGCGCGTCGGGTCCGACCCGCCGTACGTGTACACGCCGGAGTAGCGCTGCGGGTAGGGCCTGGCGTCCTCGGCGAAGTTGAGCTGCGCCCAGGTGCTCGACTCCTGGCAGCTCCAGGTGGAGCTGTTGCCGCCGCACGAGAACTGGATGGAGCCGTCGTTGTCGTTGTCGCAGCCGTGGGCCTTGTCGTTGTTCCAGCTCAGCGTCACCTGGGCTCCCGCGCAGGAGTTGCCCGCCGCCGGCGCCGCCGTCGAGGCGCCACCGAAGTAGCGGTAGTCCTTGTACGCGGCGCTGGTCGTGAAGAGCGTGTGGCCGTCGCGCTGGACGGTGAGCGTGTTGTTGACGCCGCAGCCCTGCACCGCGCACGCGCGCGGGTTGGACAGGCGGCACGAGGTGCCCTTCTCCATCAGGTTCTCCCGGTCACCCGTGCCCACGAAGGTGCGCAGGAAGCCGGTGTCCGGCTGCAGGGTGTTGAGGGTCATGTAGCTGAACGGAGCGCGCAGGGCCTCCGCGTCGGCGCTCTTGCCGGCCAGATTCTCCGCGCGGAAGGCGCGCGCGGCGAACCAGTTGTCCACCCGCTGCCTGGTGGCGTCCCACGTGCCCGGCTTCCACATGCGCACCATCCACAACTGCCCGCCGTAGTCACCCACGGTGGCCGAGTCCCACAGCAGGTCGGCGTCCGCGCTGGGGTTGTCCGCGCGGCCGATGTCCATCATCGAGAGGCCCGCCCCGATGGGGTAGCGCAGGTTCTCCGAGCGGCTCTGGCCATCGCCGTGGAAGAAGCTCCACACCGTGTGCCCGCTGCGGATGTCCACCAGCGCCATGCCCCGGCCGCGCAGCATGTGCTCGTCGAAGCCGCCGTTGAGCGCCACCACCCACCGCTCGCGCGCGGGGGTGTTGTCCACCGTCCACGGGCCCGCGCCAGGGCTGCCGCTGGGGCCGTACAGGTCCCTCAGCGCCTGGTCGGCCTGCTCGGTGAGCGCCACCGGGCCGATGGGCGGCGGGCGGGGAGCGAAGTGGGTGAAGCTCTCGCCCACCTGCAGCGCCAGTGGATCGCACGGCTGCGGCCACGTCCACAGGAAGTCCCCCGCCAGGCTCGGCGCCAGGCTGGCCGTCTCACCGGGCGCGGTGCCCAGCAGGCGCGTCAGGTCCAGCGCGAAGCGGTGCACGCCGCCACGGCCGGTGCCCACCACGGCCACCGTGCGGAACTCCTCCCACTGCTTCTTGCCGTCGGCCGGCTGGTTGCCCGCGCCGTCGATCCACACGTCGCGCACCATGGGCGTGCCGTCCACGAAGTAGGCGTGCTTGCCGATGTTGGGGCGCAGCTTGGGCAGCAGGTCCGGCGGGATGAAGGCCCACAGCTCCTCGCCCGTGCCCGCGTCGAACCTGCGCTGCCCGGTGAGCGGATCCACGTCGTCGGCGCTGGTGACCTTCCTGCCGTTGTGGAAGGCGTGCAGCATGCCGTCGTTGGCGCCCACCAGGACGACCTTGTCGCGGTCACCCGCCTCGTACACGTACTTGTCGTAGGCCTTCGCGTTCGGCTCCTCCGGAGTGGTGTAGCCGTCCTGCTGCGGCGTGGCGCCGGAGAAGAGCGACGTGAGGCACTGGGTGGAGAAGCCGCAGAAGTTCTTCGGCATGGGCGGCTCCGCGCTGATGGGCGAGGAGTGGAAGATGTCGCCCAGCAGGAACGAGCGATCCTTGTCCTGCTGGAGCGGATCCGGGTTGAGCGCATCGGCTCCGCGGTACCAGCGGATGACCAGCTTCGCGCAGTCGATGGCGGACAGGCTCGGCACGCCCAGCCGGTCAGCCAGGTCCGAGCACGCATCGGGGTTGTCGCTGATGCCCAGGTACTCGCGCAGCGCGGCGGCGTTGGCCTCCACGAACTCCACCGGCGTGTCGCGGTAGTCCAGCTTGCCGTCGCCGCCGGGGACGTTGTTGTCCACCAGGGTGTAGATCTTCCGCGTCTTCCAGCGCGTGGGGCCCGCGGCGCTCAGCTTCGCGCCCGCCTCCCAGATGGGCTGGGCGGGCGTGAGCGGAGACAGCAGCTTCACGAAGTTGCCCTCCGCGTCCTCGGTGACGGCCTCGCCGGCCGCGTCGAGCATCAGCGTGTCGTTGCAGTCCCCATCCTGGTTGAGGTCTCCCCCCAGCGAGGGGTTCTTGGGGTCGCAGCCCAGCAGGCGCTCGGGGCCCATGTTGAAGCGGTAGAGCTGGCCCTGCCACGGCTCCGTCCTGGAGCGCGCCGGCTTGAAGCGCGGGATGAGCGTGGCGCTGGCGTTGTTCACCTGCAGCGCGCTGGCCGCGGGGCTCGAGAAGGAGGTGGCGCGCGTCTGCACGTTGTTGATGATGTCCAGCAGCGCCTGCTTGAGGCTCGCCCCGTCATTGGCCGTGTAGTACAGGCCGCCGCCCACCTCGGCGGTGTGCTTCAGCAGGTTGCTGTTGATGCCGAAGCCCACCGTATAGGTGACGACGTTCTGCTTGTTCGTGGTGTCGAAGTCGCCGACCTGCGCGGGCGCGTTGCGCTGCAGGTCCTTCTCGTAGAGCATCCTGGCCACGTCATCCAGGTAGTAGTTGGAGTTGTCGTCGGTGTAGATGGCGGCGTTGGGCCCCTTGTCGTTGCAGGGCTCGCTGGCCGGGCAGTACACGGGGCCGCCGTTGACGGCGCGCAGCTTGCCGGCCAGCGTGAGGCCCACGCCGTCGTTGCTGGGCTCACCGTCGGTGATGAGGATGACGGAGCTCGACTGGCAGCCCCAGCACACGCTGCGCGCCGGGTCGCTCAGCGCCTTGTTCTTGAACCCGGGCGGGTAGTTGTAGGCCGTGCCGAAGTTGAAGAGGGTCCGGTACACGTCCTCGTCCGAGGTGAAGTAGTAGCCCACGTTGAGCAGCGACCGCGCCAGCGGCGTGCTGGTGCTGAAGGTCAGGCTGTTGACCGCGTTGATGTAGTCGCCGCGCAGCCCATCGAACGCGCTCGAGTCGTTGGCGATCTGCGTGCACGAGGGGCTCTGGGCCTCGAGCATCACGGAGTAGTTGGGATCCGAGGTCTCCGCGAAGTGGCTGATGCCCACGCGCACCCGCTTCAGGTCCTTGATGACGGACTTGAGCACCGCGCGGGCGGTGACGTACTTGGGCGGGTTGAAGTTGAGGAAGCGGCCCCAGAAGATGAAGTCCAGGTTGGTCAGCGGCGCGGTGTCACGCGCGGTGGCCTCCGGCAGCTTCCACCAGCCCTTGGTGCTCAGGCACTGGATGCACCGGTCGTAGTCGGCCGTGCGCGTGGTGTTCCAGTTGGGCACCTGCGACTGGCAGGCATCCTCCTTCGAGTGCCACTGGATGTCCGGCTCGCTGCTGTCGTTCCAGTACATGTACGCGTAGAACTTGTCGTCCAGGAACAGCTTGTCGAAGCCGCTGTCCGCGCCCAGCCCGGTGCCCGGATCCGGCACCGGGTACTGGAAGCTGGGGTCCCAGCCGCGGCTGGCGGAGTACGCGTCCAGGCGCGGGTTGTCGCAGCCGTTGGTGGTGATCTCGAAGAACTTCTTGTGCTCGCTGTTGATGATCTGCGGCAGCTCGCGCATGGAGCCCGAGGCATCGACGAGGAAGTGGATGTTGGGCGGCGCGCCATCCGCGCTGAAGAACCGCTCGTCGCCCGACACGTCATCGCCGCGCAGCACGTCATTCACCAGCGACGTGGTGAGCTGGCAGCAGGCGGCGGTGTTCTCGGAGGCGTTGCCGAGCTCCGCGTGGGCCCCGCCCGCCACGCCCAGCATCGCGAGGCCGAGGCACAGCCGGCGGAGGATAAAAATCCAGGAGTGCTGCATGGTGGTTTCTCCCTGGGAAACAGCGCGAGCCGGGGGGCTCACGCGGCGAGCCGGCCTTCTGCAAACTCCGACCCGGGCCTGGGTCGCGCGTAACTCGGCGGAACGACGGCGTTTGCTTCCTCGGCGGCGCGCGGCGCGCGAGCGGTTGCACCTCGCAAACTTTGCACCCCGCAAAGGTTGGTGAGCGGGGCAATCCACCCTGGCGGGAACCTGCCGCGCACGGCGTTGTCCAAGCCTCTCGAAAACCCGAAAGCACGAAGGAGGTCGTTCATGAGGCGGAGCCGTGTGGCCGTCGCGGGAGTCGTCTGCGCGCTGTTCGTCGGAAGCGGGTTGTCCATGGGGTGTGGCTCGCGCGCGGAGGAGGCTCAGCCTCTCGCGGAGCGCTCCCAGCCAGCGTCAGCGCCGGTGGAGAAGCCCGCCGCGAAGAAGCAGGAGGAAGGCACGCGCGGCGCCCCAGCGCCTGGCGAACATGCGCAGCGCGAGAGCGCGCCCGCGGCGAGCTCCCGGTTCGCGCCCCCAGGGAAGGCGATGGCGAAGCTGAAGCAGGCCGCTGCCCCCAGCTCGGCGCTCGGCGGCCTGGGGACTCGCGGCGCGGGCGCGGGCGGAGGCGGAAGCCTCGGCGGCCTGGGCATCGGTGGAGGCGTCGCCTATGGCCAGGGCCGCGGCTTGCTCAGCGGCAAGGGCGGGGTGGTGGGCAAGAAGTTCGTCGCTCGCTCCGTGCCGGGCACGCAGGCCTCGTCGGAGCCGGTGGGCAGCGCCGAGCAGTACCGCGACTGGGGCGTCAACCCGTTCGTCACCGCGAGCGAGGACCGGCTCTCCACCTTCGCCATCGACGTGGACACGGGCGCGTACACGCTGGCCCGCCGGAAGATCCTCGAGGGCTCGCTGCCCGCGCAGGACGGCGTGCGCGTGGAGGAGTTCCTCAACTACTTCCGCTACGGCTACGCGGGCCCGAGGGACGACTCGCCGTTCGCGGTGCACATGGACGCGGCGCCCTCGCCGTACACGCCGGGCCGCCACCTGCTGCGCGTGGGCGTGCAGGGCCGGCAGCTGCGCATCTCCGAGCGCAAGCCCGCGCACCTCACCTTCCTGGTGGACGTCTCCGGCTCCATGCAGTCCCCGGACAAGCTGCCGCTGGCGCAGCGCGCCCTGCGCATGCTCGTGGACAACCTGCGGGATGGGGACACGGTGGCGCTCGTCACCTACGCCGGCAGCGTGAAGGTGGCCCTGCCCCCCACCGGCCTGGAGCACAAGGCCGTCATCCACCAGGCCATCGAGGAGCTCCAGGCGGGCGGCTCCACCGCCATGGCCTCTGGCATCGAGCTGGCCTACCAGCAGGCCATGAAGACGGTGGACGAGCAGTCCGTCTCGCGCGTGCTCATCCTCTCGGACGGAGACGCCAACGTGGGCGCCACCAGCCACGAGGACATCCTGAAGATGATCCGCGGCTACGTGAAGGAGGGCATCACCGTCACCACGCTGGGCTTCGGCATGGGCAACTACAAGGACGAGCTGATGGAGCAGTTCGCCAACAAGGGCAACGGCAACCACTACTACGTGGACTCGCTCATGGAGGCGCGCCGCATCTTCCAGCAGCAGCTCGGCGGCACGCTGGAGGTGATTGCCCAGGACGTGAAGCTGCAGGTGGAGTTCGACCCCAAGCAGGTGGCGCGCTACCGGCTGGTGGGCTACGAGAACCGCGCCATCGCGGACATCCACTTCCGAGACGACAAGGTGGACGCGGGCGAGCTGGGCGCCGGGCACACCGTCACCGCGCTGTACGAGCTGGAGCTCGAGCCGGGCGCCGGAGAGGCCCTTGCCACCGTGCGCGTGCGCGCCAAGAAGCCGCGCGGCGAGAAGGCCTCCGAGAGCGTGTTCCGCTTCTCCCAGAAGTCCCTGGCGCCCACCTTCGCCGCGGCCAGCCAGGACCTGCGCTTCGCCACCGCGGTGATGGGCGCCGCCGAGCTCTTCCGCCGCAGCCCCCACGCGAGCCGCTGGAGCTTCGAGCAGGTGCGGACCATCGCTCGCCAGGCCACGCCCGAGGGCAACGCCGAGCGCGAGGAGTTCCTCCAGCTGTTGGAGAAGGCCCAGCCGCTGCTGGCGCGCGTGGCGGCGCGGTAGGTTCGGCGCGCGCGCCCAATCCAGCGGGTCGCCGTACATCGGGGCCACGGATCCGACACTCCAAGTCCGCGAAACTCCCAGGGAATGCCTTGTCAGACCCCTTCTGTAGTGTCGTGACCATCAACGACACACGAAGGGGTCGTACCCATGGCGGAAACCCGTGAGTCGCCACGCGTCTCGGTGAACAAGCTGGGGGAGTACCTCACCGCTTCACCGGCCCGTCGCAAGCGCATCATCCATGATCAGAAGCACCCGTGTGATCCGCAGTACCTGCGCTACCCGGAGGCCTCGGTCGCCATCACCGAGTTCCTCGTCGGCCACCTCAACGGCGGCATCCTGAGGGAGCACCAGGAGCGCTTCTTCAACACCGTGCCGCAGACGGAGTTCGAGGCCCAGCGCCTGGGGCTGTGCATCGAGGCGCTGGACCGGTTCGCCGCGCTGGTGCCCAGGCTGGAGCTGGACGACACCATCATCAGCGCGGTGGGCCAGGAGCCCCCGGTGCTGGAGGTGGCCGGCGTCACCATCAGCGTGCGGCCGGAGGTGGTGCTGCAGATGGTGGACCGGCGCGGGGAGAACAAGGTGGGGCTGCTCAAGCTGTACTTCGCCAAGTGGCACCCGCTGGACGAGCGTTCGGGGCAGTACATCGCCACACTGCTGCAGAGCTTCGCCGAGCAACATCTGCGCCACCTGGGCCCGGTGGAGCAGCGGTTGATCCGGGTGGTGGATGTGTTCGCGGGGACCCTCTTCGAGGCGCCCAAGGCGAACACCCGCAGGCTCCATGACGTGGAGCTGGCGTGCGAGGAGATCGGCGCGCTCTGGTCCGTGCACTGACGCTTCGCGGCATGCTGCTCCGGGGATCCGTTCCGTTGAGAAGCGGGCGGCCACGGTGTCCGACTCCGAGCGTCCGGCGACGAGAACCTGACCTGCCGCGGACAGATGGTGAGGAAGGCCCCCGCCCCCCCTTGGTGCGCGAGGGGGGCGGCACCAGCCTTCGCCGCCCGCGCTCTCCACCCCGAGCGCGGTCTCTCACCACTCCGCAGTTGGAGGTTCATCCAGATGGCCGACAGAAGAATGGACAACGGCAGGGACGACGCCCGTAGCACCCAGCGCACCGGAGTGCCCGAGAACGGGACGGGCGGCATTCTGGCCGGGACGGATGTCTCCGGGCGCGGCATCGACGTGACGAAGCGGGGCGCGGACGTGTCGCCTCCCGGCTCGCGCGAGCGCTCCGAGTCCGGTGTCACCGGCTACAGCCCCGAGCGCGATGAGGACCCCGCCGTGCGCCAGGGCCGCTTCCACCGCGCCGCGTCGATGCGTCTGGCGCAGCCGCGCGCCGACATGGGCATGGGCATGAGCGCCAACTACGGCATGTCCCGCACCGGCCCGGTGAGCATGGATGACCGCGATGACACCCGGCTGCGCCCCACCGACTGGGGCAGCCGCAGCCAGGGCAGCTCCTCGCAGGGCCCGTACGGCCGGGACGACCGGGACGACCGCTATGCCACCGGCATCGGAGGCGGCCAGATGCGCATGGGCGAGCAGGACACGCGCCACTCGCTCGAGATGCGCCGCGACGTGGGCGGCGACAACTACCGCCAGTGGGACCGCACCGGCTACGGCGTGGACGAGCGCCAGCTGCGCGAGGACCGCGGCCAGTACTCCGGCGGCCAGTACGGCAACCAGGGCCAGCTGGGTGTCCACGGACAGTCCTCGGGCCAGGGCGCGTATGGCAACCAGGGCCCTTACTCCGGCGGCCAGTACAGCGGCATCGGCCAGTCCTCCGGCCAGTACGGCAACCCTGGCCAGGGCTCCGGCCAGTACGGCAGCCAGGGCCGGTATGATCCGCTGCTCGGCCTGGGGCACGCCAGCGCGGGCCAGCCGGGCACGGGGGTGAACATCGGCCGGAGCGAGACGTACACGGCTCGCGGCTCGGACACCGAGCACCAGCGCTCGGGCCGCACGGGCCTGGGCGGCCTGTTCCGCCGGTGGCAGCGCGAGCCGCTCACCGCGCGGGAGATCATGACCCGGGGCGTGAAGACGGTGCGCCGCGACGCCACGCTGCGCGAGGTGGCGCAGCTGATGAAGGACGAGGACTGCGGCGTCGTCCCCATCGTGGACGAGCGCGGCACCCTGGTGGGCATCGTCACCGACCGCGACCTGGTCGTCCGCGCCTTCACCGGCGGCAAGACGCCGGATCAGCTGCGCGCCATGGACGTGATGACGGATGACGTGGAGTGCGTCCACCCGGAGGAGGACATCCACAGCATCATCGAGCTGATGGGCCGCAAGCAGATCCGCCGCATCCCCGTCGTGGAGAAGGACGACCGCGTCATCGGCATCATCTCGATGGGCGACATCGCCAACCGCGCCGACTACGACGAGGAGCTGCAGCAGGCGCTGGACCGCATCTCGTCCAAGCGCTCCTTCTGGAGCCGGCTGACCTGATGGGCTCGAGGTAGCGAGGGGAAGTGGCGAGTGGGGAGGCGCACGTGACATGCGCCTCCCCAGCTCCCGCGCGGGCACCTGGCGTGGGAGCCCCCTCCTCCCTTGGCCGGGCGGACGCGCGGATCGCCTGCGCTCCGCCATCCCTGGGGGCCCTCGGGAGAGGGCCGCTCGGAGCACGAGACTGCTCCGTAGCAATCCGAGGGCCGGGCCCCGACGGGCCTGCAAGTTCCCGTAAGTCCTGCACTCGCGCGGGGTTGGAGCGCGGCGTGGATGGTCCTCGAGGACCCGCCTGCCCGACCCGGGGTGTCGCGAGGGCCCCGTCCGAAAGGGAAGCTACGGCTCGCGCAGGGCGAAGAAGTGACTGAAGGGACCGTTGCCCTTACCGAGCGCCAGCGGGTGGTGCAGGGCGGCGGTGACGTAGTCCTTGGCGCGGCGGGTGGCCTCGATGGGCTCGCGGCCGAGCGCCAGGTGCGCGGCGATGGCGGCCGACAGGGTGCAGCCGGTGCCGTGGGTGTTGCGGGTGTCGATGGGCTCGACGCTGAGCGTCTCGAGGCGCTGGCCATCGAACCAGACGTCGGTGCCGCGCAGGGCGCCGGACATGGCGCCTCCCTTGACGAGCACGGCCTTGGGCCCGAGCCGCTGGATGCGGCGCGCGGCCTCGCACATGTCCTCGAGCGTGTTGAGCTCCAGGCCCGCCAGGAGCTGGGCCTCGTGGCGGTTGGGCGTGGCGATGGTGGCCAGCGGCAGGAGCAGCTCGCGCAGGGCGCCGATGGCCTTGTCGTCGATGAGCCGCGAGCCGGCGCGGGACACCATGACGGGATCGACCACGAGCGGGGAGAGCTTGAGGCGGCGCACCTGCTCGGCGACGGCGATGATGATGTCCCGGTTGGAGAGCATGCCCGTCTTCACGGCGCTGACGCCGATGTCCGAGGCCACTGCCTCGATCTGGGCGGAGACGGCGGCGGGGGGCAACACGTCCACGCGGGTGACGCCCAGGGTGTTCTGGGCGGTGATGGCCGTGAGCGCGCTGGTGCCGTGGACGCGGTGGAAGGCGAAGGTGCGCAGATCGGCCTGGATGCCGGCACCGCCGCCGCTGTCCGAGCCCGCGATGGTGAGCGCGGTCGCCACGTACCTGGGAGATTGCATCGTCTCGGGAAGCCTCCTGGGGGCGGCAGCATATGCTGACGGGCTCATCGGACACTGTTCGGAAACGTCGGGGGTTTTGCACTACCCGCCCGGGTGCGGGCGATGAGACGCAGCGGTATGGCCCGCTGGCCACGCTCCTCCCGGGCTCCACTCTGAGAGGGTGACTGGCCCCGAAGGTGCACAGCGCGGCTCCGTCCTCTCGCACTGGAGCCCGCATGCAGCCTTCCTCGCTTCCCGCGCTCGGCGGCACGCACGCCCTCGCGCTGCCTTCCATCCGTCCCCTGGCCATCGGCCTGGGCGGCGCCGCGCTCTTCGGCTTTGCCCTTCGCACCGCCGTCACCCATGAGGGCCTGAGCGTCACCCACCTCGGCTGGGCCGTGGCCCTGCCCGCCGTCACCCTGATGGCGTGGGCCCTGTGCCTCCCCGCCCTCTACATCCTCTGGGCCACCCGCCAGGCCAACCTCAACGCCGCCCACTGCGCCCGCGCCGCCCTCGACGCCGTCCACACTCTCGGCCTGTGCCTGGCCTCCACCACCCCGCTGCTCTGGTTCTTCGCCGCCACCGCGCCCGAGTCCTCCATCGCCTCGCCCCTGGCCTTCCTCTTCACTGGCCTCGCGCTCGTCGCCAGCGGCCATGCCTTCTCGCAGGCCCTCGCGCACCACGGCGCCTCCTTCACCGGCGCCACCCGCGTGGCCTTCCTCGTCCTCCACGCCATCACCTTCGCCCAGTGCGCCCGCGGCGTCGGGCTCTTCTGGCGCTGACTTGCGCACCACCTTCCGAGGCCTCTCATGTCCACGTCCATGACCCAGCCCGCCCTCCCCGTGCCCGCCCCCGCGTCGGTCCTCCCGGAGGTCCTCCCGCCCGCGGCGCCCGCCGTGGCTCCCGCGCCCGCCGTGGCTTCCGCGCCCGCCGTCCCCTCCATCACCGTGCAGCCGCCGGCCACCACCATCCTCCGCACCGCCGAACTCCTCCTGCGCAACCCCTCCGCCGTGCTCGCCCAGGTGCAGGCTGGTGGCCCCGAGCTGCGTGAGCTGCCCCTGCGCCTCACCGTGTGCGCCCTCGCTGGCTTCGGCATCTTCGGCTTCCTCCTCGGCTTCACCCGCTCGCCCATCGCCGGGCTCGTCGCCGCGCCCAAGCTGATGCTCGTGGGCCTCGGCAGCCTCGCCGTGTGCCTGCCCGCCCTCCACGTCTATGGCCGGCTGCTGGGCGCTCGCATCTCGCCCCTCCAGGCCGTGTGCGAGGCGCTCGTCGCCCTCGCCACCACCGGGCTCACCCTGCTCGGCCTGGCGCCCGTGTGGCTCGCCTTCGCCAACACCGTCAACCACCCGCCCACCGGCTACTTCCACATCATGCTCGGCAGCATCGCCTTCCTCGGCCTGGCTGCGCTGCGCGGCGTCTGGGTGCTCGTGAAGGCCCTGCGCTCCCAGGGCCGCACCGTGCTCCACCTGCTCGCGTGGACCGCCCTCTACGGCATGGTCGGCGTGCAGATGGCCTGGGTCGTCCGCCCCTTCGTCGGCAACCCCGGCCGCCCCACCGTCGTCATCCGCCCCCTCGAGAGCAGCGCCTTCGACGCCGCCGCCACCCTCTGGCGCTCCAACGTCGACTCCCTCAAAGGCGAGTGGCAGCCCCGCTCCTACGAGAACACCGAGGAGAGCCGGTAATGATCGCGCTCGTCACCGTCATGGCCTACTGCCTCGCTGGCGTCGCCGTGGCCGTGGTGCTCGGGCGCGGCGAGTCCCGCGGCGCCACGCGCCTGGCCCGGGCCGGCCTCCATGCCTGTCTCTGGCCCCTCTTCCTCCCCGTCCTGCTGCCGGGCTCCTCGGCTCCCACCGGCACCGAGAGCTCCCGCATCGAGGCCGCCGAGGCCACCCTCCATGACGCCCTCCAGCGCCTGGGCAAGGAGCTGGGGGATCCGCTCTCCCTGGAGTCCGCACGGGTGCGCTCGCTCGGCACCGCCCTGCGCGCCGCCTCCCGCCGCCTGGCCGAGCTGGACGCCGTGCTCTCCTCTCCCGACCAGGACCGCGAGAAGCTCGCCCGCGAGCTGGCCGCGCTCGACTCGCGCCAGGACTCCAAGCCCGTGGCCGACATCCTCCGCGAGCGCCTGGCCCACCTGTCCCGCCTGGATGCCCTGCGTGCCCAGGCCCGCGTGGACCTCGAGCGCGCCCTGGCCCGCGCCGGCGAGCTGGCCACGCGCCTCACGCTGCTGCGCTACGAGGGTGCCTCCGCCCACGCCGCCGGCCGCGCCCGTGAGCTCACCGACACCATCGACGAGCTGTGCCGCACGCTCGAGGCCGTCCGCGCCGCGTGACCCGGCCCCGCGAGGCTCCGCGTCTCTGGAGCCTCGCCCCTTCCCCCTCCCGAGCCGCGCCCTGGCTCAGGCCGGAGTGGTGGCCGGGGGCTCCGAGCGCTGCGCCGTCCCGTGGGCAATCTCCCGCCCCAGCAGCCCTGGATCGAAGTACGCGTAGAAGCGGCGGATGCGATCGCCGTCCCACTCGATGATCGAGACGCCCTCGTAGTTCACCGCCGCGCCGTTGTGCGCCGTGCCCTGCGTCTCCCACTCCAGCGCCACCCGGTCCGCCGACTCGATCATGTTGCGGAAGGTGGAGCGCACCTGGGCCAGCATTCCCTTGTACTCCGTCCAGAACTGGCGAGCCCCGTCCTGCCCCGAGAACACGCGAGAGGAGGCCGCGTTGCTCACCTGCGCGTCGTCTCCAAAGAGCGACACCAGGGCCTCCAGCTCCCCGCTCTCCTCCAGCTTCGCCAGTGCATCCACGAACCGCTGCGCTCGCTCCATCGCCATGCGTCCCTCACTCGGCCTGCGAAAGGCGTGTCGCGCAAAGGGTGTTCACGCCTCCCACGCCCTGCTCCCGCCGCCGCCTGCTCCCTCGCTGGCCAGGGAGGCCCGGAGAACACTTCTTCCCCCAGCGCGCACCCAGGACCGCGGCCAGCAGGTAAGCTGTGGCCCGATGGAACGCGTCCGCCCGCCCCGCTCCCTCGATGAGGCCAGCCCCGAGAGGATGGGGCCCCTGCCGAGCACCGCCTCGCTGGAGGTGCTGCTGGAGGTGGTGCGCTCGCCGGGCGTCATGAAGACGGATGTGGACGCGCTCCTCCAAGGGCTCGCCCGCCCGCTGACCGAGGATGTGTCTCCCCGCGCGCGGGCCGACTTCCTGCTCGCCCTCATCGAGGATCGGGACACGGGGGACATGCAGGGCACCAAGGGGCTCACCGTGCGCGCCGCCGCCGTGAAGGCCCTGCTCGATCTGGGCTACCCGTACGCGCTCGAGCTGCCCCCCGAGGCGCTCGCCGAGGCCCGCCATGGGGACGGTGACTCGCCGGCGGTGAGGCTGCCGCTCCCCGGCCTCATCGCCACCTTCGCCGGCTTCCTCACGCAGTCCGCGCACCTCATGCCCCCGCTGCTCAAGTCCGCGGATCGCGGGTACGGGTCGGCTCCCGGGCTGTCCCTGCTTGCCCTGGCCGCGCTCGTCTTTCCCACGATTCTCGCGGTGCTGGGCGGCTGGTGGCGCATCCGCGCCATGCTGCTGACCGGGCGCCTGACCATGGCGGTGACGGGCGTCATCTGGTTGCTCGGCTTCGGCGTGCAGCTTCTGGAGTACCCGTTCCCGCTCAGCCGCTCGCTCACGTACGTCTCGCTGGTGGCGGGGCTCGGGTTCGTGGTCGGCGCCATCCTCATGAGCGAGAGCGCGTGGACCGCCGAGGACGAGACGCCCGAGCCGGAGACGGAAGAGCCTCCCCCGACGACGCCTTGAGCGCGCTCCTCACCGCGCCTGGGAGGCGCCCTGTGAGCCAGAACCGGTCCCCAACTGGTATGACAAGCAGACCAGTTCGGAAGAACCGCGCCCGACAGGCGGGCGGACAGGACGCGGGGGCGGACTCGGCCCCCGTGCCCGGCTCACGAGGGCGTGGCCCTCGGTGCCTGACTACTGGCGGCCGATCTGGTCGAAGCGCTCCAGCCCGTACCGGTTGATGATGGAGATGAGCTTGTCGGAGTACGCCGGATCCGTGGCGTAGCCGGCCTTGTGGATCTCCCGGGCGAACTGCTCCGCGTTATTGGTGTGCTTGAACGCGTTGGCGTAGCGCTTGTTGTCGCGCAGGAACTTGCCGTGGTCCGCGAAGGACTCGGCCGGGGTGTTGTACTTGCGGAAGTTGGCGTTCACCGTCACCCACTTGCCGTTGAGGAACTCCTTGGTGGGCATGGTGACGTGGCCGGCGGGGCCCTCACCCTTGATGCCGAAGAAGTTGTTGCCCTTGGTGGCCAGGCCCGACTTGCCCGAGCCGCTCTCCAGCATCGCCTGCGCCAGCGTCACGGAGGCGGGCACGCCCGTCTGCCGCTGGCTCTTGATGGCGTCGGCGGCGACCTTGTCGATGAAGGCGTTGCCCGTCTTGGGCAGATCGCCGATCGGGCCGGTGGGGGTGGAGGGGCCGGGGCCGGTGGGGCCGCTCGAGCCGCCGTCGATCTTCGCGCCGAGCTTCTCGAAGGCCGCGCGCGTCTTCGGGCCGTAGCGGCCGATGGCGTCCACGCCGTGCGCCGCCTGGAACTCCTTGAGCGCCGACTCCGTCCTCGGGCCGAAGATGCCCGGGCCGGTGCTCATCTCCTTCTGCGTCATGTGGCCCAGCTTCACCAGCGCCTTCTGCAGCTGCTCCACCTCGGGGCCGCGAGCGCCCTTCTCCAGGTCACCCGCCGGCAGCTTCGTGCCCTTCAGGGACGTGCCGCCCTTGGGCGGGGTGGTGCTCGGCGTGCCGCCGGTGCCCTGGCTGGGCGTGGGGGCGGACGGCGTCGTGCCGGGGCGCGGCGGGTTGCCGCCGGAGAACGTCACCAGCTCGCCCGTCGTCTTGTAGCCGCTGGGGCCGCCCACGAGCCGGTTGCCCTCCTGGCGCAGGGTGATCTGCTTTCCGGTGGCCGGATCATTGGCGTAGTAGACGGGCTTGCCGCCCTCCTGGCCTCGGCCGGTGACGGTGATCCAGTGGTCGGTGCCGTTGGAGCCGCCGCCGCTGCCGGACTTGTAGTCCACGCCCACCACCACCGGGCGGCCCGCGTCGATCTGCTTGTTGATGGTGTCCATGCTCCAGCCGGGCTTGCTGGCGTGGAGGCCCGCGGCCTGGGCCGCCTTGTCCCACACGAGGGCGTTGCCGGAGTAGCCGCCGTTCTTGTCCAGGAACTGGTCGAGCTGGCCGGGGTTGATCGTCTTGCCGGAGATCTTGCTGATGGCCATGGCGGTGGACGTCATGGCGCAGCCGGCCGCGGAGAGGCTGGAGCTGCTGCCCAGCGTGCGTCCGCCCCAGGCGGCGTCACCCTGCTTGAAGATGGGCGTCCCGTCTCCGGAGGTGGGGTACTGGCGACCGGCGCTGTCCGTCGCGGGGCCACCCGAGCTGGTGGGGGCGCTGGGGGTGGAGCCGCCCGAGCTGTTCGGCTTGCCGGAGGGCTTCGTCGTCGGCTTGCCGGGCTGCTCGAAGGTGTCGGGGATGGTGAGCTTCTGGCCGACGTTGATGCGGTTGGGGTTGGAGATGTTGTTGCTCTTGGCGAGCGCGGACACGGTGGTGCCGAACTTCTTCGCCAGGGCGCTCAAGGTGTCGCCGCTACGAACGGAATAGGTCTTCAAAGGGAATACTCCCGAGGGGGACTACGGGCTTTCCCAATTGTCGGGCGCGACGCGGGAGAGTTGCCAGCCCCCCACCCGGAGTGGACCGGAGTGGAGGTCATCCGCGACCCGGCTCAGGCAGGAGAGGAACCGAGCGCTACTTCTCGCCCCAGCGAGCGGGATCAAGTGCATCGACCAGTCGCTCGCATGGCAGACGTCGAGCCCTCGGACTGGCAATGGGTCTGAAGACGGACTATTTTCAGGCCCATCCTTGGAGGGCTTCCTGGTGCATCCCTTGCGTGTTTCCGAGAGCATCGTGCCGGTCAGCGACTTCAAGGCTCAGGCCTCCGAGTGGCTGCGGCGCGTCGGAGAGTCCGGCCAGCCACTCGTCATCACCCAGCACGGCAAGCCGGCGGGCGTGCTGCTCTCACCCCAGGCGTTCGATGAACTCATGGCGCAGGCGCACTTCGTTGCCTCCGTCGAAGAGGGACTGGCGGACGCCGAGGCAGGACGACTGCACTCCCACTCCGAGGTCGTCGCCGAAATGAAGCGTCGCTTCCGTGGGCCTTCATCGAAGTGAGTCGCCGCAAGTCAGGTTCCGTCACGACTCGACCGCTCGAAGTACGGTGGACGGAACGCGCACTGAAGGATCTGCGCGCCATTGGCGACTACATCGCCCGGGACTCTCCCGAGGCCGCGGAGCGCTGGGTCGCGACGCTGCTCGCCGCCGCCGAAGCCGCCGCAGCTACTCCGATGGCCGGGCGCAGGGTGCCGGAGCTCCGGCGTGACGACGTGCGTGAAGTCTTCAGAAAGTCCTATCGGATCGTCTATCGGTTGCGGGAACACACCCTGGAGGTGCTCACCGTCTTCGAGGGTCACCGCCTCTTTCGGCGAGACACCGTCCCCGAGGAGCCCTGAGCGGACCGCCCGCGTTCACCCCGTCCCGGGAGTTCCCGTCGCGTCGGCGAGGCCCGGCGCCTTGTCGTCGTCCCGCGCCGCCAGCCGCGCCACGGACTCCACCAGCGCCTCGGCCTCCAGCGGCTTGGCCATGTGCACCTGGAAGCCAGCCCGGTAGGCCCGGCGCGCGTCCTCCGCTCCCGCGTACGCCGTGAGCGCAATGGCGGGGATCCACTCGTCCCGCGCCTCCGCCCACTCTCGCACCCGCTTGAGCAGCGCGTGCCCGTCCTCCCCCGGCAGCCCGATGTCCGAGACGAGCACGTCCGGCAGCACCGTCGCCAGGCTCTCCATCGCCTCGCGCCCGTTGCCCGCCGCGCACACCTCCGCGCCCCGCTCGCGCAACAGCAGCGTGATCAGCTCCCGCGCGTCCGGCGCGTCCTCCACCAGCAGCACCCGCACCCCGTCCAGCCGCGCCGCGCGCTCCGGGCTCTCCGCCGAGCCCGCCGGCCGCTCCGGCTCCGGCAGCAGCGCCGGCACCGGCAGCCGCACCGTGAAGGTGGAGCCCTGCCCCAGCCCGCCGCTCTCCGCCTCCACCTCACCCCCGTGCAGCTCCACCAGGTGACGCACGATGGCCAGCCCCAGCCCCAGCCCGCCGTGCTCCCGCGTGCTGCTGCCGTCCGCCTGCCAGAAGCGCTCGAACAGGTGCGGCAGCGCCTCCGCCCGGATGCCCTGCCCCGTGTCCTTCACCCGCACCCGCCACTCCGACTCCCCGCGCTCCACCCGCACCTCCACATGCCCCCCCGCCGGCGTGAACTTCACCGCGTTCACCAGCAGGTTCCAGAACACCTGCTGCAGCCGCCCGGGGTCCCCCATCACCTGCCCCGCTCCCGCCGCCACCTCCACCGACACCGTCACGTTCTTCTGCTCGGCCCGCGGCCGCACCACCTCCACCGCCGCCTGCACCACCGCCGTCAGCTCCACCGCCTTGCGGTGCAGCGTCAGCTTCCCCGTGAGGATGCGCGACACGTCCAGCACGTCCTCGATGAGCTGCGCCAGCGAGCGCGCGTTGCGCTCGATGACTTCCAGGCCCTTCTCCCGCACCGCCGCGTCGTCCTTCCGGTTGCGCAGCATCTGCGTCCAGCCCAGCACCGCCGTCAGCGGCGTGCGCAGCTCGTGGCTCATCACCGCCAAAAACTCGTCCTTCGCCCGGTTGGCCGCCTGCGACTCGGCGATCAGCCGCGCGTTCTCGATGGCCACCGCCGCCAGCCGCGCCAGCTGCAGCAGGATGGCCTCGTCCTCGGAGGTGAACTCCCCCTCGTGGCGATCCGACAGCTGGATGAGCCCCAGGTTGCGCCCGTTGCGCCCCACCAGCGGCACCGCCAGCCAGCCTCGCAGGGGCGGGTGCTCGGCCGCGTGCGCCCCGAAGCCCCGCCACCCCGGGTGCGCCTCCAGCTCCGCCTGCGTCAGCCGCGCCGGACGGTTGGTCTGGCATACCTCCGCGTAGATGCCGCTGCCATCCGACTGCGCCGCGTACCCGCGCCACGCCGCGTACTTCTCCGACAGCGACACGGTGTTGATGGCCTGCGCCCAGTCCTCGCCCACCGTCAGGCTGGTGACGGCCTGGTGCGCGCCGATGAGCGCCCGCGCCTGCTCGGTGATGAGCTGGAGCACCCCATCCAGCGACGCCGCCTGGCCAATCGTCAGCGAGGCCTCCGCCAGCCCCTGCAGCTGCGCCCGGTGGTGCTGCTCGCGCTGCAGCAGCCGCGCGCGCTCCGCCTCGTCCTCGCGCTGGCGGGTGATGTCGCGATCGTTGCCCACCCACTCGCGCACCGAGCCGTCCGGCTCCAGCACCGGCACCGCCCGCACCTGCATGTGCCGGTACACCCCGTCATGCCGCCGCAGCCGCATCTCGCCCTGGAAGGGTGTGGCCGCCACCACCGCCTGGCGCCACGCGCGCTCCATGGACTCCCGGTCCTCCGGGTGCACCGCCTGCAGCCAGCCCCAGCCCAGCAGCTCCTCGCGCGACTGCCCCGTGAAGGCCCGCCACCCCGGCTGATCCGAGTCGAACACGCCCTCCGGCGGCATGTCCCAGATGATCTCCGAGGTGGAGGTGAGGAAGGCGCGGAAGCGCTCCTCGCTGCGCGCCATGTCCCGCAGCAGCTCCTCCACGGTGCGCCGCGCCAGCACCTGGTCCGTCACCTCGAAGGCGAACGAGGCGATGCCCTCCACCTGCCCCTCGGCGTCGCGCAGCGGCTGGTACACGAAGTCGAAGTACGTCTCCGCCACCGGCACGTCCCCGTGCTGCCCGCCCACGCGCACCGGGAACTCCTTGCCGACGTAGGCCTCGCCGGTGGCGTACACCCTGTCCATCACCTCGAAGAGCCCCTGCCCCTGAAGCTCCGGCATGGCCTGGCGCACGGTGAGCCCCGTGGGGTCCCTGCCGGCCAACAGCTGGCGCTGGCGCGGGTTGCACAGGACGAAGTGGTGCTCGGGGCCCCGGGTGACGAACATCATCGCCGGGGCGCGCATCACCAGCTCCTCCAGCCGCGCGCGCTGCGCCTCCACCTCCGCCATCAGCCGCGAGCGCTCCATCGCCAGCGCGCAGTGCCGCGCCAGCGCCAGGAGGAACTCCCGGTCCTCGCCCGAGAAGGCGCGCGGCTCGGGGAAGCACAGCGCCAGCACGCCGATGATCTTCCCCTCCACCACCATGGGCATGCTCGCCACCGAGCGCGCCGGCGTCTGCTCCAGCATGACGTGCAGCAGGTTGGGGTAGCGCGCCGCCAGGGCCTCGGGGGACTCGAGCCACTCGGCCTGCCCCGTGTTGTACGAGTAGGGCAGCGGCAGCGGCGCATCCAGCGGCATGAGCTGGAAGTCCCGGTAGAGCTGGCGGGACCAGCCGTTGTAGGCCACCGTGCGCAGCACGTGCTGGCCCTCGACGGGCAGCCCCACCGTGGCCATGTTGGCGCCCACCGCGGCCATGATGTGCTCCACGGCCACGGACATCACCTCTTCCGGGTTGCGGGCCGCGGACAGCTGCGCGGTGAGCTCCTGCAGGTGCGCGAGCCGGTCGGCCGTGTGCTCGGCGGCCTCGCGGGCGGCGCGCTCGGCGGCCAGCAGCCGCAGCCGCTCCACCTCCGCCTGACGCATGTCGGTGATGTCCCGGAGGATGAGCACCAGCCCCGCGCTCGAGGGGAAGACGCGCACCTCGAACCACGAGTCCGTGGGCGGGTAGTAGTCCTTGAGCGTGGTGCGCTCGCCGGAGTCCATCGCCTTGCGGAAGGCCGGACCGAAGGGAGTGCGCTCGAGCTCGGGCAGCTCCGCCCAGATGTCCTTGCCCAGCAGCGCATCTCGCGGGCGGCCTGCCAGGCGCTCGGCGACGGCGTTGAGGTAGCTGATGCGCCAGTCGCGGTCCACCGAGACCAGGCCATCGGTGATGCTGTCCAGCAGCGGATCAAACCGAGGCTCGCCGCCCGCCGGGGAGCCGACGCCGGCCTGCTGCGGTGCTGGGGGCTGGAGCGGGATCCTCATAGCGGCAGTCCAGGCTTAACAGAGTCACCACGGCGGTTGGCGGCTGCGGCGTGCGAACTGTCGACGGTGGACACGCAATCCTGCCGGGGACCGGGGCTCGGCTGCTCCGATGTGGGGCGTCCTGCCGGGCAGGCCCACCCGGTGGCAGGAGTGTTCGGAGGTAGACCTACCGGCTCTCAGGAGGATGTGCGGACCAGCCCTGGAGACGCTCGCGGAGCGTGGTCAGTTCCGGGCACACCGTGAGCAGCGACTTCCACTGCGCGGAGAGCCCGCGCATGGCGCGCTTGCGGCCCTTGCCCACCTGCGACAGCCAACCCTGTTCTCGCAGAAAAGGCTCCGCGTAGCGCTCCTTGGGGTCGCAGTCGGAGCGGATGGCGTTCCAACGCTCACCCAAGGACTCTCGATGGAGCGCGAGCATCCAGACCTCGACCTCCTCGATGGCCACACAGGCCAGGAGTCGCCCCGAGTGCTCCTGCTCTCGAGCCGTCACCTTTGCCTCGTTCTGGAAGCGATTGCAGTCGCGATCCACCATCAGAAGGAAGAGATCCACCATCGGGTTCTCATCGACGATACGCCGCACCATGTCCGGGTTGAGCGCCTGATCGATTCCGTTGAGGTGTGGATCCTGGAGCACTTCGATGCGGGCCTTGCGTCCGATGTCCTCGAAGAGCCTCTCGACGATGGGCTGGAGGATGTGCGCATCGAGCGTGGGGTCCTCGGGGATGATGAGCACCTTCACAACGCGCGCTCCAGCCAGCCGGTGGTGAACAGGTGGTCGATGCCCGACTTCGCGATGACCTCCTTGAAGTGAGGGATGTCCTGGAAGCGTCGCAGCACGGTGCCACCGTCCTCCCGAGAACGAGCGCACAGCACGGCGTGGTTCAGACCTTCGGACGAAAGGGCCTGAAGGACCTGGGGGGAATGGGTCGTGGCAATCACCTGGATGCCGCGCTCCTTGGTCACCATCTCCAGGAACTCGATGAGCAGGTGGATGCGCTGAGGGTGCAGTCCCTGCTCGAGCTCCTCGATGAGAAAGATGCTTCCAGGCGGGGCCGTCTTCAGCGCGGTCAGCGTCCCTAGAAAGCGCAGCGTTCCATCCGAGAGAGCGCGCACGGAGGTACGTGTGCCGTCCTTCTCCACGAGAACGAGCATCACATCGCCGAGCTCGGTCTCGATGAAGTCGATATCCGTGATTTCTGGAGCACAGAGTTCGGAGAGCCAGTCCACCCACTCCAAGCGCTCATCCTCGGTTCTGCTGCGCACCCAGATCGCCGAGGACAAGTGTTCACCCTCCGCTCCCATCTCCCGAGCATGTCTGGGCGAGTAGTCCCGCATGCGATCTGGCTTCAGTTCGAGCACGACCAGCCGCTGGAGTGCCTGCCTGAGCGCAAGTGCCATGCGCGCTCCTTCAAACTCAGGTCGTTGCTTGAGGAGCTTCTCCAAATCGGAGAAGAGGCTTTGGTTGCTCCCACGCCCCATCGCCTGCTCCTCGTCGAACCCAAAGCTTCGTGCCTGCTTCCATTGCCCGGAATCCGCGGCGCCAATGAGATGAGTGAAGGCTTCGCCGTCTATCCGGGGCTCAGGCTTCACCGTAAATCCCAAGGAGTGACTCACCACCTGTCCTTGAAGGTACCAATCCGTATCGATCTCGGCTCTGTCCTGGCCGCGCCGGATGACCTCCGAGATTCCGCCGCGAATTCCCCTCCATATTTCGCGTCCCGCCTCAACGCGACCCTGGAGGGTATCCGTCAGGGAGAAGCCCAGGCCCAGCCCCTGCACCAGCCGGATGGCATCGAGCAGGTTGCTCTTGCCCGATGCGTTCGCTCCCACGAGCACCGTCAATGGCGAGAACTCGACCCGCACAAGGAATTCGAAGCTCTTGAAGTTGGTCAGATCGATCGAGCGCAGCATCGCCCCACCCTACAGCAGCCGCGCCTGCGTGTGTCACTTCGCCGGACGGAGCAGCAGCTCCTTCAACGCGCGGCCCTCGGGCGTGTCGCGCTGTGCCACCAGCGTCTGCACGTAGTGCACGAGCGCCCACAGGTTCTCCTCGGGGATGGCGCCCTTCCACGTCGGCATCGCCGCTCCGCCCACGCCTCCGGCGATGACGCGGTACAAGTCCTCCCGCTGCCGCTCCGGCGTATACTCCGCGCCGTCGACTTTCGTACCCAGCGGCCACACCGTGCGCGGCCGGTGGATGAGGAAGTCCGGCGGCAGCACCTTCGCCGTCTGCGCCACCTCGCCCTTGGCGTCCACCGCCACCGCGTAGTCCGAGTCCCTCGCCAGCTGCGTGTACGGATCCGCCTTGCTCAGGTCCACCTTGCGGCCCGTCACCTGCTCCGTGAGCGCCTCCAGCTCCGAGCGCGACACATAGGAGATGTGGCACCCCGAGCACCCCGCGTGCCCCTTGCCCGCCACGTGGTACACCGCCTTGCCCCGCGCCACCGCCTCCGCCTCTCGGCCCTTCCATGGGTCCGCCGACACCTCCAGCGGCTGGCCCGGCGCCTCCTGCTGCCAGCGCGGGCTGAACGTCTTCAGGTACTGCACCACCGCCTCGAGGTCGGGCTCCGGCACGCCCCACGGCTGCATCGGCGTGCCGTGCAGTCCTCGGCGCACCGTGCGCTTCAGCGCCTCGTCCGTGGGCAGCTCGCCCGCAGCCACTCCGCCAAACTTGTACAGCCCCTGCCGGAAGCTGCGCGGCGGAGGCCGCATCCCCACCGCCGACGGGCCCTGTCCGTCCCCGCGCTCGCCGTGGCAGGACACGCAGTAGTACGTGTACACGTCCCGCCCGCGCTCCAGCGTCTCCGCCGGAATCGTCCGCCCGTCGGCCAGCTTCAGCGGCTCGAGCTTCGGCGCCTGCGTGCAGCCCGCTCCGGCCGCCGCGAGCACCGAGAACACCGTCAGCAGCGCGCGTCTCGCGTTCATGGCAGGTACACCGCCGCGAAGAGGATGAGGCCCGTCACCGCCAGGAACACGGCATACAGCGTCCACAGTCGCACGGCCCCGCGCACGTCCGTGCCTCGCGCGCCGCGCACCAGCTCGCGCACCAGCCCCAGCACCCCCGCCACCACGTGCGCGCCGTGCACCCCGCCCAGCCCGTACACCGCCGAGGCATATGCGCCACCCTCGGGCAGCTTCAGCCCCGCGCTCCACAGCGCGCTCATGACAAAACCCTGCACCGCCAGCGAGCCCACCAGCGCCACCAGCGCGCCCACCGTCGGGAGCGTCGCCCGCGCCGCGCGTCCGCCCAGGTGCAGCAGCACCGCGGAGGCTCCGAGCAGCAGCACCGCCACCGCCGGAAGAATCCTCGGCAGTGCCGGCATCCCTCCGAGCGGCCACGGCTCGCGCATCCGCAGGTAGCCCACCGAGAAGGCCAGCGCCGCGAAGAACATCGCCCACGCGCTCAGCCCCACCACCAGGCCGAACCAGGCCGTCCCCTCGTCCTCGCGCGCGGCGGGAGCCGAAGTGTCCACGGGCGTCACCCCACACCTCCCGCGCTCGGCACCACCGGAGCCGCTTCCGCCGGGGCCTCCGGCGCTCGGCGCGCCTCGTCCGGCAGCACCTCCGCCTGGCCGATCCAGTCACGCCCCAGCTGCTCCAGCCCCTCCGGCTGCGAGAGCGCATACGGCCCGCGCACCACCACCGGCACCTGCGCGTAGTTGTCCACCGGCGGCGGGCTCGGCGCGCACGTCCACTCCAGCGTGCCCACCTGCCACGGGTTCGCGTCCGCCGCAGGCCCCTTGCGCAGCGACCACACCAGGTTCACCACGAACAGCAGCTGCACCAGGCCCAGCGTGAACGCCGCGTGGCTCGTGCCCTTGTTCAGCGTGAGCAGGTGCCGCAGGTACTCGTACTGGTACGGGTCATACAGCCGGCGCAGCTGGCCCGCGTACCCCGTCAGCAGCTGGCCGCCGAACACCGCGAGGAACAGCACCGCCGTCAGCACCACGTGCGTCTTCGACAGCCCCGCGTGCAGCGTCCGCCCGAACATCTTCGGGAACCAGAAGTAGAGCCCCGCGAACACCGCCAGGAAGCTGGCCGCGCCCATCGTCAGGTGGAAGTGCCCCACCACCCACATCGTCCCGTGCAGCGGGATGTCCGTGGCCACCGCTCCCAGCGCCAGGCCCGTAATGCCTCCCAGCCCGAACACCACCATCGCCCCCACCGCCGCCAGGAGCGGCGCCGTCAGCCGCACGCTCCCGCGCCACATCGTCACCAGCCAGTTGAGGAACATCACCGTCGACGGCAGCGAGATGATCAGCGTCAGCGTGCTGAAGGCCCGCCCCAGCATCGGCGACAGTCCGCTGGTGAAGAGGTGGTGCGCGTACACCAGCCCGGACAGCGCGGACACCGTGCTCATCGCCAGCACCGTGCCCCGGTACCCGTGCGCCGGCCGCCGGCTGAAGTAGGACACCATGTCGCCAATCATTCCCCAGCCCGGGAGGATGAGGATGTAGACCTCGGGGTGCCCGAACATCCAGAACAGGTGCTGGTACAGCATCGGGTCGCCGCCGCGGCCCGCCACCGCCGCGCCCTCGAGGAAGAAGCGCGTGCCCGTGAGCCTGTCCAGCAGCAGCAGCCCCGTGGCCGCCGCCACCACCGGGATGAACAGCAGGTTCAGCACCGAGGTGAGGAACAGCCCCCACACCGTCAGCGGCAGCCGCCCCCACGTCATCCCCGGCGCCCGCGCTCGCACCACCGTCACCACGTAGTTCACCGCGCTGAGGAAGGACGACACCGCCGCGCACAGCACGCCCATCATCACCAGCGTCTGTCCCGCCCCCGGGGTGAACACGTGCGTGGACAGCGGCGGATAGGACGTCCACGCCGCGCTCGCCGTCCCCAGCCGCACCCCGAACGAGGCCAGCACCAGCGCTCCGCCCACCGCGAACACCCAGAAGCTCAGCGCCGACAGCTTCGGGAACGCCATGCCGCGCGCCCCCACCGCCAGCGGCACCACGAAGTTGCCCAGCGCGCCGATGAGCAGCGGGGCGATGGCGAAGAACACCATCACCAGCCCGTGCATGGTGAACAGCCCCATGTACGCCGGCGGGGTAATCGATCCGTCCGCGCTCGGCAGCACCGCCCCGAGCCCCGGCACCGGCCGCCCCGGGTACGCCCACTGCCAGCGGATGAGCATCGCCAGCAGCCCGCCCAGCAGCAGGAAGCCAAACCCAGCCCAGAGGAACTGCCGCGCCACCACCTTATGGTCCGTGGAGAACAGCCTCATGGCTTCGGCCTCCACTCCCAGCCCCAGTGCGCCGCCGTGTCCTGAGCGTCATACAGGCGCGCCGCCTGCCGGCTCTGCTCGCGCAGCCACGCCGCGTAGTCCTCGGGCGTCATCACCGTCAGCGTGCCTCGCATCTTGTAGTGGCTGGTGCCGCAGTGCTGGTAGCAGGCCACCTCCCACGTCCCCAGCTTCGCCGCCTGGAACCACGTCTGGTTCACCCGGCCCGGAATCGCATCCAGCTTCACCCGGAAGTTCGGCAGCGAGAAGCCGTGCACCACATCCGTGGACGCCAATTGCACCCACACCGGCACGCCCACCGGCACCCGAAGGTCGCTCCACGTCACCACGTCATCCGCCGTGTTGAAGCGCCCGTCCTGCCCCGCGTACCGCGCCTCCCACGCCCACTGCCGAGCGTTCACCTCCAGGCGCACCGTGTCCGGGTTGCCGGCCGGCACGTCGAAGTTCCACAGCACGTCATCCAGGTAGCCCAGCGAGCGCGCGAAGAGCGAGCCGTCCACCACCCCGAAAATCGTCAGCGCCGCCACCATCACCAGCATCCGGCTGCGCCGCGTCCCGCCATCCGCGGGCACCTTCCGAGCCCCCCGGAAGCGCACCAGCGTCAGCAGCAGCCAGCCCACCATCACCCCCGTGAGGATGAGGTCGAAGCGGTGGCTGAGCGCCAGCAGCGAGTCGATGCGGTGGCCGTGGGTGCTCGCGTCCTCGGGCAGCGCCACCGTGCTCACGGGGCGGCGGGGCTCGGCTCCGGGAGGCGGGGGCGCTGCATCCATCACGAGCTCCTCTTCGCGTCACCTCTCGCCGCCCGGATCGCCGCCCACACTCCCAGCGCCACCAACAGGAACGGCAACAGCAGCATGGCGCCCACCAGCAGCGCCGAGCGCATCGACGACTCCGGCGCCCGCTCCACGCACGTGGGGCACGCCAGCACCCAGGCCGGCAGCAGGCACAGCCCCAGCCCCAGCACTGGCGCCAGCCTCACCGCCCACCGCTCCCATTCGCGTCGCCCACCCGCCACGGCGCGCGGCTCCCTCGCTCCAGCCCGCTCCGAGGAGGGGGCCGCGGTGACACCGCGATCAGGACGGACACAGGGCATCGGCAAGCCTCACCGGCTACCATGCCCCCTCTCGCCCCTCAAGCGCCGCCGGGACAAGGCCCCTTCACCCCGTGCGTGCCCGGCCGCCCGCTGGCCACCAGGCTCCGGGCGCTCCCCGGCCCTCCAGCCACCGCGCCGCGTCAAACCGTCCCTTGTGCTCCCGGGGCACATCCGTTAGCTGTCCGGTGCTCCTTATGTCCGCAGACACCGCCGCCGCCCCTCCCCAGCCCTCCCTCCTCCGCCACCCCGCGCTCTGGGTGGGAGTCGCCACCCTGGCCGTCGGCCTGCTCGCGCTGTCGATCGGCCTGATGCGCGGGCGCTCCGAGCCTTTGCCCAGGCTCGGCGCCCTGCCGGACTACAGCTTCACCCGCCAGGACGGAGCCGCGTTCGGCTCGGCGCAGCTGCGCGGCCACCCCTATGTGGCCAACTTCATCTTCACCCGCTGCCCCACCGTCTGCCCGGCCTTCACCCGGAAGATGGCGCGGGTGCAGAAGGAGACAGAGGCGTTCGGGCCCGGGCTCCAGCTCGTCTCCTTCTCGGTGGACCCCACCTACGACACGCCGGCGCGCCTCTCCGAGTACGCCCAGAAGCACGGCGCCAACGCCGCCCGCTGGAGCTTCCTCACCGGCGACTACGCCCGCCTCAAGGACACCGTCGTCAACAGCTTCAAGATCGCCATGGGCCGCGAGTCCATGGACGAGGCGGACGTGATGGGCATCTTCCACGGCAACCACTTCGTCCTCGTGGACGCCCAGGGCGAGATTCGCGGCTACTACGAGAGCGCCGATGACGAGGCCTTCGGCCGCCTGCTGCGCGACGCCGATCGCCTCGCCCGCGAGCAGCGCTGAGCCGCGCCTCCTGCTGCTCCTTTTCCCTACAGTGACTCCAACCCCTCGAGGGTGAGCGCAACCGCTGGAAAAGACGAAGGGCCAGCCCCCTCATCGGGGACCGGCCCTCGGTCAGTACGCCAGCTTCAGGCGTGGAACATCACTCCACGAACTGAGCCTGGGTGCGGGCGATGATGTTCTGCCAGTTGCCGGTGGCGGCGTCGTTGGAGAACGCGCCCACCTTGTCGGCCACGCCCTTGACCTTCTCGGCGATGTTGACGACGTCGCCCACCGTCTTGGCCGCCTTGCCGAGCACGCCCAGGCCGCCCAGGACGTTGCCGGACAGGAAGGAAGCCGCGCCGTCGATGAACTTGTCAGCGAAGGGCTTGATCATCTTGCCCAGGCCGAACGGGAGCTTGTCCAGGACGCCACCGGCCAGCTTCTTGATGGGGGAGGTGAGGGCCTCCATCGGCTTGTTGATGATGTTGAGCACCTTGCCGCCGATGTTGGCGACCTTGCCCGCGATCTTGCCGACGGTGGAAGCAACCTTGCCAATTCCCTTGAGGACCTTGCCCATGACAGTGACTCGCTTTCGAAGAGTGAGGGTACAAAGAGGTTATCGGGGGGTCTGGGAAAAGGTTTCCTGCGAGTTCATTTTCCCGATCATTTTCCGGCCCCCGAGCCCTCCGGCCGCGTCCGACTAGTTACGTCCCTTCTTCACCTGATCCGCCAGGGACGGGTCCACCTTGGGGATCTCCCCAGTCGGGGTGGCGGTGAGGGCGGGGCCCTTGGGGCCCTTGCTGGTCTCGAACTCGGACTTCTCGAACTCCTGGTTGACGCCCAGCTCACCCTTGGCGCCCTGGATGATGAACTTGGCGACGTCCTCGGCGGACGGAGGGTTGAAGCCGTTGGCGCGCAGCTCCTCGTCCTCCACCACCTCGAGCACCGGCTCCTTGTCCTTGTCCTGGGCGTACTGGAGCACCAGCTCCACGTAGGCCTCGAGCTCCATGCCCACCGCCTTGGCGATGCGCTTGGTGTCGGCGTCCTTGAGCAGCTCGGCGCGGACCACTTCGATGGGACGCTTGAGACCGCGCTTGGGGCGAGGGGTGTCCTGAGACATGTGGGGACTCCAGGGGTGGGGTGGATGGAATTACAGAGGGTGAACAGTCTGCCCGGGAATTCCGAATTTGCGCAAGTAACACGCCCGTGTGTGCCTTGCGGCTCGCGGGGGGGGAAACCCATTGTCCTTTACGCCGGCGTTGGCGTGGGAGGCGGGGATGGGCGACAGCCGGGGCGGGATGTCTCAGGTAGGGCCGGGTGAGCAGTCACTGGGACTGCTGGGTCGGTTCGCCGTCTACGGCCTGTTGGGTTGGTGCATCGAGTGCCTGTTCACCGCGGTGATGGACCTCGCCACGGGCGCGGGCGACTTGCGGCTCAAGGGGTACTCGTACCTGTGGATGCACCCCATCTGGGGCGCGGGGCTGCTGCTGGGCGAGCAGCTCTCGTTGATGCTGCAGCGCCTCGGGGTGAGCCGGGCCACGCGCGCCCTGGTGGGCATGGCCCTGTGCTTCACTGTGGAGTACGTGACGGGTGCGCTGCTGGTGGCGCTCATTGGCCGCTGCCCGTGGGACTACTCGGGCTCGCCGTGGAGCGTGCACGGGCTGATCCGCCTGGACTACGCGCCCTTCTGGTGGATGTGTGGCTGGCTCTACGAGCCGCTGGGGGCCTTCGTGCGCCGGGTGCGCATTGGCGCCCGCGAGCCGGAGCCCGAGCCGGTGGCTCCGCCCGAGCTGTGGCCCTCGCGGGAGGCTCGCGCCTCCTTATATCGGGGGTGACAGGGTGGTGGGCCGGGGCACTCCACCCGGGGGCTGCCAGCGCAGATAGCCGTGCTCCAGCAGCCAGGGCTCGGCGCTGACGGCGCCGGTGGACTCGGCCAGCCGCAGGGCGCTGTCGCGGAAGGCGCTCTTGGGCTCCCAGGCGCCGTGCTGGCGCGCCTGGGTCCAGGCCTCCGTCCATGCGGCGAAGAAGGCGTGGATGGGCTCGTCCGGCTGCACCCGGCGGCGGAGGTCCCGGGGGAGCCAGTCGCGGAAGAGGAGCGGGGCGAAGCCCTGGTGGAAGTCCGTGTGGAAGAGCAGGGCCTCGCGCGTGAGGCCCTCGGGGGTGCGCCGCAGCAGGTAGGCCACGGTGATGCCGCCTCGGACGTCCGTGCTGCCCTCCACCACCAGGCCGCCCGGCAAGAGGGCTCGGCCCAGCTCCGCGTGCGCCTGCTCCACGTCCTCGGGGCGGTACTGGCGCAGGATGTTCATCGCCCGCACCAGCCGGACGGGCTGGCCCGCCGAGCCGGCCCAGTCGAAGCCTCCGTGGCGGAACCGGGTGAGCGCATCCTCGTGGCTCGCGGCGGCGGCGGCCCGGCCCTCATCGGCCTCCACGCCGATGACGGGCAGCGAGGGGTTCAGCTCGCGAAAGGCCTCGGCGCTCTCCAGTGTCGTCCACGGGTGCTCGCCAAACCCCACGTCCAGGAAGGCGGCCTCGCGCCAGGCTCCCTCCTGGCGCTCCAGCAGCGCTCGCTCGCACCGGCACAGGTACGCGTCGAGCGCGCGGAGCCGGGAGCGCGAGGTGCGTCCCCGCGTGCGGCGCTCCGGGGGCGTCATCGTCCGAGCCCACCCTCCGGCTCGGGCTCGCCGGCCAGCGCCCGCTGGTACACCTGGAGATCCCACGGGGTGAAGAGGACCACCGTCACCTTCTCCACCTGGGGCAGCCGCTGCAGCGCCGCCTGGACTTCCCTCAGCGCGATGCGCGAGGCCTTCTCGATGGGGTAGCCGTACACACCCGTGGAGATGGAGGGGAAGGCCACCGAGCGCAGGCCGTGCTTCTCCACCAGCGCGAAGACGCTCTGGTAGCAGCGCGCGAGCTGGCCGGCCTCGCCCCGTCCTCCTCCCTGCCAGCGGGGGCCGACGGTGTGGATGACGTGGCGGGCGGGGAGCTTGTAGCCCCGGGTGATGCGCGCCTCACCGGTGGGGCAGCCGTTGAGCGTGCGGCACTCCTCCAGCAGCTCCTTGCCGGCGGCCCGATGGATGGCCCCATCCACGCCCCCGCCCCCCAGCAGGGAGGAGTTGGCCGCGTTGACGATGGCATCGGCCGTCACCTTCGTGATGTCGCCCTGGAACAGCTCCAGTCGTGAGTCGCTCATGACTTCACCTCCCGAGGCGCCCGCCGGACAGTGCGCCTCCCTCGAGTCTGACAGCGGCCAGGCGGGCTGTCCCCCCGCTTCCCGCTGGCCGACGCGTGACTACCTTTCGCCGAAGCGAAGAGGCTTCCCATATCCAGAGGATGACATGGCGACTCTCAGGCGTGGACTGGTAGACAAGGTGAAGAAGGCGGCGGCGAAGGTGAGCACGCGAGGCGTCGAGGTGGCGACCAAGGCGGGCACCCGCGGCGCCCGGGCCCTGGTGGAGACCACCGTGGCCGCGGTGAAGACGGTGGACAAGCTCCAGGAGAAGCTGGGCCGGCGCTCCACCAAGGGCCGCTCCGCCAAGGAGCGCGTGGCGGACGTGACGGACAATGCCTCCAAGGTGGCCTCCGAGACGGCCACGCCGAAGGCCTCCACGAAGGCGGCGGGCACCACGGGCCGTGCCTCCACGAAGGCCTCGGGCACCACCGACCGCGTGGCCCGGCAGGACACCGTGAAGGACGTCGCTCCGAAGAAGACGCCCACGGCGAAGAGCACGGACCGCATGACGACGAAGTCCCGCGGCACCACCACCGAGACCGAGGCCCAGCCCGTGGTGCTGCGTGAGGCGGGCCGCAAGACGATGCCGGGCACCGCTCCGAAGCGCGCGAAGGCGCCCGCCCAGAAGCCGGGCTTCAAGGTGAAGCGCGGCCAGAAGCACCGCCACACCGGCCGCTGAGTCGGTCCGAAGAAGTTCCGAACTGGTCTGCTTGTCATACCAGTTCGGAACCAGTCTGAGCCCAGGCCCCCTCGGCGCGCGCTCGCGGCGAACCTGTCTGCTCGTCATACAGGTGGGTCCGGCGCGCCGCCGACAGGGAGGCCCGCCAGCTCCTACGGCGCGAGCAGCTTCATCAGCGGCTCGGGGTCCCAGTAGCTCGTCGCCTTGCTGATCTTGAAGTCCTCGTTCACCTCGAAGACTTCCACCGACTCCATGACGGCCTCGCGGCCCGTGTGGGTCACGAAGCGGATCGTCACCTTGAAGCCCACCGAGCGCTTCACCGGGAACAGCTTCAGCTCCAGCAGCTCCACCCGCGCCATCAGCTGCATCAGCCCCTGCAGCCCCTGGCGCATCTGCGCGTGCCCCTTCATGGGCGGCGCCATCGGGTCGAACAGCTCCGCGTCCTCCGCGAAGCACGCCAGGTACTCCTCCAGCTCCTTGCGCGCCAGCGCCCGCTGCGAGCGCTCCACCACCTCCGCGGCCCGCTGCGCCACGCTCTTGTCATCCATCCTCGTGCTCCTCGTTCCGGGTTCCACACGGCCCCCCACGTCCATCATCCCTGGACACCCCGGCTCCGAGCACGCTCTTTGCGTTCCGGGGTTCCTGGGCTAGCAATGGCCCCTGGCTCCGCCCGGCCGCGGCCCTCCGCCCCGCCGAGGCCCGAGCCCTGGAGAGCACCCATGTCCGGAGAGCTGACGCCCATCCCGTACGTCCCGGAGCAGCACTTCACGGAAGTCGCTCGCTGGTTCGAGCTCTTCAATGAGACGATGGTCCCCGAGGCCCTGCCCCAGACGGGCTACATCGTCCCGGGCATCGCCGCCGGCTTCCTCTACCGCACCGACAGCTCCGTCGCCTGGGTCGAGAGCCTCATCGCCTTCAAGGAAGCTCCCAAGGACGTGCGCGACCGGGCGCTCGACGCCATCGTCGTCGCCCTGTGCCGGGATGCCAGGAAGCTCGGCTTCAAGACGGTGCTGGGCTCCACCCAGCTCGAGGCCGTGGTGAAGCGCGCCCAGCGGCTCGGCTGGGACTACATGGGCGGAGGCTTCCACCTCATCGCCCTCCAGCTCGACAAGCTGCCCTGACGCCCCACCCCACCGCGTGGGGCGGCACGCGCTACCTTCGGCTGGCCTTGCGCGGGGCCGCCTTCGCCTGCGGCACCTTGCGCTGCTGCGGCGTCAGCCGCGTCACCGTGCCCGGCTTGCGCACCAGGGCCTCCTGACGCTCGCGCTCGGCCTGCTCGCGCTCGGCCGCCTCCTTCGCCGCGCGCTGCTCCGCCAGCACCGCCCAGCGCTTCTTCAGCTGCTCGCGCAGCCCCGGCGCGCTCAGGTCCACCTGCGCCTGGTGCAGCCGGTAGTGCAAGTCTTCTCGCAGCGCGCCGCGCTCCAGCGCCGACTCCGCCGAGCCCGTCATCCCCAGCACCAGCTTGGGCCGCTCCTCCTGCGTCTGCAGGCAGCGCAGGATGGTGCCCTGCGCCTCCAGCCCCAGCTTCGACACGTCCGCGATGAGCACCACGCCCTTGGGGCGCCTCAGCGCCTCGGCGAGCTCCGACGCCTGGCGCACCTCGATGAGCGCGCCCTCCTGCTCGAAGTGATGTGCCGCCTCCTGCGCCCACGCACGCCGCTCCTCCTCCGTCCCCCCATAGAGCAACAACGAGGCGCGGTTCGAGACGAGCTCCTCTTCGCGATAGCCGCGCGGTATCAACACGTCAAACCTTCCTTCCCCGAAAAAGAGGTTTGGCGCAGTCTAACGCCCCAGCGGGTTGGCCGTCGAATGCCTCAGGCCCGTATCAGGCCGATTTTTGGGCCTCGAGAATCCAGGCAGGGCGGATTTTCACTGCTGGTGGATGCCCTCGGGGGCCCACCCCCGGGGTTCTCCGGCCGCCGCCGTGGGTGGCACCACCAGGACAGGGCGGTGGCAGCGCGCCATCAGCTCCCGGGCAAGGCCGCCGATGCGGCCCAGCCGCGTCTCCGTGGCCCCCACGCAGACCAGGTCCACCCCCTCGCGCTCGGCGGCCTGGCAGATGGCCACCGGGATGTCCGCGGCGCTCACGCCCTCCACGCTCCAGCGCACGCCCTGCTCGCCCTGGGGCACCAGCGCCTCCAGCCGGCGCAGCACCTCCTGGCGCTCGGCGGGGGGCTCGGGCAGCACGCCGTAGTGGTCCGTCCAGTCCGGGTCTCCCAGCCGCTTGTGGTGCACGTGCAGCAGGTGGATGCGCCCGCCCTCGCCCACCATCAGGCGCGCCTGGGCGATGGCCCGCAGGCTCGCCTCGCTGAAGTCCACCGGCACCAGCAGCGTGCGCGGCGGCGAGGGCTGCCGGGATGCTCCCTGCTGGGGAGGCACGCACACCACGGACTGCTCGGCGTGCCGCAGCACGCCCTCGGACACCGAGCCGTGCCACCACCGCTGCAGGCCCGCGCGCTGGTGCGTGCCCACCACCACCAGGTCCGCTCCGCGCTCGCGCGCCACGTGCAGCAGGTGGTCCGCGCGCCGGCCGTAGCCGGGCTCCAGGTGCAGCTCCAGCCGGCCCTCTCCCGGCAGCTCTCCCACGCGCTCCTTCAGCTCGCGGCGCAGCACCTGCTCCACCATCGGATCCAACGCCTGAATCCCGCGCACCACGGGGTCCAGCAGCTCCACGCGCACCGGGGTGTGGATGCCCAGCCGCTCGCGCTGCTCCGGCGGCGAGCAGACGTACGCGGCAATCACGTCACACGGCCCCACCTCGCGCAGCGCGTGCAGGAAGGCCGCCGAGCCGTCCGAAGCGTCCTGGGCATCCACGCCCGCCAGCACCAGCAGGCGCCGCCGGCCGCGCGCCCAGTCCACCAGCGCCCCGTCGTTGCGCACCACCAGCACCGGGGCGCAGGCGCGGCGCACCAGCTTCTCGGGGGGCAGGGCGCGGCGCAGGGCCGAGGTGTGCCAGCCGTCCGAGGCCACCACCAGCCACCGGGCCTGCCGGCACTCCTCGTCGCTGACCAGCTCCTCGAGCCGGGAGAGCCTCACCGAGTGCACCCGCGCGCCCAGCGCGCGCAGCCGAGAGGCCTCCAGCTCGAGCCGCTCGCGCAGGGGCTGCGTGCCCTCGGCGGCCGCTGCCTCCTGGTCCGCCACGCCATACAGCGCCAGGGGTTCCTGGAGTCGGATGGCCACGGCCGCGGCGGCGGTGCCTGCTCTCATCGAGTGCGGGGACAGGTTCGTGACGCAGACGACAGGCATGGCGGACCTCCTGCGAGCGCTCGAGGCTCCAAGGAGAGAACACGCGAAGCCGCTGCCTCCCTCAGCGCCACGAGACAGCCTCACGGTGCTCATCACCGGGAGAGACAGGCGAGCGCGCGCCCACGCCCGCACGCCTCGCATGGCCGGCGCGGAGCCGACACGGGGAGCCCCGGCTCCCTCGGCTGCTCAGCGCACGTGGCCGTCGTCCTGGTTGTGGTCCTGCTCGACGCCCATCCCTCCGCGCTCGCCGTCCTGGCCGAAGGTGATGAGCAGCGGCTTCCTGCCGTTGTTCTCGTACACGTACGGCCGCCCCCACGGGTCCACCGGCACCGCGGGCAGGAACTCGGGCACGAGCACCTGCAGCGTGCCGTGCTCGTCGGGGTAGCGGCCGTGCTTCGCGTGGTACTTCTGGAGCGCCTCGTTGAGCGCCGTCAGGTCCGCGTGGACGCGCGGCCAGGAGGGATCCTCCGGGCGACGGAAGGCGAGCGTCGCGGTGGTCACCGCCACGCACACCACCACCGCGATGCCCAGGAAGAGCCGCAGCGGCGAGGGACGCTTCTGGACAGGGGGTTGCTCGCTCATGGCCTCACAGCGCGCGGTAGAGGGGCACGGGCTGCTGCTTGCCCTTGAGCCGCACCGGCGGCAGATCCTCGAACGCCATCTCGCGGCCCTGGACGAGCTCGCGGGTGCGCTCGCCCACCAGAATCTCTCCCGGGCCGGCCAGGGCGCACAGGCGCGCGGCCACGTTCACCGCGTCGCCGATGCAGGTGTACTCGGTGCGCATGGCGCCGCCGATGTTGCCGGCCACCACCACGCCCGAGTTGATGCCGATGCCCAGCTCCAGCACCAGCGGCCGGCCGTCGCTCCTGCTGGCCGCCCACTCCACCTCCGCCTGCGTGCGCAGCTCCTCCATGGCCGTCATCATCATCTTCGAGGCCTGCAGCGCGCGCAGCGCATCGTCCGAGCGGTGCACCGGCGCGCCCCACACCGCCATCAGCCCGTCCCCGAGGAACTTGTCCAGCGTGCCGCCCGCCGTCAGCACCGCGTCCGACAGCCGCCCGAGCACCTGGTTGAGCACACCCACCACCTGCTCGGGAGGCAGGCTCTCCGCCAGCCCGGTGAAGTTGCGGATGTCCGCGAAGAGCACCGTCACCTCGCGCTTCTCGCCGGTGAGCACCACCGTGTCCGGGCTCTTGAGAATCTCGTCCACCACCGCGTCGGAGGTGTAGCGCGCGAACAGCTTGCGCATGCGCTCCGTCTCGCCCGTGCGGCGCATGACGCTTTCGATCCGCGCGGACAGCTCGTCCATGGAGGCGGACTTGTTGACGTAGTCGTCCGCGCCGGCGCGCAGGCCCTGCACGCGCTCCGTCTCGCCGTCGTTGGCGGTGAGGATGATGACGGGCACCTGCCGCGCCGGCCCGTCCTTCAGCCGCCGGCACAGCTCCACCCCGTCCAGCCCCGGCATGTCCAGGTCCGTCAGGACGATGGCCGGCTGCACCTTGCTCACCTGCTCCAGCGCCTTGTACGGGTCGTCGAAGCAGAGCACCTCGTAGCCCAGCGCCTCGAGGCCCTCCTGCACGAAGGCGCACGCCAGCGGGCTGTCATCCACCACCATCACCCGGTGCTTGCCCTCGGTGGCCGGCCGCGGCGGCTCCTGGCGCCCGGAGATGCGGCCCTGCAGGCTGAGCGCCTCGTATATCTGCTTGTAGGTGCAGTGGCCCATCTCGACGAGGATTTCACCGAGCTTGCGCCCATCCTTGCGCTGGAAGGCGAGCGCCTCCTCGAGCTGCCCCAGGGAGATGTACTTCATCCCCACCAGCAGCTCGCCCAGCGGCGGGTGCGCGGCGCTGCGCTCGCTGTTGAGCCCCAGCGCCTCGCCGAGCGCGTCCTGGATCTGCTCGCGGGTGACGTAGCCCAGGGAGATGAGGGCCTCGCCCACGCGCTGTCCGGTGAGGGATTGCAGCGCGAGCGCTTCCTGTACCTGGCTGGGCGTGACGATGCCCAGCTTGAGTAGGAGGTCACCAAAGAGGGGACTGGAGGCACTCATCAGAGACGGGGTCTCGGCCGCCCGAGGGCGGGCCACGGGGCATTCCTTTCCGAACGCTCCGAGACTACCCCACCGGGTCCCACACAGGGAGCGATCAAAACAAGCCCGAGGTCTCCGGGGACCCTCATCTGTTCCCTCAGCCACCAGCCGGGCCCTCGGAGGGCTCTGGGCTTTGGCTGACCCCAGGGGTCGCCGCCGCGCTCGTGGCCCCTCCGACACCGGCGGCTCGCAGGGGCCACAACCGTGCCGGCGGAGGCAGGCCCCACTGAGTAGGGGCCATCCCACATCAAACGACAAACGGCCTTGCTGTGACGAGCCAGCGCTGCTGGAGGAAGGGCCAGGTGAGAGGGCCGGCGTCCGGGCAGGACGAGCGCTCCGTCCAGCCGGTCGTCCCCGCTATGGGGCCGCGATCGCCGCGGCGGCGCCATCCGCGAGGTGGTGAGAACCCACCCCTTCCCCAGGCTCTTCGCGGGGTGCTCCAGTCCCGCCGAGGGCTGTGCCCACACAACCGCCTGGCCAGGGAGGCGCCCTGTGCGCGGACCGGTTCCCAACTGGTATGACAAGTAGACCAGTTCGGACAAGGTCCGCCCGGCAGGAGGGCACACCCGGCGCGGGTGCGGGCTCGGGTTCTCTGCCCGGTTCAGGTGGCGCAGCCTCTCACGCGCGTCGTGAAGAGACTTCTTCGGACCGCCAGGCTCCGGGCCGTGAGGCCTGCCCCCTCGAGAGGAGAGGGCAGGCCGCGAGGCACTACACGCGGCGCTTGCGCGCCAGCAGCGCGGCCAGCACCGCCAGCCCCATCAGCCCCAGCGCCGACGGCCCACCGCTCGTGGAGGCGCAGCCCCCGCCACGGAAGTTGAGGTTGGGGGGCTCCTGGGAGTCCTCCTGGACGTTCCAGGTGGCGGTGGCCGGCGTCGGGTCCACGTTGCCCGCCGCATCCTTCGCGCGCACGCTGAGGGTGTGCCCGCCCACGGCGAGGCCCTCGAAGGTGTCCGGGTCCGAGCACGGCGCGTAGGCGCCACCGTCGAGGCTGCACTCGTACGTCACGCCCGCCTCGTTCGAGTTGAAGTCGAACGTGGCGTCCGGGTTGTCGGTGTCACCCGAGGGCCCGGAGACGATCTCCGTCTCGGGCAGCGCCGTGTCGACGACGAAGTCGACGGCGTTGGACTCGGGGCTGACGTTGCCCGCGTTGTTCGTGGCGGTGACGGTGAGCACGTACGGGCCATCGGCCAGCGGCGTGGTCGGCGTGAACGTCCAGTTGCCGCTCGCGTCCGCGGTGGTGGTGCCCGCCGGCGTGCCGTTGAGGATGACGGTGATGACGCTGCCCGGCTCGGCGGTGCCCGTGAAGGTGGGCGTGTTGTCGTTGGTCACCGTGTTGTCGGCGGGGCCGGTCACCACCGGGGCGGCGGGGATGGTGGCGTTCACGGTGAAGGTGTTGGTGTTGGACTGCGGGCTGACGTTGCCCGCGGCGTCCGTGGCCGTGGCGTTCACCGTGTGCTGGCCGTTGGACAGGCCCGTGGTGGGCGTGAGCGTCCAGTTGCCGCTGGCATCCGCGGTGGTGGTGCCCACCGGGTTGCCGTCCACGTACACCGTGACGGTGCTGCCCGGCTCCGCCGTGCCCGTGTAGGTCGGCGTGTTGTCGCCGAGGACGGCGCCGTCGGCCGGAGTGGTCACCACCGGGGCGGTCGGAGCGGTGAGGTCCACCGTGAAGGTGTTGGTGTTGGACTGCGGGCTGGTGTTGCCCGCGGCGTCCGTGGCCGTGGCGCTCACCGTGTGCTGGCCCTCGGTCAGCGCGGTGGTGGGCGTGAAGCTCCAGTCGCCGCTGGCGTTCGCGGTGGTGGTGCCCACCGGGTTGCCGTCCACGATGACGGTGACGGTGCTGCCCGGCTCCGCCGTGCCCGTATAGGTGGGCGTGCTGTCGTTGGTCGTGGAGCCGTTGGCCGGCGTCACCACCACCGGAGCGGCCGGAGCCGTGGTGTCCACCGTGAAGGTGTTGGTGTTGGAGCTGCCGCTGGTGTTGCCCGTGGCGTCCGTGGCCGTGGCAGACACCGTGTGCGAGCCGTCCGGCAGCGCCGTGGCCTGCGTGAACGTCCAGTTGCCGCTGGCATCCGCGGTGGTGGTACCCACCGGGTTGCCATCCACGTACACCGTGACGGTGCTGCCCGGCTCCGCCGTGCCCGTGTAGGTCGGCGTGCTGTCACTGATGGTCGAGCCGTTGGCCGGGGAGAGCACCACCGGCGCCGCGGGCGGCGTGGTGTCCACGATGAAGGTGTTGGTGTTGGAGTTGGGGCTGACGTTGTTCGCGGCGTCCGTGGCCGTGGCGTACACCGTGTGCTGGCCATCCGGCAGCGCCGTGGTGGGCGTGAAGCTCCAGTCGCCGCTGGCGTTCGCGGTGGTGGTGCCCACCAGGTTGCCATCCACGTACACCGTGACGGTGCTGTTCGGCTCCGCCGTGCCCGTGTAGGTCGGCGTGTTGTCGCTGGTCGTGGAGCCGTTGGCCGGCGTCACCACCACCGGAGCGGCCGGGGCCACGGTGTCCACCGTGAAGGTGTTGGTGTTGGAGTTGGGGCTGACGTTGCCCACCACGTCCGTGGCCGTGGCGTACACCGCGTGCTGGCCATCGGCCAGCGGCGTGGTCGGCGTGAACGTCCAGTTGCCGCTAGCGTCCGCGGTGGTGGTGCCCACCGGGTTGCCGTCCACGTACACCGTGACGGTGCTGTTGGCCTCCGCCGTGCCCGTGTAGGTCGGCGTGTTGTCGTTGCTCGTGGAGCCGTTGGCCGGGGTGAGCACCACCGGCGCCGGGGGCGGCATGGTGTCCACGATGAAGGTGTTGGTGTTGGAGTTCGGGCTGGTGTTGCCCGCGCCATCCACGGCGATCACCATGATCGTGTGCTGGCCATCCGGCAGCGGCGTGGGCTGGGTGTAGCTCCACGAGCCGCCCGTCACCGTGGTGAAGGCGATCTCGATGCCGTCCACGAAGATGCGGACGATGGTGGCCCCCGAGGCGGAGCCCGTGTAGGTCGGCGTGTTGTCGGTGATGACCGAGCCATCCGCCGGCGTGAAGACCACCGGCGTGGGCGGCGGCGTGGTGTCCACCAGGAAGGTGTTGGTGTTGGAGTCCGGGCTGATGTTGCCCGCGGCGTCCGTGGCCGTGACGTACACCGCGTGCGAGCCCTCCGGCAGGGCGGTGGGCTGGGTGAAGGTCCAGTTGCCGCTGGCGTCCGCGACGGTGGTGCCCACCAGGTTGCCGTCCACGTACACCGTGACGGTGCTGTTGGCCTCGGCCGTGCCCGTGTAGGTCGGCGTGGTGTCGTTGGTCCGAGCCCCGTCCACGGGGGTGCTGACCACCGGCGCGGCCGGAGCCGTGGCATCCACGTTGAAGGTGTTGGTGTTGGAGTTGACGCTGGTGTTGCCCGTGACGTCCGTGGCCGTGGCGTACACCGTGTGCGAGCCGTCCGCCAGCGGCGTGGTCGGCGTGAACGTCCAGCTGCCGCTGCCGTTCGCGACGGCGGTGCCCACCGGGTTGCCGTCCACGTACACCGTGACGGTGCTGCCAGGCTCCGCCGTGCCCGTATAGGTCGGCGTGTTGTCGTTGGTGGTGGAGCCGTTGGCCGGGGTGCTGACCACCGGGGCCGGGGGCGGAGTGATGTCCACCGTGAAGGTGTTGGTGTTGCTGCGCAAGCTCTGCACGGCCTGCGCGGTGTTGATGGCCACGGCGGAGACGGTGTGGCTGCCCTCGGCCAGCGGGGCCGTGGGCGTGAACGTCCAGTTGCCCGCGCCATTGGCGACGACGCGCGCGACCTCGGTGCCATCCACGTAGATGATGACCTCGGTGCCGGCCGGAGCCGTGGTGGCGAGCGTGCCGGAGTAGGTCGGCGTGGTGTCATTCGTCACCGAGCCGTTGGCCGGGGTGGTGACCACCGGCACGGGCATGGTGGCGGGGAAGCCCGTCGTCAGGACCGAGGAGCTGCCCGCGGTGCCCGGCTGGGCGCCATATTGGGAGCCGCCCGGAGCCGAGGCATCCTGCTGAACACCCGCGCTCGAGCCGTTGACGGAGGCCGTCGTCGGGGTGCAGGTACCGCTGCCTCGCTGCAGCAGGACCCGACCACCACCGCCACCACCGCCAGGCCCCACGCCGGTGCCGCCATTCGCGTTACCACCGGTGCCGCCAATCGCCTGGATCAGCCCGCAGGTGGCCGTGCCGGCGAAGCGCAGGTAGATGGTGCCACCGCCGCCACCGCCGCTGGCTCCGTCCTGAGCGCTGGTGCTGCCGCCCGTGGCGCCGTTGGCCACGATGCTCGAAGGACTGGAGAGCGCGTTGCCGCGGATGAAGAGGATGCCGCCGCCCGCGCCACCCGACGAGCCGGTGCTGCCGATGACATGGCCCGCGCCGCCGCCACCGCCCATCACCAGGCGGTTGAGCAGCAAGTAGTTCAGCGCCGCACCGCCCTGACCGCCGACCGCGCGGTTGCTGTCCGTGTCCAGGTCCGAGTTACCGCCCTGGCCACCCGTACCGCCATTGCCACCGCCGCCGCCGCCCGACAACAGGCAGACACCGCCGGCGCCACCGTTGGCGACCCGGCCGCGGCCCGTCTGCGTCGGCCCGAAGCGCGTGAACGCGATGCCCTCGCCCTTCTGGGCGCCCTGCTGGGCCGCCTCGTCCAGGCCCGTGCAGCCCGTCGCTCCGGAGGTGTCATCCACCGCCGCGCCGCCCCGGAAGCCACGGCCCGAGACGTTGATGCCACCCGGGTTGTTGTTCGTCACCGTCCCGCTGGCCAGGAAGGCCAGCACGCCACCGGTGCTCCCGTTCCACGGGGACGCGGTGAGGGTACCCGGGGGGGTGATGGTCACGTTTGTGTACTCGCGCACCCGGATGACCTGGGTGACGTTGGCCGCGTACGAGTACACCAGCGGCCCATCCAGGTTCATCGTCGTGCCCGCCACCGACGTGATGCGGGCCAGCTCCCAGCGCCCCACCGCGTCATTGGAGATGTCCACCGGGCTGGGGCCACCCGAGGGCGGCTCGGGCACGATGCCCGTCATCTGCATCACCATCACCAGATCGCCGACGAAGAAGCCCGCGGTGCTGGGGACGACGAGGGCGGTGTCGCCCGGAGCCGCGGGCGCCGTCACCTGGGCGTAGCTGTTGATGACGGTGCCCGGCGTGTTGACGGTGAGCGGCGTGGTGCCCATGCCCAGCCCGTAGGTATCCGGACCGGCCAGCGCGGGCAGCGCGCACACAGTGACCGCCAACAGCGTGGCCTGGAGGAGTGTTTTCTGGATTCGATTCATGTGTGTCTGGTCCCCCGGTTACTGCTGGGTGCCCTCGTTCTGCTGGATGATGAAATCGACCCGGCGGTTGGTCGCCCGGCCCTTGGAGGTGGTGTTCGGAGCAATCGGCCGCTCCTGCCCAAAGCCCCTGGCCTCGAGGCGCTCCGGCGCCACGCCCTTCTTGATGAGGTAGTCGCGCACGGCCTCGGCGCGCCGCTGGGACAGCGTGAGGTTGGCGGCCGGCTTGCCAGCGTTGTCCGTGTGGCCCTCGATGCGGATCCTCTCCATTTCCGGGTGCTCCACGAGGATCTTCGCCAACTGGTCCAGCAGCGGATAGCTGCGCTTCTGAATGGTCGCCTTACCGGTGTCGAAGTAGACCGGCCTTGTGTCGAGGCGGCCCGTCTGGATGGCCACCTGCTGCTTCTGCCTGGCCGGGCAGCCCTGGTTGTCGGCGGGGCCCGCCTCGCTCGGGCAGTTGTCCAGGTGGTCGGACACCGTGTCCGCGTCCGTGTCCTTGGCCGGGCAGCCCTTCAGCTCGCGGATACCCGCCTCGTTCGGGCAGCTGTCCTGCTCATCCAGGAAGCCGTCCTTGTCCGCGTCCTTCGGCGGGCAGCCCTGACGCTCCTGCGGGCCGGCCTCGCTCGGGCACTTGTCGGCCGAGTCCTGCACCCCGTCCTTGTCCGTGTCCGCGCAGCCCTGGAACTGCGCCACGCCGGCCGCCTGCGGGCACTGGTCCGCCGCGTCCTCGATGCCGTCCTTGTCCGCGTCCGGGCAGCCCTGGATGGCAACCTCTCCGGCCACCGTCGGGCACCGGTCGTCCGCGTCCAGCACCGTGTCCCCGTCCGAGTCCTTCAGCGGGCAGCCCTGCGCATCCACCCGGCCGCCCTGCGTGGGGCAGCTGTCCGCGCGGTTCTTCACCCCGTCGTTGTCGTCATCCAGGTCCGGGCACTGCTCCGGCTTGTGCTGGCCGCCCGCGACGCACTTGGGCGGCACGTTCCCGTAGGCCACGCCGAGCAACCCTCGGAAGGTGGGCGTGCCGGGCGAGCGGCCCAGGCCCACACCCACCATCGCGAAGCCCTCCAGCGTCTCGCTCAGCGGCATCCGCGCGCCCGCCAGCGCCTCCAGGGTGGTGATGCCCTCCTGGAGGGGGATGTTGCCGATGAGGTTCAGCTCACCGCGCAGCCCCTCGCCCGTGGTGGCCAGCACGCCGCCCAGGCGCACCTCGTTGCCCAGCGCATCGCCCTCATCCGTGTCGCCGTCGAAGTCGGCGCTCGGGCGCAGCGAGATGCCCGCGTCCAGCGCGGCGCGCAGGAAGCCGAACCGCTTGCCCACCATCACACTGGGGAAGGCGCGCAGGGAGCTCTCCCGCGCCAGCGCCGTGGAGCTGCCCAGCGGAAGGCCCGCGTGCACGCCCACCGAGAGGTCCACCGCATCCTCGGCGCGCTCGGACAGCACGCCCAGCCGCAGCGAGAGGTACGGCGTACCGAGCGCCACGCCCTTGCGGGGCTCGCCCAGGCCCAGGCGGCTCAGGTCATCCCCGCTCTGCATCAGCAGCACGGGCACCTGCATGGCCACCTCGAGCCGCTCCGACAGGCCGTACGCCGCCGCCAGGTGGCCCGTGAGCCGGTGCTTCACCACCGAGCCCAGCTTCTCGTCCCCCTGATAGATGACCAGCGGGTTGTTCTCGTAGTGGCCGAGCAGCGAGAAGCGGTAGCTGCCACCAGGCAGCAGCTCGCCGGTGCCCAGCAGCAGCGAACCCTGCCCGCTCGGGTTGAGGATCAGGCGCTCCAGCTCGACCTCCGGCAGCCCCGCGGGCTGCGCGAGCGCGGTGGCACCCGTCAGCGCGGTGGCGAGCGTCAGCAGACGCGCCAGCGGCCGCAGGGAACGGGGCGCGTGCGCGCGTCGGGGGGCTCGGGCCCGCCAACGGGCGAGCGTTGTGGCTTCAGTCATGTCGTCGTCTTTCCTACGAAGAGCCAGTGAAGGGCGAGGAGAGGCAGGAGCGATGGAGGCGGCGCGTCCGGAGAGGCCCCGACGCTCCACCCCCAGTGGCTTCAGGCCAGCACCGTTGTGTTAGTCGGGCTGGAAACTACTTTCCATTTCTCGGCCACGGTGGATCGTCGGATCCGCGAAGAGACAGCTAGCAACTCGGATGCCATGGCCCACGCTAGTACCTACCCTTTGGGCCATCCCGTCCACCCCGGAGGTATGGCCACTGCGCGCGTGGCGTGATTCCGCGCCGAGGCGTTCTGCAACACCTGCCCCGCTTGCCGAAATGATGAGTGCTCCCGGACACTTGACGGGCGCATTGAAGCCGGTGCCGCGTTTCGCCACAACCCACGCCCGGTACGCGCCACACCCCTCGTCCGGGGGGCCATCGAGCAGGCTCCAGGGGCCCCTCCGCCTCCGCATGTCAGCGCGCACCGCTGACAGAGCGCGGACGTGTCAGCGCGGAAGCTGACATGTCACTTCGAGGAGGCTGCCTGCGAAATGAAAAGGCCGAGGCTCCATGCCCTCTGGCACGGTGCCTCGGCCCTTCACCGCGCGTGTGCCCGGCTCATACGCCGAGCGGCACGCCCGGGACTACTGCTGCGTCGCGGCGTCGTCCGCGTAGCGGGTGATGAAGTCCACGCGGCGGTTGGCGGCGCGGCCCGCGCTGGTGGTGTTCGGCTGCACCGGGCGGTCCGGACCGAAGCCCTTGGGCTCCAGGCGCTCGGTGGCCACGCCCTTCTTCACCAGGTAGTCACGCACCGCCTCCGCGCGCTGCTGGGACAGGGTGCGGTTGAAGTCCGCGGCGCCGCGGTCATCGGTGTGGCCCTCGATGACGACCTTGACGATCTCCGGGTGGGTGTTGAGCACGTTGGCCAGCTGGTCCAGCAGCGTGTTGGAGCGCGCCTGGATGGTGGCCGCGTTGGAGTCGAAGAACACCTGCTCCTTGATGTCGATGCGGTCCTGCTTGATGGCGATCAGCTGCTTCTGCGCCGCGGGGCAGCCCTGGTTGGCGGCGGGGCCGGCCTGCTCGGGGCAGTTGTCCAGGTGGTCGGCCACCGTGTCGCTGTCCGCGTCCTTGGCCGGGCAGCCCTTCAGCTCGGGCAGGCCCGCCTCGTTCGGGCAGCCGTCCAGCTCATCCAGCACGGTGTCATTGTCCGAGTCCTTCGCCGGGCAGCCCTGACGGTCCACCGGGCCGGACTCGTTCGGGCACTTGTCGGCCGAGTCATCCAGGCCGTCGCCGTCCGTGTCGGGGCAGCCAGCGCGGTCGGCCGGGCCCTTCAGGGCGGGGCACTTGTCCTCGGAGTCCTGGATGCTGTCGCCGTCCTGGTCCGGGCAGCCCGCCGCGGTGGCCGCGCCCGCCGTCGTGGGGCACTTGTCGGCCTCGTCCGCCACGCCGTCCTGGTCCTGATCCTTGATGGGGCAGCCCTTGGCGTCCACCTTGCCACCGTCGGTGGGGCAGGCGTCGTCGCGGTTCTTCACGTTGTCGCCGTCCAGGTCCAGGTCCGGGCACTGGGCGGGGTTGTGCTTGCTGCCAGCCACGCAGCGCGGCGGCATGCCACCGAAGGCGGCGCCCATGAGGACGCGGAAGTTGGGGCTGCCCAGCGTGTCGCCGAAGCCGGCGCCGCCCATGGCGAACACCTCGACGTCGTCGGAGAGGGGGCCACGCACGCCCACCAGCGTCTCGGCGGTGAGGAACTCACGGCCGAACGGAATCCACATGAGGATGTTCGCCTCGTAGCGCAGGCCCTCGCCCACGGAGGACACGGCGGCGCCCAGGCGCAGCCGGTTGTAGGCCTCGTTGTTGTCACCCTCGCCGATGGACACGCGCGGACGCAGGTCGGCGCCCAGCTCGAAGCCGGCGCGCAGGCCCTCCGTCTCGCGGCCAACCATGATGCGGGGAATGGCGCGCAGCGAGTTCTCACGGCCCAGCGAGTCCGGGCTGCCGATGGGGAAGCCCACGCTCACGCCAGCCGCCAGGTCCACCGGGATGGCCTCGGACTGGTTGAGCACGCCGATGTTGAAGCTGGCGATGGGCGTGCCCAGCTTGAAGCCACCCTCGGGCGCGCCGAAGGGCGAGTCGGTGACGCGACCCTGCTCCTGGCTGATGATGAGCGGCACCTGCAGGCCCACCTCGAGCGCGTCGCCCATGCCGTAGGCGGCCACCAGGTGGCCGGTGGTGCGGTGAGCCACCACCGTCACCTCACGGAACCCGCCCTCCGCGCTCGGATCCACCAGCTCCGGAGTGAGCGGCCGGTTCTCGTAGTGGCCGATGAGGGCCACGCGCATGCGGCCCCCGGGCAACAGCTGGCCGGAGTTGATCAGCAGCGAGCCGGCGCCGCTGGGGTTGAACTCCAGGCGCTCGACTTCGAACTCGGGCAGGCCCGCGGGCTGTGCCACGGAGCTGGTGCTCAGCACCAGCGCGGCGAGGAGGCTCATGCGGGCCGCACAGGTGCCCGTTCGCGTAGAGGGAGAGGTGGGTCGGTTCATGCGGTCATCCATCTGGGCAGCGACGATGGCGTTGGGGTGGCTTTACGGACCGAGGGCTGCTCCCGGTCCATACCAGGGCGCGCACACAAGTCGAGGATTCGTCAAACGTCCAGAGAAAAACCGTGTTTGTTGCCCCCCGGGTACGGCTCTACCCCACCACCCCAACGGGTTGAGTCCCCGGCCCCACCCACCCACGAGAGCCGAAAGCCTAGGCGGGGGGGGGCTTCGTCCCGGATTCCGGCCTGGGCAGCTCCAGCATGAAGGTGGAGCCCTGCCCGGGCTGGCTCTTCACTCGCAGCGAGCCTCCGTGGGACTCGGCGATCTGCCGGCAGATCCACAGCCCCAGGCCCAGGCCCTGGATGTGGCGCGTGGCCTCGGCGCGCTGGAAGCGCTGGAAGATGCGCTCGTGCTCCTCGGGGGCGATGCCGTAGCCCTCGTCCCGCACGGACAGCCGCGCCTGCCCCGGCGCCGCCTCCACGCGCACGAGCACCGGCCGGCCCTGGCCGTACTTGGCCGCGTTGGACAGCAGGTTGAGCACCACCTGCTCCAGCCGGAGCCTGTCCCACAGGCCCACCACGGGCGCCGGCGCCTCCACCCGCACCTCGCAGCCGGCCCGCGACAGCTCCTCGGCCATGCGCGAGACGGCGTCGCGCGCCACCGAGCACAGGTCCACCTCGCCCAGCTGGAGCCGGAGCTGGCCGGCGTTGATGCGCGAGACGTCCAGCAGATCCTCGATGAGCAGCCCCAGGCGCTCGCCGGTGCGGGCCACCCGGTCCGCGCGCTCGGCCAGGCTGTCGGAGAGGTTGTCCTCGCGCACCTTGCGCGCCAGCACGCGCAGCTGGAGCTGCAGCGCGTTGAGCGGGTTCTTCAGCTCGTGGCCGGCCACGGAGAGGAAGTCGTCGCGCTGGCGCAGCGCCTGGAGCGCCGCCGCGTACAGCCGCGCGTCCTCGATGGCCAGCGCCGCCCGGCTGGCGATGCTCTCCAAGAGCAGCTGATCATCCTTCCCGTAGGGGCGGCCCCTGGCCTCGCGCAGCACCAGGAGGCTGCCTCGGGCGCGGCCGTGCGCCACCAGCGGCACCACCATGGCGGACTGGGGCCCGTGGCGCTCGAGGTAGGGCCGCAGCGCCGCCTCGGGCCCCGTCCCATCCAGCGTCTGGGGCTCCAGGGCGCCCAGGAGGATGGTCTGCCCCATGGAGGTGGCCGCTCCCTGCAGCCCCTCGCCCACGCGCAGCCTGCGGACGATGACGGCCTGCTCCAGCAGCCGGCGCGCGGCGGGCTCCGGGTGGTGCACGGCGGCGGGCTCCAGGAACTGCCCGTCCTCGGAGACGAGCTGGAGGATGCACCCGTCGCCAATGGCCTCGGCCACCTCGTGGACGAGCACCTCGAGCACCTGGCCCAGGTTCAGCCCGGCCTCGGCGACGAGCTGGCTGACGCGCACCAGCAGGTGCAGGCGCGCGGCGCTCCGGCGGCTCTCCTCCTCCGCGGCGCGCGTGGCGCGAAACAGCCGCGCGTTGTCCATGGCGAGCGCGGCGCGGCGGGCCAGCTCCTCGGCGAGCGCCACGTCCTCCTCCATATAAGGACGCGCCTCCCCCACGCGGACGAAGGAGAGCGCGCCCAGGGTGCGCTGGCGGGCGATGAGGGGGGCGGTGATGAAGGAGTGGACGCCCAGCTCCTGGACGAGCCTGGCCACGTCCGGGTTGCCCATCCGCTCGGCGGCGCGCTCGGGCGTCATCCGCGGCTCGAGGAGGGGCCGGCCCTGGCGCATGGCCGCGACGATGGAGGAGCGCTCCGGGTCCGGCGCGAAGGCCTTGAGCCGCCGGGCCACCTCCTCGCAGCCGGGGTCCACGTGCAGCACGGCCAGCCGGCGCACCTGCCTCTCCTCGAGCGCGTCCACGATGCACAGGTCCGCGAAGGCGCCCACGGCCAGCCGCGCCACGCCCTCCACCGTCTCCTCCCACTCCAGCGAGTGGGCCAGCAGGGCGCTGGCATCCGCGAGCAGGCGCAGGCGCTGGCCGGCCGCCTCCGCCTGGAGCCGGGCCGCGTGCTCACGCTCGTAGAGCAGGGCGCGCTCCATCGCCAGGCCGCACTGGCGCGCCAGCCCCAGCATGGAGGAGCGCTCCGGTCCGCTGAAGCGCCGAGGCTCGCCGAAGCCGAAGCCGATGACGCCCATCACCCGGCCCTCGGCCAGCAGCGGCAGGAAGGCGAAGGCGGGCCAGGCGCCCATGCCGGGGCGCGCGGCCAGCTCCGGGTAGCGGGCGTGCAGTTCCTCGGAGGACTCCAGCCATACCGGCTCCCGGGTGCGGGCCACCTCATGGCCGGGCATCGCCCCCTCGCGCGGCATCCGCCGCAACTCCGCCTCCACCTCCGGGGCCAGCCCCACGGACGCGGTGAGCTCCACGTGCTGCCCCTCTGGCACCACCAGGTGCACCGTGCCGGCCTGTGCGCCCACCGCGGGCAGGCCCAGCGCCAGCACCGCCCGAGCCACCTCGGTGCGGGTGAGGGCGCGGCTGAACGCCTCCGTCACCTCCTGGAAGCGGCTGAGCCTGAGCACCTCGGCGTGCTCGGCCTCGGCGCGGGCCCGAGCCGCCATGCGCCGGAAGTCCTCCACCATCCGGTCCTTCGCCAGGGCGATGCCGGCCAGCTGGGCGTAGAGCCCGAAGCGGCGCACCACCTCCTCGCCGGGCAGAGGGGGCTCGCGGAACCACCCCACCAGCACGCCCACCCGGGCCCCCTCGGCGAGAAACACGGGGTAGGCCATCAGGGCGCTCGGCGCCACCCGCTCGCGCAGCGAGGGCTCGCCCTCGAGCAGCGTGTGCAGCCCGAGCCCGGTGGCCGAGTACACGCGCGGCGCCTCGGCCGTCCCCAGCGGCTGGCGCATCAGCAGCGCCGCCGTGGCGGCCGCCACGTCCTCGGGCAGCCCGGGGGTGACGACGGTGCGCAGGGTGCCCTCCTCGTCCCACCAGCTCACCGAGCCGTGCCAGGCTCGCAGCGTCCCCACGGCAGAGCGCACCACCTCATCCAACACCGCGCGCACGGAGGGCGCCGCGGCGAGCTGCTCGAGCGCTCGAGACATACGCTCCACGGCAGCCACGAGGTTGCTCTCGGGCACGGCCATTCGAACTTCCCCCCACGCGTGGAGCTCGCAGCAACCCTACGCACCAGGGAGTCTCCCACGAGCGCCCCCCTGTTGCCGAGCCCCTCTCCGGCAGCGTCCGCTGGTGGATGGAAACGTCGGACTTCAGTGCCCGAAGGCGGGCAGCAGGGCCATGACAATCTCCAGGACGATCAGCGCGACGATGGTGGCCTCGAGCGTGAGCGAGCGCGCGGTGTCCACCTCGCCCTTGAGCAGCCCGTACGTCTGCGCCAAGAGCTGGTGCTTGCGCGTGACGGAGGCCTGCCAGGCGGGGATGCGCAGCCTGCGCACCGCCGCCTCGTACACCTTGGCCAGGTAGAAATCGCCAATGATCTTCAGGCTGTTCTCCACCCGCTCGATGAACTCGTTGAGGTCCACCAGGGTGGAGAGCGTCTCGCGCACCAGGTCCCGGTAGGGGCTGCGGAACAGGGTCATCATCCCCTGGCGCCGGGCCTGCACCTGGTCATGGATGCGGGCGATGTGGCCGTCCAGCACCTCGTCATAGAAGCGGAACTCCAGCAGCTGGGCGTTGGCAATCTCCAGCAGGTCCGGAATGTCGCGCGAGCCGGAGGGCTCGTAGACGAAGGCGCTGTTCCAGTCGACGACGACCAGGTCATCCACCGAGTAGCTGAAGCGGTTCTGGATGACGGCCTCGCTCTCGCCGCGGGACAGGGGCCGCGAGTCCACCTCGCCCAGCAGCAGGCGGGCCAGGTCCCCGCGGGCGAGGATGTCCTCGGCGGAGGGGTTGCCGCGGATGCGCTCGACGAAGAGGACGGTATAGCTCTCGTTCTGCTCCCAGGTGCGGCGCTCGTGGACGGCGGGGGCGATGGTCTTACGCACCCCCTCGATCAGCTCGCCGGTGAGCGCCTCCAGGGCCTGGCTGTCATAGAGCTCGTCGGCCAGCCCGGCGAGCTGCTCGAACGAGGTGCCATCCGGGATGGGGACGGCGAGGATGATGGAGGCGGCGCCATGGTCGAACAGGCGCGCGGTGGCATCCACGGTGACGGGGCCGCCCCGGAGGGCGAGCACGCGGCGGCCCAGCTCGTAGGCGACAGGCGGGTTGGGCAGCTGGATGTACTGGCTGTTCTCGCGCGAGAGCTTCAGGCGGCGAGCGTCCTGGGAGAACGCACGGCGAGCCTTCTCCAGGTCTATCTCATCTGCGACGTCATAGATGCGATAGCAGAGGGCGTACGCCTTCTCGAGGATGAGGGGCTCTGCGGACATAGGGGCCGAGCAGTCTACCCTCACTCCTCCCACGGCACGCGAAGGGATAGCTCGAGCGCGTCAAAAGGTTCGGCACGAACGGAGGCATCCTCCGTAGGCAGCCTCGCCTACGGCACCCCGAGCGCATCGCCCAGGTCCACCTGTGAGAGGAGGCTGGCGCGGAAGGCCTCGGAGCAGGTGGGCTCCGCCTTGGGCACCAGGGCACACTGGCGCTCGGCGAGCGCCTTCGGCCCGGTGGCGGCGCGCTCGAGCCGCTCGTTGTAGGCCTTCCAGTCCTCCTTCGAGAGCATGCGCTCGACGCTCTCCGACTCGGGCGCCTGGGCCGGAGCCTTCGCCGCGGCCGCCTGCGTCTGCTGCTGGTACTGGCGGAGCTTCTCCTGGAGCTTGGGAGAAGTCTTCGCGTACGCCTCCAGCGCGGTGGAGACGGCCTTCCAGTCACCGCGCGCCCACGCGTCCGCGTAGAAGCCGCGCCAGGCGTACTGCCGCTGGAGACACTCCTGCTCGGTGCCGCCATAGCCTGTACCCATGGTGCGCATCCCCGTGGAGACATCCACCCAGTTGGCCTCCTCGACGGCGGCGCACGCCTCCGCCATCCACCGGTTGTAGTCGGCCTGAAGCCCCATCCACGCCTTGAAGGCGGCGGGCTCCTTCTTCTTGAGCGGGACGATGACCTTGTCGATGGCCTTGTTCATCGCCTTCTTGAGACAGTCGGCGCGCGCGCCCAATTGCGCCTTGTACTCGATGTTGGAGTCCGGCTCCTTCCTCGGGAGCGGACAGGCCTTGTGGGCCCAGGCCTCCACGGGCGGAGGGTTCGCGGCGGTCAGCACCAGGGCGAGCGTGAACGAGAGCATGCGCGCGGTTTAGCAGGGGTGGGGCGCGGGAAGGCAACCCTCCCGAGCCCCCGTGCCCGCCGCTCAACGCGGCTCGCGCGGCGGGAAGACGACAGGCTTGCCCGGCCCCGGCGCATCATCCGGCAGATTGCCAATGTGCCCCGGCGTGGGCATGGGCCTGTCTCCGGCCTGGCGCTTCAAACGGTCCTCATCCTCCGGCAGCCGTGGCTGAGGGTTGGGATTGTCATGCTCGGCCATGGGGCGCTCCTCCTTGAAAGGGTTTTCAATCCCTCAAGGTAGGCATGGCGCGACAGCCGGCCCGAGCCCATGGCCCCCCACCGAGCGGCCGGGGCAAAACGCCCCAAACCCTCTCGCGGCGGGGAATGAGGTTCCCGTCTGTCTATGACGCGGGGCGCCGGCTCTGCGGGGGAGACAGCTCGGTGCGCACATCCCACAGCTCGGGGAAGAAGCGCGTGTCGAGCGCCCGGCGCAGGAACGTCACCCCCGAGGAGCCCCCAGTGCCCTGCTTGAAGCCGATGATGCGCATCACCGTCATCATGTGACGGTAACGCCAGAGCTGAAAGCGCTCCTCAGTGTCCACCAGCTTCTCGCACATCTCATAGGCATCCCAGTGCTTCTCGGTGTTCTCGTAGATGCGGCGGAACACCTCCGTCACCTGCTCGCTGCGCTCGTAGGGCTGGCTCCAGTCGCGCTGGGCCCGGTCCGCGGGGATGGGGTGCCCCATCCGAGACAGGTGCCGCAGGAACTCGTCATACAGGCCGGGAGACTCGAGCAGCCGCTCCAGCTCCGCGTACTGCGCCGGCACGTGCTTGAAGGGCCCCAGCGTCCTGGCGTCCTTCATGCCCAGCAGCATCTCCACCGCGTGGTACTGGAAGCTCTGGAAGCCCGAGGCGTGCCCCAGCGCGGCGCGGAACTCCAGGTACTCGTTGGGGGTGAGCGTCTCCAGCACGCTCCACTGCTCGAAGAGCATGCGCTGGATGTGGCCCACGCGGGCGAAGATCTTGAACGAGGGCTCCAGCTTGTCGGACTGCACGTAGCGGATGCAGGCGGTGAGCTCGTGGATGAGCAGCTTCATCCACAGCTCGCTCGTCTGATGCTGGATGATGAACAGCATCTCGTCGTGGTGGGGCGGCTGCGAGCGCGGCACCTGGGTGGCCAGCAACCGGTCCAGCTGCAGGTACTCGCCATACGTCGTGTGGCCGGCCAGCTCCGTGAGGATGCCGGGCTCCATCTCGCGCTTGTTCATGAGGGGAGCATTCATGCCCCCGCGAGCCACCGGGCGCAATGGCTGGCCGGCCAGAAAAAGCAGGCCGGGAGGACACGGCATGCGTGCCACCCCCGGCCCGAGCCCTGGCTGAGACAGGCTTGCGGCGCCCTCCCCCTCTCATCCCATCCATGGGACGACAGAGAGGTATTGTCCGGAAGGCCACTGTCTCGACGTTTCATGTCTCACGACATACGTATCAGGTTGAGCTGCCACCCTGAGCCGCCTGGGCCAGGGCCTTCGCGGCGGCGCGGCCGCGGGGCAGCTTCACGTCCTCCACGCTGTTGGGCGGCGCGTAGTCCACCCACGCGGCGGGGCGACGGTTCGTCTTGGTCAGCATGCGCAGCTTCTGGTAGTGCGCGGCGCAGTAGCCCTTGGTCCGGCTCGGAGAGCCACAATCGATGATGGCGCACTCGCGCGCCCCGTCGTTGGCCGGCTTGCGGCCGCGGCGCTTGCCACCGGCCACGGGCTGGGCGGCCTTCGCCGGACGGCCCGGGCCCCGCTTGGCGCCCTTGGAAACCTGCGCGCCGAACAGGGGCGCCATCGCCGCGGCCACCGGAGCCAGACGCTCCGCTACATCCCTGAGCGCATCCAGGTCCGTGGTGCCAGCCTCCAGGCGCGAAATCACAGCGCGCAGGGGCTTGAGCTGAACCTCGATCTCATTGCGGATCATCTCGCGAAAAGCTTTGTCGACAGACATGGTTGGGGGGTCCCTCTTGGTATGTGGAGGTGTGAGTGAGACTCGTGAATCAAGTACTTCAAAGCTTCCAGAGCCTCAATAGCTCTCAAGACAGAGATTGTCGAATCTCTTTATAAAAGAATTGTGTCGCGAGTCAGGCATCCCCTCTGGAATCGGCGAGCGAAGGCTCGGTACCAGACAGGGGGGATGCCCACGAGCGCAGTTGCTGTGGCGCGCCGAGGAAGGCCTGGCTCAGCTCCTGCTGCTCCTCGGTGTCGAGCGTGGAGGCCAGGCGCGGGAAGGTCTCCGTCTCCTCCTCGCGGGCGTGGGCGGCGACCACATCCTCGAGCGCCACGAGGCGGGCCCACCACTCGTCCGTCTCCGGCTCGAGTGTCTCCAGCTCCTCGACGAGCTCGCGCATCGTGAGGTGATCCTCGGCCTCCTGGCGGGCCCGGACGCGCCCTTCCACGCGGGCCAGCAGCGGGAGGAGGTGACGCTCCTCGAGCCAGGCATGGAGCTGTAGCAGCTCCACCAGCGCCTCGACGCGCTCGCGCTGCGTGTCGGGCTCACCGGGGCCCTCCGCGGGCTCGAAGGACTCGAGCCGCTCCTGCAGCTTGCGGTGCTGCTCCGCGAGGATGTCGAAGGGTCCCATGGCTCCACAACCATCGGCACGATGGGCCCCCGGGACAATGGGTCGCGGGGCTGTCGAGCGATATGGGTAACGGTGACGGCAGGAGGCGTCGCGAGCAGCGGCGCCCGTGAGCCTCTCGGGCTGAAGGTGGAGGGCTTGCCCGGCTGCCTGCTCGGACGGGCGCGGCAGGCTGCCAGCAGGCATTCCCATCCCCATCTTCGTCCCCCGTGGAGACCCTTTTCGGCAAAGCGCGCCACGCCGTATTCCGTCTGGCCGAGGCGGGAGCGGCCCTGTCGGCGCTGTATCACCGCGCCCGGCTGCTGGACGCCGAGCACCTTCCCACCCGGGGCCCGGTGCTGCTGGTGGGCAACCACGGCGTGTGGGGCTACGAGACGCCCGTCTTCTTCCACCTGGTGCACCAGGCCACGGGCCGCTATCCGCTGGGGCTGGCGGAGAAGGGCTTCTTCCGCATCCCGCTGATCCGCACGGTGCTGCCGTGGCTGGGCGGCGTGGAGGGCACGCGGGACAACGCACTGGCGGCGCTGGGCCAGGGCCACCTGGTGGTGTGCTACCCCGGGGGCGCGCGAGAGACGTTCAAGCGTCCGCAGGGGCGCTACACGCTGCGCTGGGAGCGGGCGCTGGGCTTCGTGCGGCTGGCGGCGCGGGCGGGGGTGCCCATCGTCCCGTTCGCGGGCTTCGGGGTGGATGACACCTTCCTCTACCCGCCGGGCGAGGAGCGGCTGTGCCTGAGGCTCTCGGAGGAGGAGAAGTACCGCATGCCGCTGGTGATGGGGCTGGGCCCGCTGCCACTGCCGGTGCGCATCACCTTCGCGGTCGGCGAACCGCACGAGCCGCCGCCGGAGAACGCGCCCGAGTCCCGGCTGCATGCCTTCCGAGACAGGGTGGCCGCCAGCGTGCGGAGGCTCCTGCTGCGAGCGTGTCATGCTTGAGACGATGAGTACGCCCCGCGCGCCATTCGTCCCCTCGCCCGAGGAGATCCAGCCCGGCTATGAGCTGCTGCTCGAGCAGCGCCAGGTGCGGGGCTCTCCGGTGCGGCTCTTCACCTTCCCGGGCGGCAGCGAGGAGGTGTCGCGGACGGTGGTGTGCCTGCCAGGGCTGGGGGCCTCGGGGCGCTCCTTCGCGCCGATGGCGCCGCTGGCCTCCGAGCTGCGGATGCTGCTGTGGACGCCAACGCTGCGCACGCCGATGACGCACACGCCGCTGCAGTGGAACGTGGCCTCGCTGGAGCACGCGGACGCGAGGCTGCCCGAGCGCTTCGCGCTGCTGGGCTCCTCCTTTGGCAGCCTGGTGTCGCTGGCCTTCACCCTGGCGCACCCGGAGCGCGTGCGAGCGCTGGTGCTGGTGTCGCCGGTGGCCAGCGTGCAGCGCGTGCGGCGCTGGGCGCTGAGCCTGTCCACGCTGGTGCGGATGCCCAAGCCCTTCGCGTATGTCTTCGCGCCCACGGTGGCGCGGGTGCTGGGTGGCAGGAACCTGCCACCCGAAGGGCGCGCGGAGATCGTCCGCGAGGCCCGGCGGCTCTCCCCGCTGGAGCTGCTGCGCCGGCTGAGGGACGTGCTGGAGGCGGACTACCTGGGAGCGCTGGAGCAGCTGCGCGTGCCCACGCTCATCATCCACGGCGCGAGAGACCAGCTGGTGCCGCTGGGCTACGCGCGAGACGTGGCGCGACGCATTCCCGGAGCGCGGCTGGAGGTGCTCCGCGAGGCCAGCCACCTGCCGTACATGAGCCATGCGCAGGCCTTCAATGCCTTCGTCGGTGACTTCCTGTTGCAACACCTCACCTGAAACCCGGACACCAGGACTTCGAGCACCATGACCGCAGCCACGCAACTGTCCCGCTCCGCCCTGTTGTTCCTCTCGCGCCGAGAGGGATTGAAGGATGTCGCCACGCGCCTGGGCCCCCTGCGCGAGCTGGCCGGACGCTTCATCGCCGGGGAGACGCTGGAGCAGGCGGTGGAGGCGGTGAAGGGGCTCAACGCGCAGGGGCTGATGGCGAGCTTCGACCACCTCAACGAGGCGGTGAGCAAGGCGGCCGAGACGCAGGACGAGGTGCGCGAGTACCGCCGGCTGCTGGCGCGCATCGACGCGGTGGGGGTGCGCGCCAACGTGTCGCTGAAGCTGACGCAGTGCGGCCTGCTGTTCGACAAGAAGCTGGCGCTGGAGAACGCGCGGGTGGTGGTGCGCGAGGCGGCGGCGCGAGGCTCGTTCGTGCGGGTGGACATGGAGCAGAGCGCGGTGACGCAGGCCACGCTGGACACGGTGCGCGCGCTGCACGCGGAGTTCGGCGAGGCGCACGTGGGCGCGGTGCTGCAGAGCTACCTGCGGCGCACGGAGTCGGACGCGCGCGCGCTGTGCGCGGAGCGGGTGCGCATCCGGCTGTGCAAGGGGGCGTACCTGGAGGGCCCGGAGGTGGCGTACCAGGACAAGAAGGACGTGGACGCCAACTTCGTGAGGGTGATGAAGGTGCTGCTCGACAGCGGCGTGTACCACGGCATCGCCACGCACGATGAGCGGATGATCGACGCGACGCTGGACTACGCGGCGAAGCAGCGGCTGCCGAGCAGCGCGTTCGAGTTCCAGATGCTGTATGGCATCCGGCGGGACTTGCAGGTGAGGCTGGCGCAGGCGGGGTTTCCGGTGCGTATCTACGTGCCATACGGGCGGTATTGGTATCCCTACTTCATGCGCCGGCTGGCCGAGCGTCCCGCCAACCTGTGGTTCGTGTTGAAGAACATGGTGAAGGGGTAGCCGTCACGGAGCGCCCGCGAACTCCCGGAGGTGGGCCCACTCGTCGCGGGCACGGGCCTCGGCCACCTCCTCCCAGAGCGAGGGCAGGGGCCAGCGCTCGAGGTCGGCCTTGTCCGCGGCGTTGAAGGTGGCGCGGGCCTCTTCCAGTGCGCGCCCCACACGCTCGAGCTCCGCCTCGTCTTCCTTGTCCATGGCCCCCGCCTCCATGAGCTGGAGGCCCAGGATGCGCTCCATGGCGGTGGACTGCTGGCTCACCCGTGAGCCGATTCCCCAGAGGATATGGCCCAGCCGCCGCCGCGCCCCTGGGAGGAGCTGATCGCGAGTGCGCTCCGCTCGCATCGAGAGCAGGTGGAGCGCCCATGTGGTGTTGGACCAGGCTGCGACTCCCAGGGCCCCCATGCCTGGATGGAGAATCCGTGCCTCCTTCAGGCGCGCTCGCGCTTCCAGAAAGGTCCGCGGGAAAGAGGTGTCCTTCCAATCAGACAGCGCGGCGATGGCCTCGAGCACCGTGAGCTCCTGCTCACTGAAGGCCATCCACTCGGGAGCCTCGGCCCAGAGCAGCAACAGGCGCGGCTGCATCACGCGTGGGGAAGCCTCTACGAGCCGTCTCAGGCGCTTGCGGACGACAGCCCTGGCCTCCGAATGAAGGCCTGGTGGAAGCTCCGCTGGGAGCAGGGCCACGGAGGCAGCCTGCACGAGGGCAGGATCCTCCAAGGCGGGAAGGTGCTCCATGAGCCAGCGCGCGTTTCCCTGGGAGATCCAAGGCCGGGCGAGGACGAGCGCCAGCCGGACAGGAGCCGCCGTGGCACGTTCCTCCACGTGCGCGGGCATGTAGTCCCGAACCTCGGGGAGCTCCACCCGCGGGAGCAGCAGCGGACTCTCCAGAAAGCCAGGCCGACCCAGCTCCGTCCACGCCCGTAGGAACGCCTGTCTCCAGCCCATCTCGGGAGACTGAGTGCGGTGTACCAGCAATCGCTCCAGCAGCCTGGCTTCCAATCGATCGGGAGCTACCGCCTCGAGTCGTGCCAGTGTCCCCCGTGCCACCGCGAATTCTCCCGCCTCGAGGGCCAGGCACGCCTGGAGCAGCAGCGCGGGGGAATGGTTGGGAGCTTCCGCGAGCGCCACCTCGAGCTGCTTTCGCGCCAGGGCAAGGTCACCCACAACAATGGCTTGCGCGGCGCCCTCGGTGAGCAGCACATGTTGAGGTGTGGGGGCCGTGGGTTCCACGGGCTCGGGCAACCAGGTCCAGGGCGAGAGGAGGGCCGCCACGACGAGGACGCCTCCCAGGACACCCAGTGCAACCACCACGCGTCCCGTCCAGCCGAGCACCTGACGAAGGATGAGGCCCCATGTCATTGCGTGTTCCTCGAGGCAACGTCATTCGCCTGTTCCTCGCTGTGGCAGGCCTGCTGCTGACGGCCTGCACCGAACCCATCGTGTTCGGCAGCATCCCACCCTCCACCTTCCAGTTCACTCCCATCGTGGCTCATCGAGGGCGAGCGCCAGGCGGGTGGAAGGTCTCGCACGTCGTCATCCTGCTGGGCAGGCTTTCGCCCGTGTATCCAGAGACAGCCGTCTGCGACATCGAGGTGGGTGTACCCGAGGTGACTGAAGGGGCTGGGGTGATTGCCACCACCAGCGCGCAACGAGTCGCCGCTCAGGCGGCTGACGAAGCAGCTCGTCACGTTCTGAAGAAGCGGCTTCCCACCGCCGTCGCCTGTAACGAATTCCGAGCGACGATGCAGAGCTTCATGATCGATCCGACTCGCGGCAACGTTCCGGGCACTCGAGTCAGTCGCTTCAAGGAGGTGGGCATCCCACAGACAACGTTTCCTTGAAGAAACGAGCCCCTTGTTAGGCTCGAGGTGACTCCCTCATGACTCCGGCTCCATCCGCCCACGCGCTCGGCCAGCTCCTCCATCAATTCTACCCCTCGGGTCTCTGGCCTGATGACCCTGCCTATGATGCTTCCGAGGAGGCCCAGCGGCTCGCACGGTTGAAAGCCTCCGCGCGCAGAGACACTCAGGCCTGGGACGCCTTCGTCCAGCATGTTCGCGAGGCATTCCCAGGCTGCCGCTTCTGGGACACGACGTTGCTGGTCCATGACCCGTGCTACCGCCTTCGCGTTTCCCTGCCAAAACCGGAGCGTGAAGAAGATCGGCGTGATGCAGTCGTATGCCTGCTCAGCCTGCTCGCCCCCACGTACGTCATCTACGCGTCCCACTTCCTGGATGACGGACGGGTGACGGAGTCATGGACCCGCTACCCGCCCTTGCCCCCCGAGTTCCAACCCCAAGAAGCCGGACTCGCTTCGCTCATCGAGTCCACCTTCCACTTCGCCCGCCTGCCTGAAGAAGTGCTCTTCACTCCTGTTCCCGATCTGACGACTCCGGGAGGAAATCTCGCACTGGGGAAGGCGCGCCTGATCGACCTGCTCTTCACTCCGGATCGGCCGTGACGGAGTTCCCATGGAGGAAGACCCTCGGCTGCTTGCGACTCTGGGCTTCGTTCGGTAACGCTCTCGTCCTCCTTCTCCGCAACGTCCCTCGCGCTCTCGCACGTGCAGCATCGCCTTCTCATGCGTCTCTTCCCATCCCTGCTCCTCGGTGGCGCCGTGCTGGCCACCGCCGGTTGTGCCTCTTCTCGTCCCGCCTCCACGCCGGCCCATGGCGAGCTCAGCTCCCTCAGCGCGGCCTCCCGCCCGGATGCCGCCTTCTGCGAGCACCGCGTCCCTCAGGAGAACTGCACCCGCTGCAACCCCGAGCTGGCGCCTCGCTTCATGGCCGCCAAGGACTGGTGCGGTGAGCACTCCGTCCCCGAGTCCCAGTGCTTCCAGTGCCACCCGGATCTCTCCTTCGATCCGCTCCCCGTCCTCTCCGCCGACGCCGACCTGAAGCGGCTCTCGCTCCAGGGAGAGGATGTGCCGGACCTCGCCTCCCACGCCGTCGCGGGCAAGGTCACCGTCTTCGACTTCTACGCCGACTGGTGCGGCCCCTGCCGCAAGGTGGATGTCCACATGTTCGGTCTGCTCAACCAGCGCCAGGACATCGCCTACCGCAAGCTCAACGTCGTCTCCTGGGAGACGCCTCTCGCCAGGCGCTACCTGGCCAGCGTCCCCAACCTCCCCTACCTCATCGTCTATGGAAGGGATGGCAAGCCCGTGCGCAGCGTCACGGGATTCGACCTCTCCGCGCTCGACGCCGCCATCGCCGAGGGGGCCTCGCGATGAGATGGCTCGTCATCGCCCTCGGCCTGCTCGCGCTGGGCCTCCCCTCCTCCGCCGACGCCTGCGCGGGTTGAAGCAATCCCAACCTCCCGGTCGGGAGGAACACCGCCGCCAGGCTGAAGTCAGGACAGACATTCCTCCAGCTCTCCCTGCTGACCACCACCGTGCGCACCACGCACGAGTCCGCCTGCCCGGACATCGGCCCCATCTGCGCCGAGCGCGACGAGCCTCCGCAGATACATGACCAGCGCTTCGCCATCGGAGAGCTGCGCGCCAGCGCGGAGCACGCCTTCACGGATGCGCTCGGCGTGGAGCTCCAGGTGCCGCTGCGCCTCAACCGCACCACCATCCAGTTCCGGCGCCTGGATGGCACGCCCGTCACGCTCGACTACGAGAACATCCACCACCGCGACGAGACGCTCTTCGGCCTGGGCGACCCGTGGGTGCAGGCGCGCCATGCCTTCCTCCTCGGACAGGTGCGGCTCACCACGCGCGCGGGCTTCACCGTGCCGCTGGGCAACACCGTGGAGGACCCCTTCGCCCTCGGCGCCGCGGGCCAGCCCCACCAGCACGTCCAGTTCGGCACCGGCACCGTGCAGCCCCTGCTGGCCCTGGAGGCCGAGCGCGCCTGGGACTCCTGGAGCGCGCGCCTGTGGGGACAGGCCTGGCTCTCCGTGGCGGAGAACTCCCGCGGCTTCCGTGCCGGCCACCGCTTCAGCCTCGGGCTCTCCGGGAGCCTGAACGTGGCGGGCACCCTCTGGGCCTCGGCCGGCGCGGACATGGCCAACGAGCAGCCCGAGCGCTGGGGCGGCATCGTCCAGCAGGACGGCAACCTCGGCCGCACGGATGTGCTCGTGGGCGGCGGGCTGCACTGGAGCACGGGCGCCACTCAGCTCGGGCTCACGCTCCGCATTCCTGTCTACAGTCACATCATCGGCCACCACGGCCAGCTCGAGTACCCCGGGCTGCTCAACCTCAGCGTGGGCACGACCTTCGGAGAGTGAAGATGATTGGAACCCAGGACTGCGGCTGCACCCGCCCCTCCCACAGCACGCGGCTGGTGGTGCTCACGGGCGGACCGGGCGCCGGAAAGACGGCCGTGCTGGAGCTGGTGCGCCGCACCATCTGCCAGCACGTGGCCGTGCTCCCCGAGGCCGCGAGCATCATCTTCGGGGGCGGCTTCCCCCGGCGAGACACCCTCCCGGCCCGCCGAGCCGCCCAGCGCGCCATCGTCCGCGTCCAGCAGGAGCTGGAGCGCTGGGTCACCCAGGAAGAGCCCGTCGCCATGGGCCTGTGCGATCGCGGCACGCTCGACGGCCTGGCGTACTGGCCCGGCTCCGCCGAGGACTTCTTCTCCGAGCTCGGCACCACCCGGGAGAAGGAGCTGGCCCGCTACGCCGCCGTCATCCACCTGCGCACCCCTCCGGCCGACGCCGGCTACAACCACCACAACCCCCTGCGCATCGAGTCTCCCGAGGAGGCCGCCGCCATCGACGCGCGCATCGAGCAGGTGTGGAGCGCCCACCCCCGGCGCTTCGTCATCCCCAACACCCAGGACTTCATGGAGAAGGCCCGGCACGCCCTCATGCACATCCGCGCGGAGCTGCCCGAGTGCTGCCTCGGCCGCTTCCGCTCGAGCACGGACGGACTGCCCTCTTTCTGAAGCGCGAGCCGCCCAGGCAGGGGAGACGGCATGCCGGGCGCTCGCCCGCCTCCTCCTCTCCTTGCAGTCACCCGGCCCCTCTGCCCACCTTTGTGTCGGGCACTTCACGGGGAGGGCTGCCTCATGTGGGCTCGCTGGCTGAGTTTCGTCCTGGGTGTCTGGCTCTTCGTGGCTCCCCTCGTCCTCGGCTACGCCGAGCGCGCCGCGCGCCTCAACGAGTCCCTCGTGGGCCTCGCCGTCGCCGTCGTGGCCCTGCTCGCCGCGTCCCGGCCCGCGCTGCGCTTCGTCAACATCGCGCTCGGTGGGTGGCTCCTGCTCGCGCCGCTCCTGCTCGGCTATGGCGACAGCACGCTGCCCACCGCGCATGACATCATCCTCGGCGTGCTCATCATCTGCGCGTCGGTGCTGGCCGGGCAGGCCCCCGCCGTCCGCTCCACGCGGCGCCCCGTCCAGACATGAGCACGACGACCTTCACCCGAGGCGCCTCGGCGGGCGCGGCTGGCACCCTGGCCCTCGGCGGACTCGCGCTGCTGCGCAACGCCGTGCTCGGCCACTCGCCTCCGTATGCCGCGCGACGCATCGCGGCCCGGCTCGTGGGCCGGCTGCTGGTGCGCCCCCTGAGCCCCCGCGAGGCCCTCTTCTGGAGCCTGGGCATGCGCTGGCTCTACGGACCGATGCTGGGGGTGGCCTGGGCCCGCTTCCGCGCGGTGCTGCCGCCCTCGCTCCTCGCGCGAGGCGTGCTGCTGGGCGCGGGCGTCTGGGGGCTCGAGCAGGCCTCCTTCCCCATCGTGGACGCCACCCCGCTGGCCCGCACCTGGAGCCGGGCCGAGCATGGCTTCCTCCTGGCGCAGACCGTCCTCTTCGGGCTCGTCACGGAGGGCTGCCTCCAGGCCCTGGCGCGAGCGCCCCTGTCCGCCCGCCCGGCCGCTGACGAGCCCGGGAGGGCAGCGCCCACCGCGCACACCCCGTCCATGCCCGCCCCTCGGGCCGAGGCGCTCTAGCTTTCAGGCATGGCGCTGCCCCTCGAAGACTACGCCCTGATCGGCGACACCTACAGCGCGGCCCTCGTGGGGAAGGACGGCTCCATCGACTGGCTCTGCTGGCCCCGCTTCGACTCGGATGCCTGCTTCGCCGCGCTGCTGGGAGATGAGCGCCATGGCCGCTGGCGCATCGCCCCCACCGTGGCCGTGCGCTCCGTCCGGCGCCGCTACGTGCCCGAGACGCTCGTGCTCGAGACGGACTTCGAGACCGCGGAGGGCACCGTCCGCGTCACCGACTTCATGCCTCCCCGAGGCCAAACTCCGGACATCGTCCGCATCGTCCGAGGCCTGCGCGGCCGCGTCTCCATGCGCATGGAGGCCGCGCTGCGCTTCGGCTATGGCGACCGGACGCCGTGGCTGCGCTCCACCTTCTGCTGCGTCTCCGCCAAGGCCGGGCCGGATGCCACCCTGCTGCGCACCCGCATGCCCATGCACGTCGCCGACGGCAGCGTGTCTTCCGACTTCACCGTGGCCGAGCACGAGCAGGTCCCCTTCATCCTCACCTGGTTCCGCTCCCACGAGCGCCCGCCGCGCTCCGTGGAGGCCTTCTGCGCCCTGGAGGAGACGTGCGCCTTCTGGCGCCGGTGGGCCGGGCGCTGCACCTATGAGGGGCCGTGGCGCGACGTCGTCCTGCGCTCGCTCATCACCCTCAAGGCGCTGACGTACTCGCCCACGGGCGGCATCGTCGCCGCGCCGACGACGTCGCTGCCGGAGAAGCCAGGCGGCACGCGCAACTGGGACTACCGCTACTGCTGGCTCCGGGACGCCACGCTCACGCTGCTGACGCTGCTGCAGGCCGGCTACACGGACGAGGCGCTCGCCTGGCGCGACTGGCTGCTGCGCGCCGTGGCCGGCGAGCCCGAGGAGCTGCAGATCATGTACGGCGTGGCCGGCGAGCGCCGCCTCACGGAGCTGGAGCTGCCCTGGCTGCCCGGCTACGCGGACTCACGGCCGGTGCGCATCGGCAACGCGGCGGTGAGCCAGGTCCAGCTCGACGTCTTCGGCGAGGTGATGGACTGCCTCCACCAGGCGAGGCGCGCCGGGCTGCCGCCGGACGACGAGTCCTGGGACCTGCAGCGCCACCTGCTCCACTACATCGAGCGGTCCTGGCAGCAGCCGGATGAGGGGCTCTGGGAGGTGCGCGGTGGGCGGAGGCACTTCACGCACTCGAAGATCATGGCGTGGGTGGCGGTGGACCGGGCGGTGAAGAGCGCCGAGAGCTACGGGCTGGAGGGCCCGCTGGACGCGTGGCGGGCCCTGCGCGCGCGCATCCACGCGGAGGTGTGCGAGCTGGGCTTCGATGCGCGGCGCAACGCCTTCGTGCAGGCGTACGGCTCGAGGGAGCTGGACGCGAGCCTGCTGATGGTTCCGCTGGTGGGCTTCCTGCCGCCGGAGGATCCGCGCGTGCGCGGCACCGTGGAGGCCATCCAGCGCGAGCTGTGTCACGACGGCTTGGTGCACCGCTATGACACCCGCAGCGCCGAGGACGGGCTGCCGCCGGGAGAGGGCATCTTCCTGGCGTGCTCCTTCTGGCTGGCGGACGACCTGGCGCTGATGGGCCGTCAGGGCGAGGCGCGAGCGCTCTTCGAGCGGCTGCTCGGGCTGTGCAACGACGTGGGCCTGCTCGCGGAGGAGTACGACGTGGAGCAGCGGCGGCTGGTGGGCAACTTCCCGCAGGCCTTCAGCCACCTGGCGCTCATCTCCACCGCGCAGACCCTCTCTCGCGCCGACAGCCCCATTCAGCAGCGCCCACGCCAGTGAAGCCGCTCACCGCGTGGCGCGGACCAGCTCTCGGGCCCCCAGCGCCACGCCACCGAGCGCCCCGCTCGCCAGCGCCACCAGGCCCGCGGTGGCCGTGAAGCGCTTCCAGCGAGGCGTGGGCGCCACGCTCCCCCGAGGCCCCACGCCCTGGGCCACTGCCAGCCCACGCCGCTAGAAGCCCCCGTCACCAGGGCCACCTTGCCTTGAAGATTCTCTCGGGCCATTCCCGTCCCCACTCGCTCGTCCGCCTCCCGGGATGGGGAGGGGTGCGGGCAGGGAACAGGGCCCCATGTGGTGCGCTCGGCTGTCCGCCTGCTGATCGAGCCACCTCACAAACTCCGCGCTCACCGTTGAACCCGGAAAGCAGGGCGCGGAAGTCGCGCTCGACGAGCGGGAACTACGACAAGCCAACCTCCGAAGGAGTAGGCTGGCGCCGTTCCGATGAGCGATGAATGGGTCGAGCTGTTGAACACGGATCCGCGTGCGTACCGCGCGCGCGTGCTCCACTTCTCGCGCACGGACTGGCACGCGCTGCGTGAGCACCGGCTGAGCCTGAGCCAGGAGCAGTACCTCCAGCACCTGGAGGCGCTCTTTCCCTCCGACGAGTCCGGCCCGGGAGACCGCTTCGAGCTGAGCTGGTGGTGGCCGGGCGAGCGCCCCCACTACACGCTGCACGTGCGTGGCCAGGACGGCATGCGGCACCCGCAGGCGGTGGACCACGTCGGCGCGCTGTATGAGCGCGCGGTGCTGGCGTGGGTGAGGACCACCACGCTCAAGCGGCGGATGGACCCATGGGGCATGCACATCGGCTCGCCGCCGCCGTACCGCCCGCCGCACGAGTTCCTCGAGGCCTGCCTGGCGGAGTTCCCCGGCGCGCGGCTCACGTCGCTCGAGCTGGAGCACCAGGAGGGCTACGTGGATCCGCCCAACGCCGTGGTGGAGCCGAGCGTCCACGTGGACGCCAGCCTGGTGGCCTCCGACGGAGGCATCGTCATGGTGCACCTGGGCACGTGGCCCGAGGACGAGTTCGAGCGGCTCGGCGAGTGGCGGCGCGAGCTGCTCAGCCACGCATCGGCGAGGTGACTCAGGGGACGGGCCACTCCACCCGCAGGTGGCGGACGTTGCGCAGCGTCACCAGCTCCTGGTGGTAGCCGTAGTCCTGACCGGGAACGAGGCGCAGCTCCGGGATGCGCTCCAGCAGCTGCTCGAGCGCCACGCGCAGCTCCAGCCGGGCCAGCGGCGCTCCCATGCAGAAGTGGATGCCGCGGTTGAAGGTGAGGTGCTGCGGGCCCTCGCGCTTCAGCTCGAAGCACTCGGGCTCGCGGTAGTGCGCCGCGTCGTGGTTGCCGGAGCCATGGAGCAGCAGCAGCTTCGAGCCCTTCGGCAGCAGCACCCCGCCCACCTCCACGTCCCGCGTGGCCGTGCGCACCAGCCCGCCGACGACGCCCTCCAGCCGCATGCACTCCTCCACGGCGTGGGGGATGAGCGCCCGGTCCTCGCGCAGCCGCTGCCAGCGCTCGGGCTGCTCCAGCAGGTTCTTCACCACCAGGGTGAGCTGCGCGGCCGTGGACTCATGGCCCGCCGCAATCAATGAGCCCGCGAGCAAGGAGATGAGCTCTGGCGTGGACACGTCCTCGCCCTCGTCGCCGTGGACCAGGTCGCTCGTCACGTCCTCCTGGGGACGCTGCCTGCGCTCCTCGATGAGCCGGGAGCACCAGGCCCGGAACTCGACGACGCCGCGCGCCATGGCGGGCTGGGCCTCGGGCGGCACCTGGGCGAAGCAGAGCCCGAAGAGGTCCGCGGTCCAGCGCTTCACACGCGCCATGTCCTCCACGGGCGCTCCCATCAGCCCGAGGATGACCTGCAGCGGCAGGGGAAAGGCGAACCGCTCCACCAGATCGGCCCTTCCCTCGTGGATGAACCCGTCGATGAGCGTGTTGGCGATGTGCCGGATGCGCGGCTCCTGGAGCGCGATGCGCGCGGGCAGGAACCCCTTCTGCAGGTAGCGCCTCAGCCGGGTGTGGCCCGGCGGATCCGTGTTGAGCGGGCTGGCATGGATGAGCGGCCCTGGCCCCAGGATTTCCCGCGTCTCCGCCGTCAGGTTCGCCCCCAGCTCGATGGAGCTGGCCGAGGAGAAGCTGGCGGGATTCTCCAGCACCGAGACGATGTCGTCGTAGCGGCTGATCAGCCACATGCCCATCGTCGGGTTGAAGGTGACGGGCGCCTCCTCCCTCAGCCGCTGGAAGAACGGGTAGGGGTTCTGGAGGTGCGGACCCTCGAAGTGGTTGTACTCGCGGCCCAGGTGCGGGCACGCGTCGGCGGACAGGGGCTTCCTGGCATCGGGCCCAGAAGACATGCGGATCCTCGGGGAACGGGGAACGGGGAACGGGGACGGCTCAGCGCACGGGCCACTCCACCTGGAGGTGGCGGATGGCGCGAAGGATCAGCATCTCCTGGCGGTACCCGTAGTCCTGACCGGGCACCAGGCGCATCTCCGGGATGCGCTCCAGGAGCTGCTCGATGGCCACGCGCACCTCCAGCCGCGCGAGCGAGGCTCCCAGGCAGAAGTGGATGCCGCGGCCGAAGTTGAGGTGCTGCAGGTTCTCTCGGTGCGGATCGAACTGCTCCGGGTCCGGGAAGTGCGTCGCGTCGTGGTTGGCGGAGCCGTAGAGCAGCAACAGGCGCGAGCCCTTCGGCAGCAGCACCCCGCCCACCTCCACGTCCTGCACGGCGGTGCGAGGCATGCAGGGCGCGATGCCCTCCAGCCGCATGCACTCCTCCAGGGCCTTGGGGACGAGCGTGCGGTCCTCGCGCAACCGCTGCCAGCGCTCCGGCTGCTCCAGCAGGTTCTTCACGGACATGGCGATCTGCGAGCTGGTCGTCTCATGTCCCGCCGCGAGCAGCGAGCCGCCGATCAGCGAGGTGAGCTCCTGCATCGTCAGCGCCTCGCCATCGGGCTCGGCCTGCACCAGGTCGGTCGTCAGGTCCTCCTGGGGCTGACGCCGGCGCTGCTCGATGAGCTGCGCGCAGTAGCTGCGGTACTCCACCACGTCGCGCGCCATCGCGGCCTGCGCCTCGGGCGGGGGCTGCGCGAAGATGAGCCCGAAGAGCGAGGCGGACCAGCGCCGCACCTTCTCCATGTCCTCCTGCGGCACGCCCACCATGGCGAGGATGACCTGCACCGGCAGCGGATAGGCGAAGCGCTCCACCAGGTCGACCCGGCCGTCGCGGATGAAACCGTCGATGAGCGCGTTGGCGAACGCGCGGACGCGCTCCTCCTGCCGGGCGACCTTCGCGGGGGTGAAGCCCCGCTGCAGCAGCCGCTTCATGCGCGTGTGGACGGGCGGATCCATGTTGAGCGGGCTGTCATGGATGATGGGCCCGGGCCCCAGGATGGCCTGCGCCTCGGGCGTCAGCCGCTCCACCGAGGTGCTGGCGTTGCTGGCCGAGGAGTAGGCGGTGGGGTTGTTCAGCACCGCGGTGACGTCGTCGTAGCGGCTGATCAGCCACATGCCCAGCATGGGGTTGAAGGTGACGGGTGCCTCCTGCCGCAGCTTCTCGAAGAACGGGCGGGGATTGTCGAGGTGCGGTCCCGCGAAGTGGTTGTACTCGCGACCATGGTACGGGCACTGATCAGCGGACAGCGGCTTCCCGCCGTCAGCGACGGCAGCGGCATGAGCGGAGGTCTTGGACATGTTCGACATCATACACCCTGCGAGACGGGGCCCCGGCCCCCCGCCCCCGGGTCGAGCAGGCACCAGGCAGGTGTCGGCGGTGACTTAGCGCCACCGGGCGCACACGCCGCGCGGCTGATAATCATCGAAGGACGGGAGGAGGTCCGGGCGTGAGCCTCGAATACCCAGGGCGATGGTGGCACAAGCTCGAGGACGGGCGCATCCAGTGCGACCTGTGCCCGAGAGACTGCAAGCTGAGCGAGGGCCAGCGGGGCTTCTGCTTCGTGCGCCAGCGGGCGGGGGATCAGATGGTCCTCACCACGTATGGGCGCTCGTCGGGCTTCTGCGTGGACCCCATCGAGAAGAAGCCGCTCAACCACTTCTACCCGGGCAGCAGCGTGCTGTCCTTCGGCACGGCCGGGTGCAACCTGGGCTGCCGCTTCTGCCAGAACTGGGACATCTCCAAGTCGCGCGAGTTCGACCGGCTGATGGATCAGGCCTCGCCCGAGGCCATCGCCCGGCGCGCGCAGGAGCTGGGCTGCAAGAGCGTGGCGTTCACCTACAATGATCCGGTCATCTTCGCCGAGTACGCCATGGACGTGGCGGACGCCTGCCACGCGCGGGGCATCCAGACGGTGGCGGTGACGGCGGGGTACATGCACGCCGAGCCCAGGCGCGAGTTCTACGCGAAGATGGACGCGGCCAACGTGGACCTGAAGGCCTTCACCGAGGACTTCTACCACCGCATCACCTTCTCCAAGCTCCAGTCGGTGCTGGAGACGCTGGAGTACCTGAAGCACGAGACACGCGTGTGGTTCGAGCTCACCACGCTGCTCATCCCCGGGCACAACGACTCGGAGGCGGAGCTGACGCGGCTGTCCGAGTGGGTGCACGAGAAGCTGGGCCCGGACGTGCCGGTGCACTTCTCGGGCTTCCACCCCGACTTCAAGATGCAGGACGTGCCGCCCACGCCCCCCGAGACGCTGCGGCGGGCCCGCCAGATTGCCCGGCGCGTCGGCCTGCGCCACGTGTACACGGGCAACGTGCACGATGTCGAAGGTGACACCACCCTGTGCGGCGACTGCGGCGCTTCACTCATCGTGCGGGACTGGTACCAGCTGCTGAACTACCGGGTGACGGCGGAGGGCCGGTGCCCGGACTGCGGCGCGCAGGTGCCCGGCCGCTTCGACGCGGCGCCCGGCACGTTCGGCCGCCGGCGCATCCCCGTGCGCATCCAGGCCACGGGCGCGTAGCTCCCTGGCTCGGAGGGCCTGCCGGCGCTCTGCTGCCCGCTGGCGCTTCCCGTCCGGTCCGCCCTCCTGCTCAGAAGGCCCTGCATCGGGTATGACTGGGCCCGCGATGCAGCCCCCTTGGAGCCGGCGCAGATGGATGTAGACCTCGAGGCTGAGCTGCGCATGGCCGTGGCCGAGGGCCTCATCTCGCGCGAGGAGGCCGACCAGCTGGGCGAGGAGGCGCGCCGCCTGGGCCGCAGCCCCATGCAGCTGCTCAAGGAGCGCGGCCTCATCTCGGACGAGTCTCTCGCCGAGCTGGCCAAGGCCGACGTCGAGCCCACGCTCGTGCCGCGCGCCAGGGCGGACGGAGCCGACACGCTCGGGCCCGCCCTCACCCTCAAGGATCGCGACAAGGTCGACCCCGCCTTCCCCGTCCCCGGCTGGGACAGGTACGCGGGCGTGCGCTTCCTCGGCCAGGGCGGCATGGGCCAGGTGTTCCTCGCCTATGACTTGCGCCTGCGCCGCAACGTCGCCCTCAAGTTCGTGAAGGGGGACGACGCCGAGCTCGTCCGCCGACTGCTGTCCGAGGCTCGCGCCCAGGCCCGCGTCGAGCACGAGCGCGTCTGCAAGGTCCACGAGGTCGGCGAAGTCCAGGGCAAGCCCTACATCGCCATGCAGTTCATCGACGGCCAGCCCCTGGGCCAGCTGTCGGAAGAGCTCACCGTGGAGCAGAAGGTGCTCGCGCTCCGGGACGCCGCCGAGGGCGTCCACGCCGCCCACCGCGCCGGCCTCATCCACCGCGACCTCAAGCCCTCCAACATCCTGGTGGAGCGCACCGAGGACGGCCGCCTCAAGCCCTACGTCATGGACTTCGGCCTGGCTCATGACTGGAGCGAGAAGGGCGCCACCGCCACCGGCTCGGTGCTGGGCACCCCGCACTACATGTCTCCGGAGCAGGCCCGGGGCGAGGTGCAGAGCCTGGATCGGCGCGCGGACGTCTACAGCCTGGGCGCCACCCTCTACTTCCTGCTCACCCGCGTGCACCCCATCCCCGGCGCCAACGGGCTGGAGGTGCTCAACAACATCGCCACCGTGGAGCCCACGCCCCCGCGCTCGTTGGATCCGAACATCCCCGCGGACCTGGAGGCCATCGTCCTCAAGTGTCTGGAGAAGGATCGCTCGGCCCGCTACGACTCGGCGCGCGCCCTCATCGAGGACCTGGATCGCTTCCTCGCCGGCGAGCCCGTCCAGGCCCGCCCCACCGGCCTGTGGTACCTGCTGCGCAAGAAGGCTCGCAAGCACCGGCTCGTCGTCAGCGTGGCCGCCGCGGCCCTGCTCGCCGTCACCCTCGCGCTCGGCTCGGCCATCTACACCCACTCGCAGGCCACCCGGCGCGAGGAGCTGGCCCGCCGCTTCACCGAGAAGGTGGAGCACATCGAGGCCCTGGCCCGCTACTCGGGCCTGTCGCCCCTGCACGACACCCGCGAGGATCGCCAGGAGATCCGCCACCACATGGCGGAGCTGGACGCGCAGATCCGCGAGGCCGGAGACGCGGCCGTGGGCCCCGGCAACTACGCGCTGGCGCGTGGCCACCTGGCGCTCGGCGACGAGGCGATGGCGCGCAAGCACCTGGAGCTCGCCTGGAAGAGCGGCTTCCACGAGCCCCGCGTCGCCTATGCGCTCGCCCTGGTGCTCGGCCACCTGTACCAGGATCAGCTCCTGGAGGCCGAGCGCACCCGCAGCCCCGAGCTGCGCGAGGCCCGCAAGCAGGAGCTCCAGCGGGACTACCGCGAGCCTGCCCTCGCCTACCTCCTCTTGAGCAAGGGCGCGGACGTGCCTTCCGCCGACTACGTCTCGGCGCTGATCGCCTTCTACGAGGACCGGCTCGACGAGGCCCTCGCGCGGCTGGATGCCATGGGCAACCGCCTGCCCTGGTTCTACGAGGCGCCCCTGCTGCGCGGCGACATCCTCCAGGCCCGCGCCGCCCGGCGGTGGAACCAGGGAGACCGCGAGGGCGCGCTCGCCGACTTCGAGGCCGGCCGCAGCGCCTATGCCGCCGCCGCCTCCATCGGCGAGAGCGTGCCCGCCGTGCACCAGGCCCTGGCCAAGCTCGAGTACACCGCCTCCCTCATGGAGATGTATGGCCAGGGAGACGTGCTGCCTCCGCTCACCCGCGGCAGGAAGGCGGTGGCCAAGGCCCTGGAGACGCTGCCGGAGGATGCCACGTCGCTGCTGCTCGAGGCGCGCTTCCACCGCCGGCTCGCCGAGCACCGCACCTCTCATGGAGAGGACCCCAAGGCCTCGCTCGATGCGGCGCTCGCCGCCGCGCGCCGGGCGCTCGAGAAGGGCTTCACCGGCCCGCAGGTCCACCTGGAGCTGGGCCGCATCCTCGTCCAGTCCGCCATCTCCCGGCTGAACCAGGGACAGGATCCGCGCGAGCAGCTGCGCCAGGCCGAGCAGGCCCTCCAGCAGCTCGCCCCCCGCGAGCGCGACTACGACTTCCACAACACGCTCGGAGGGCTGTTCTCCATCTGGGCGGGCTACGAGGACGACACCGGCGTCAGCTCCGACGAGCACCGCGGCCAGGCCATCGAGTCCTTCCTGGAAGCCACGCGGCTGAGCCCCCGCATCCCGGATGCGTGGAGCAACCTCGGCATGGCCTACTACCGGCGCGCCGAGCACCCCGCCCCTCGCGCGGCCGGAGCCACCGGCTCGCGCCAGGAGGAGGACCTGAAGCAGGCCTGGGCCGCGCTCCAGCGGGCCATGGAGCTCAACCCCCGCAACTGGGTGCCCTACTTCCACGGCGGGCTCAGCCAGGCGCAGTGGGCCGCGCTGCACCCGTGCAGCCCCGAGGCTCCACGCCACCTGAGCACCGCGCTCGAGCTGTACCGCAAGGGGCTGGGCATCAACCAGAACCCGCAGCTCCACAACGGCCTGGGCATCGCCCTGCTCCGTCAGGCCCGGCGGACGTGGGAGCAGGGCGGAGACCCGTTCCCGGTGCTCGCCCAGGCGCAGGCCTCCTTCGAGCAGGCCATCCGCCTGGCGCCGCAGCAGGTGTTCGGCCACACCAACCTGGGCGAGGCGTACCTGCTGCGCGCCACCTACCAGTGGCGCCAGGCCGAGAGCCCCGAGGTGAGCATGCGCTCGGCCCTGGCCTCCTTCGAGGAGGCGCGCCGCCTGGCCAAGGACTTCGCGGACCCTCAGGTGAACCTGGGCGCCAGCTTCCGCCTGCTGGCGGACTCGGACATGCAGCTGGGGAGGGATCCGCGGCCCAATCTGCAGCGCGCGGAGAAGGCGCTGCGCGAGGCCCTGGCGCTCAACCCGAGACATGGCCGGGCGTGGCTGTCGCTCGCGGAGGTGCAGGGGCTCACGGCGCGCTGGCACGCGCAGCGGGGACAGGGGCGCGCCGAGGAGTTCCAGCAGGCGCAGCGCCACTTCGAGCAGTCCCTCACGCTGCTCCCGGACACGACCGAGGCCCGGCTGGCCTTCGGCTCGCTCCAGCATGCGTGGGCGGTGTGGGAAAAGGATGCGGGCCGCGCCCCAGCCCCCCAGCTAGAGCGCGGCCTCGCCTTGGTGGGAGAAGCCCTTTCCATGTGTCCCGAGTGGCCGCAGGCGCTGCTTTTACGTGCTCAGTTGCGCATGCTGTGGGCGTCCTTGGAGAACCGCCCGGATGAGCAGCAGACCCTGCGGGCCCGGGCTCAGGAAGACTTCTCCCGAGCACTGTCGCGGAACCCCCACCTGGCCTCGAGCAGGAAGCTGTCGCCCGAGGCCCGGCTGGGAAGCTCCGGGTGGACTACCCCGAGATGATGATGACCTCGCCGGTACCACCGCCACCACCGGCGCTTCCCGTCGCCCCCTCGTCGTTGCCGGTGTTGGACGTGCCGCTACCGGTCGTCTGGGTCGTCTTGGTGTCGTTATCGGTCGCCATGGTGCTACCCCCTGTATGCTGAAACCGCGTGTGTAAGGTGGAGGAGGTTCTCACCCCCCGTGAGAACCTTCCAACCCCTGCACCCCCTCGCCCTCCTCCTGAACGACGGGACGCTTGAGCAAGCGCGATGCCACGCCAAAAGCCCGAAAAGTCGGCGGTTTTTCCGGCTCTGTCGCCTCTATCGGGTGGCCAACACCTGGCGCGTCGGGTTCCGACACGTCGGACAGGGTGACTCGACACGTCGGCCGGCTGTCGACACAGCAGCCGGCCTGGCGGATCAGCTCACGCCCGACTCCAGCCCCAGCTCCTTGATGCGGCGGCCCAGGGCCCGCTTGGAGACCTCCAGGCGCTGCGCCATGGCGTCCAGGTCTCCCGAGCACTCCTGGAAGCAGCGGGTGATTTCCTCGATGGTGAGGTCCCCCGCGGTGCGGATGTTGGGGCTCTTGTCGATCAAGTCGTAGATGGAGGAGCGGGGGATGCCCAGCCGGTCCGCGGCGGCCTTCAAGTCCCACGCGCTCTCGCGCAGGGCCGCGAGCAGCTCCGGCTCGGACACCTCGGAGGCCCGGCGGCGGGGCGGCCCCTTGGGCTCGTGTGGAGGCTTGGGCTCGGAGCTGGCCGCGGGCGCGGGCTGGGAGAGGGAGCGGCCGGGCCGGGGCAGCATGGCGCCCTCCAGCTCCTTCTCCAGCCGGGGATCCAGGCGCAGCCGCGAGTGCCCCCGGCTGCCGATGATGAGCTGGCGCGTCATGTTGCGCAGCTGGCGGATGTTGCCCGGCCACCCGAAGCGCACCAGCCGCGAGGCCAGCGGCGCCGGCAGCCACGGCTCGGTGGACGAGTCCTCCGGCTTGAGCCGCCACGCCTCGCCGATGGCCTCCAGCTCCTCGCGCGCGAAGTGGTGGAACAGCAGGCCGATGTCCTCGCGCCGCTCCCGCAGCGGCGGCACGCGTATCTCGTACCCCGCCAGCCGGTGGAGCAGGGGCGCCTTGAAGCGGCCCTCTTGAATCTGCTGCTCGAGCTGCGCGTCCGTGGCGGCGATCAGCCGGACATCCACCTTCACGGGGGTGCGCTCGCCCACGGGGTAGATTTCCCCCGTCTCCAGCACCCGCAGCAGCATCACCTGCACCTCGGGCGGCGCCTCGCCCACCTCGTCGAGGAAGAGCGTGCCGTCGTGGGCGGCGCGGAAGAAGCCCTCGCGGTCCTTCACCGCGCCGGTGAAGGCGCCTCGCGTGGCGCCGAACAGCTCCGCGGCCGCCAGCTCCTTGGGGATGGCGCCCAGGTTCACGCTGATGAAGACCTTGTCGCGCCGCGCGCTCTGCCGGTGGATGGCCTGGGCGATGAGCTCCTTGCCCGAGCCCGTCTCTCCGCGCACGAGCACCGGCACGTTGAGGTCCGCCACCTGCTCGATGTGGTGGCGCACGTTCTGGATGCCCACGCTGGTGCCCACCATGCCCAGCGCGTCCACGGCGGAGTTGGCCGAGGGGTCCGCCCAGTGCAGCAGCACCACCACGCGCTCGGCCAGCTCCAGCGCCACGCCCACCGCGAGCTCCTCGGGCGAGAACTCCCACTCCGTCCTCAGCACCTCGCCGGCCAGCGTCACCTTGATGCCATCGCCGGGCGTCAGCCGCACGCCGCCGGCCACCCCCTGCGAGAACACCACGGGCTTGCGGCTCAGGAAGGGGTCCGCCAGGGGAGCGCCCAGCACGGCATCCGGGCGCATGAAGTCCGGGGCATTGCGGGAGACGGCCTCCTGGCGGCCTGCCATCACCCCGTCCAGCAGCAGACGCTCGCCCACCCGGTGGGCCAGGGGGTGCGAGACGATGGTCAGCGCCGGGACGAGGCGAGCCACCGGCTCGCTGGTGTTCCGCTTCTTCAAGCCGATCGTCGACTCGTCGGCAAAGCTTCCCGCACGCATGGTAGAGATCCGCTCCTGCTGACGCACTTCCTGGTGTGGCACTGTACCGAACGTTCGCCAGGGGCGCTCCAGCTTCCGTGGGCTCGCACGCAGCGTGTTTGTCCGCTCGTCCATGCTCGTCAGGCGTGCCCGGATGCCGCCAGGTACCCCGGGGGGCTGTGGGCGCGTCGGAATCCGACAGAGTCGCCGACAGCGCACTCCCCATCCCTGGAAGGCTGCCTACAATCCCAGTGTGAGCACCCATGCGCACCGAGGCACTGTCCTCATCGTCGAGGACGACGAGGACATCCGAGCGGCCATGGCCGAGCTGCTCGAGACCGAGGGCTTCGACGTCTCCGTGGCCTCCAATGGCCAGGAGGGCCTGGAGGTGCTCGGACAGATTGGCCCGCCGTGTCTGGTGCTGTTGGATTTGATGATGCCGGTGATGAGCGGGGAGGACTTCCTGCGCCATGTGCGGCAGAACCCCGCCATGAGCCCCGTTCCCGTCATCATCGTCACCGCCAGCGGACGCACCGCCCTGCCCGGCACGCAGGGAATCCTCAAAAAGCCGTTCGAGATCAGCGATCTGTTCGCTACTGTCTCGGCCCACTGTGTCTGAGGCGATGAACGGCCTGCGCGAGCTGCTCGCCTCCCGGCGTGGGGAGATCCTCTCTCGTCTCGAGCGGGAGGCCCGCGAGCGGCTCGCCGTCGAAGCACCTGCCCGAGCCCTCCTGGTGGGCTCGCTGCCTGGCATGCTCGATGCGCTCCAGGAGGCGCTCTCGGCGGAGTCCCGAGGGCCCGAGGCCTCCTCGGCGATGCCCCCCACGAGCGCGCTGCCCCCCTCCGGGCTCGGCGCGATGGTGCTGCTGCGCGCGCACGGGCTCTTGCGCGAGGTGCTCCTCGGGCTGCTGGAGGAGTCCGGGGGCACGCTCCAGTTCTCGGAGCTGCGGGTGCTCCACCGCTTCCTGGATCAGGCCCTGGAGGCGACGGCCCTGGAGGGCAAGCGGGCCGCGGGCACGGTGGCGCGCAACGCGGCGCAGCTGGAGGCCATCCTCGAGAGCATCCCGGACGCGGTGTACGTGGGAGACGCCGAGTCCATCACCCACGCCAACGCGCCCGCGCGGGAGCTGCTGGGCGAGAACCTCAAGCGCACCTCTCCGGTGGAGCTGGCGGAGCGGCTCCAGTATCGGGACCTGGAGAGTGGCGAGCGCATCCCGAGCGAGGAGGTGCCCTTCGCGCGCGCCCTTCGCGGCGAGGCGGTGACGCGCGACATGGTGCTGCGCCATGCCGGCACGGGCCGCGCCCTGGTGGCGCGCTGCGCGGCGGCGCCGGTGCGCATGGGTGAGCACATCGTGGGCGCGGTGGTCATCAGCACGGACATGACGGAGCCCCGCAAGCGCGAGGAGGAGCTGCGGCGGTCGGCGGAGTTCCGCGAGCGCTTCCTGGGCATCGTCAGTCATGATCTGCGCAACCCGCTGAACGCCATCGCGCTGTCGGCGAGCGTGCTGCTGCGCGAGGAGGACCTGGCGCCGCGGACGCGGAAGGTGGCCGGGCGCATCTCGCAGAGCGCCGAGCGGATGGGGCGGATGATCAGCGACCTGCTGGACTTCACGCGCGGCCGGCTGGGCGGAGGCATCCCCATCACGCGCCAGTCGGCGGACCTGCGCGTCATCTGTCGCCCGGTGCTGGAGGAGCTGCGGGTGGCCCGGCCGGAGCGCGAGCTGCGGCTGCGCGCGGAGGGCGAGCTGCTGGGCGAGTGGGATGCGGATCGGCTGGCGCAGCTGGTGGGCAACCTGGTGAAGAACGCCCTGGACTACAGCCCTCCGGACATGCCCGTGACGGTGGCGATGCTCGAGGAGGGCGCGTGGGTCCGGCTGGAGGTGCACAACCTGGGCGAGCCCATCTCGCCGCTCCTGCTGCCCAAGCTCTTCGAGCCGTTCCGCCGGGGCATGCGCAGGGAGGAGAGCTCCCAGAGCGCCGGGCTGGGGCTGGGCCTCTTCATCGCCCACCAGATTGCCCTGGCGCATGAAGGGATGCTGGAGGTGCGCTCGACGCGGGAGGAGGGCACCACCTTCACCGTGCGCCTCCCGCGCGCGCCTCAAGGCGGCGCGAGGCCGTGACGGCGCAGGTCCTCCGGCGTGTTCACGTTCACCAGTGAGCGCAGCTCCGCGTCCACCGCTCGGAGCGCCTCCTCCGGCAGCAGCCGCGCACGGCACCGCGAGAGGAGCTCGCGCAGCGACGGGTCTCCTTGCTTCAGGGCGTCGCCCCAGTCGTCCGCGAGGGAGGCTCGGTAGGCCGCCAGCAGCGGCTCCACGCGCCCGTCGACGGTGAAGGCCACGGCGTCGACCTCGGAGGCTCGGGCCTGGAGCAGCACGCGGACGGCCTCCGGCAGGACGAAAGGCATGTCACAGGCCACCGCCAGCACCCACGGCGTCCGGGCTCCCACCAGCGCCGCGTGCACTCCTCCCGGAGCCCCCTTGCCCACCACCACGTCCGAGACGGTGCGCAGGCCGAAGCGCGCATAGGGCTCGGGGGCGTTCGCCACCAGCAGCACCTCCGCGAACAGGGGTGAGAGGCCGAGCAGCCCCTCCAGCACGGTGCGCTCTCCCAGCCTCAGGAGCCCCTTGGGCACTCCGGACAGCCGCCGGCCCTGGCCCCCGGCCACCACCGCCAGCGTGACATCCGCGAAGAAGTCCATGAGTCGGCTCCGAGTCCTACCTGCGCTCAGCCCTCTCCAGCCCACCCTGCCGGCTCATTCCGGCGAACTGGTCTGCTTGTAGTACCAGTTGGTCCGGCATCTCGCCGACACCCCCTCCTGGTGGCTGGTTCAATGCGAACTGGTCTGCTTGTAGTACCAGTTGGCCCAGCATCTCGCCGACCCCCGCGGCTTCCTTCGCCAGCGAACACCCACCCCTTCGGCGCTCGGGTGGGTGTTCTGTCCAGCATGCGCCGCTCGCTCTCGGGGTAGTTTCTCCCTCCCCGGCTTTTGTTGGAGGCTGGGGTCCTGGCGCAAGCCCATGTCGCTCACTTCGCTCACCTCCGCACGGCAAGCCGCACTCGAGGCCGTCACCCCGGCCCCGCCCGAGCCCGTACCCCTGCTCCAGGCCCACGGCCGCTTCCTGGCCATGGCCGTGAGTGCCTCGCGCTCGCTGCCCGGCTGCGACAACTCCGCCATGGATGGGTGGGCCGTGCGCTCCGAGGAGACGCTCGGCGCCAATCGGGATCGGCCCGCGCGCCTGCGCATCGTCGACACCGTCTACGCCGGTGCCCCGGCCTCGCGTGCCCTTCAGCCTGGTGAGGCGGCCCGTGTCTTCACCGGCGCTCCCATTCCTCCGGGTGCCGATGCCGTGGTCCGTCAGGAGGCTGCTCGCGCCGAGGGTGACGGCCTCGTGTCCGTCTTCATCACCGTTCCTCCAGGCCATGACATCCGCCGCGCCGGAGAGGAGGTGGTGGCGGGCACCGCGCTCTTCCCGGCCGGGCAGCGCGCGGACGCCAACGTCCTGGGCGTGCTCGCGTCCATGGGGGCCGCCACCGCGCTCGTGCGCCCCTCGCCGCGCGTGGCCGTGCTGGCCACGGGCGATGAGCTGATCTCTCCCGGGACACCCGCCCTGCCTCACCAGGTGTACGAGAGCAACCTCATCCTCATTGCCGCCCTGGCTCGCGAGGCCGGCGCGGAGGTGGTGGCCACCGAGCGCGCTCGCGATGACGACGCGGAGCTGCGGACCGCCATCACGCGGCTGGCGCCTCGGGTGGATGTGCTCATCACCACCGGGGGCGCCTCCGTGGGTGACAAGGATCGCGTCAAGCGCGTGCTCTCCGAGCTGGGCGCCCGGTTCTTCGTGGACGGCGTGGCCCTCAAGCCCGGCAAGCCCGTGGCGGTGGCGCGGCTCGGAGCGCTGGCGATGGTCGTGCTCCCCGGCAACCCGGGCGCGGCGACCGTCGCGTTCGACCAGCTCGGCCGGCCGCTGCTGCTCGAGCTCCAGGGCGTTCGTGAGGAGCGTCGGCGCGTGCGGGCTCGGCTCTCCGAGGCGCGGCACAAGCAGGCCGGCTTCACCTACCTCATCACCGCCACCGTGGAGCACCGCGAGGGCGGAGGACTCCCGTGGGCCATGATGCGGCCCCAGGGCTCGGGGCAGATCCTCCAGAACGTGGGCTCCGAGGGCTTCGCCGTCCTGCCTCCCGGCCGAGCCGACTTCTCCGAGGGCGATGAGGTGGAGGTGGAGCTGTTCGATCGGCCTCGCTACGTGGCGGTGGGCGGATGAAGGGCCCTCCCGCCGTGAGCATCATCGGCTGGTCCGGCGTGGGGAAGACGACGCTCGTGGAGCGGCTCGTGCCCGAGCTGCGCGCCCGAGGCCTGCGCGTCGGCGTGGTGAAGCACTCCTCGGATCAACACCCGCTGCACCGCTCCGGCAGCGACACGGCCCGCTTCGAGCGAGGCGGTGCCGCCCTGGTTGCCTTCGCCACGCCGGCCGGCGTGCAGCTCTCCGTGCAGGAGCCGCCGGAGAAGGCGCTGCTGCCGCTGCTCGAGCGCTTTGGAGACGTGGTGGATGTGGTCCTGGTGGAAGGCTGGAAGGACGGGCCCCTGCCCAAGCTCGAGGTCTGGCGCGAGGGCCATGGACCGCTGCTGGCCTCGCAGCGCTCGGATGTGCTCGCGGTGGTGAGCGATGCGCCCCGGCTCCCCGAGGGTGCACCCGAAGGGCTGCAGCGGTTCGGGACGGCGGAGGTGCAGGGGCTCGCGCTGTTCATCACGCGCCTGGCGCGGGAGCAGGCCCATGAGTCGTGAGGAGAAGGGCGTCACCCAGCGTCCGGTGGTCCGGTTCTCGGAGGCCGGCACCCGCGCGTCCGCGGAGGACTCGGTCGCCGTGGAGGAGCCGCTGGAGATTCGCGTCAGCGGCGACACGGTGGCCATCACCATGCGCACCCCGGGCCAGGACCGCGAGCTCGCCGTGGGCTTCCTGTTCTCCGAGGGCATCCTCCGCTCGGTGGACGACCTGGGCGGCGTGACGTACTGCGGCCGTCCGGGAGAGGAAGGCTGGGGCAACGTCATCGAGGTGACGCCCGCTCCCGGGCTGGTGCTGGAGGTGGAGCGGGTGGCCTCGGCCCGGCGAGGCACGCTCACCACGGCCGCCTGCGGCGTGTGCGGCCGGCGCAGCGTGGATGACTTGATGGCGGTGTGCTCGCCCGTGCCTCCGGGCCTGGAGCTCGCGCCGGAGGTGGTGGCGCGCGCCACGGAGCGGCTGCGCGACGTGCAGCGCAACTTCGCCCGCACGGGCGGAGTGCATGCGGCGGCGGTGCTCGACTCGAGCGGTGCGCTCCTCTCCTCCGCCGAGGACGTGGGCCGTCACAACGCCGTGGACAAGGCCATTGGCGCGCTGGTCCTCGGTGGCGCGGTGCGCTCCACACGCGCCTCGCCGAGCAGCACCGCCCCGCGCCCGGAGCGCCCACCCGCCCTGCTCGTGGTCAGCGGCCGCGCGAGCTTTGAAATCGTCCAGAAGGCCGCCGTGGCGCGCATCCCCGTGGTGGCCAGTGTGTCGGCGGCCAGCTCGCTCGCGATCGATCTCGCCGAGCGCTCAGGCGTGACGCTCGCCACGTTCGTGCGCGGCGGACGCTTCAACGTCTACACCCACCACGCGCGCCTCGGCGGCCCGTAGCCCGAGCGTCAGGCCATCTCCAGCCGCTGCCGCCAGTCGGCCACCACTTCCGGCGCCGAGCTCACCCGCGTCGCGCCATCATCCGTCGAGCGCGTGAGCACGCGGATCTCCTTGGGGTCCACGTGCTTGAGCAGCCCCGCCGAGGAGGTGGCGATGAGGACCTGAATGGGCGTGCCGCCCACGCTCCCGGTGGACATGTCCCGCATCAGCTTCATGAACTCGCCCATCAGCGGCGGCGGCATTCCCCGCTCGGGCATGTCCAGGGTGATGAGGTCCGGCGGCGGCACCTGGTACGGCAGCACCAGGTAGGCCAGCAGCAGCAGCACGGTGTCCGATACCCGGTCCGCCGTGAACCACAGGTCCGTCTTCCACCAGTCCCGGAACTTCAGCCGCTGGGTCCGAAGGCCCGTCTGGTGCAGCGCCACATCCCCCAGCGAGGGCACCAGCCGGCACAGCTCCTGGATCACCTTCTGCCGCTGTCCCGTCTGCAGCGAGGCGAACACGCCCGCCAGGTTGTCTCCCGTCCGGTTCAGCGCCGGCGAGCGCCCCGTGGTGCTCTCCTCCCGCAGCGCCACCAGGTCCAACGCCAGCGCCTGCACCGTGTGCGTCAGCATCGGCGTCGAGTCCAGCCGGCCCACCGGGTACTCCACCCGCGTCTTCAGGTTGCTGTCATAGCGCCACTCCACCACCGCCGGGTGCGCCTCGTCCTGGCGCCAGTAGTCCGATGCGTCGCAGCCCAGCAGCAGGTCGAACCCTTCCAGCAGCGTCGACTTCCCCGAAGCCGGCGGCCCCACGAGGACCGTCAACGGCTCCAGCGACAGCTCCACGTCCCTGAGACACCGGAAGTTTTCGAAGCGGACCGACTGGATCATATGCCTTGGAATACCACTCGGACGCAGCATGTCATAATTTCAATATTTCAGTGACTGTGAACCCGCCAGGGCCATCACTTGCTTGACCTACATCCATCCAGGCGAGGCGCTCGCGGGCGGCGGCTCAGCCAGGGCGGGTGAGCTGGCGGATGAGCTCCCCGTGGGCCGGGTAGCGCGCCAGGAGCGCGTCTCGAGAGGGCATCTCCCAGTCCGCGAAGTCGAAGCCGGGCGCCACCGTGCAGCCCACCAGCGTGTAGTCCCCGCGCGGCACCGCCGCCTGCAGCACTCCGGCGGGGATGAGGGCCTGGGGCCGCTCGCCGCGAGTGACGTCCCGGCCGAGCACCACCGTCTCCAGCCCCGCGTCCGTGAGCAGGTGCAGCGCCAGCGGGGAGCCGTCGTAGAAGTGCCACACCTCGTCCGAGGCCACCTGGTGCCAGGCCGCGAACTCGCCTCGCGGCAGCAGGTAGTAGATGGCCGTGCCCGCCGCTCGCGGGCCTCGGGGCGTGTCCACCCGTGCCACCGCCCGGTACGTCTCCTTGTAATAGCCACCCTCGGGATGGGGCTGGAGCCCCAGGGCCTTCACCAGCGCGTCGACCATGGGGTGGACCCTAGCGCGGGCAGCCCCTGGCGCGAGCCCTTTCGGCCCGGGTTCCCCCCTCGCACACACCGTGGCGACGCGCCCTCCCCCAGGGCTCAACCCATGGGGTCCTTCTCGCTTGAACCAACCTGCTCTGTAGGTCATACTGGGTCAACCCCTCCTCATGGGTCACATGGCCCACACCCCAGGCGTGGGTCCGTGGAGACGCGACGGGTCGGCTCCACGCTTCGGAGCACGCGTGATGCAGCACCCCTTCCACCTGATGCCGGACATGCTGGTGGGTCCCTTCCGTATCCAGGCACGGCTGGGGGCCGGGGGCTTCGGCGCGGTGTTCCGCGTGGAGAGCGGCGGCCAGGTGTTCGCCCTCAAGTTCGCCGTCCACGGTCCGGACAGCGAGGACCTCAACCGCACGGATGCGCGCGCCCGGCGCGAGCTGGCCTGCCTGCTGCTCATCACCCACCCCAACGTGGTGCGCGTCTGGGGGCACGGCCGCTGGCCGGACCCGCGCGCCGGCTACCACTACGTCGTCATGGACTATGTGGAGGGCCCCACCCTGCTGGAGTGGGTGAAGCAGGCGCGCCCCACCCTGCGCCAGGTGGTCCGCGCCTTCGACACGCTGGCGCTCGCGCTGGATGCGCTGCACGCCGAGGGCATCCACCACCGGGACTTGAAGGGCTCCAACATCCTGGTGCGCGCGCGCGACGGCGAGCCGGTGCTGGTGGACTTCGGCGCGGCCGAGCACACCTCGCTGGGCGCCCCGCTCACCGAGGGCCCGCTGCCGCCCGGCACTCCGCACCTGCGCACCCCGGAGGCCGTGCGCTTCCACCGCGAGCAGTACGCGGACCCCAATGCCCGCTACCCGTTCCAGCCCTCGGATGACCTGTATGCGCTGGGCTGCACGCTCTACGAGGTGCTCACCAGCGCACCGCCCTTCCCGCCCACCCTGCCGCGGGAGGTGCTCACCTCGCTGATCGAAAAGGAGATGCCCGCCTCGCCGGCCGTGCTCAATCCGCAGGTGCCCGTGGCCCTGGCGCAGCTCGTGCTGCGACTGCTGGCCAAGCGTCCCGAGGAGCGCCCCGCGAGCGGACGCGCGCTGCACGAGCAGTTCCAGGCGCTGCTGCATGACGATGCCCCCACCTTGGACATGGTCCTCTCGCCCGGCGCGAACGCCGCGACGACAGAGGGCATGGGGGGCCCGGCCGTCATGTCCAGCGTGGATGACCCGGAGAGGCCCCTCTCGGGCCCGACGGACTGGGGGGGAGCGCACGCTTCACCCGAGCCCACCGCTCAGCGTGAGGACCGTGCCCCCACGGCGCCCGCGGAGCGGGCCTCTCCGGGAAGTCCGCCGCCTGGGCGCCGCCGGTGGGTGATGGGCGCCTCGGCCGGAGTGCTGCTCGCGGTGCTGGCGGTGGTGCTGTGGGGGAGCCGGGAGCGGACTGTGCCCGCCTCGGGTGCGCCCGCCTCGGGTGCCTCCGCTTCCACGTCCGAGGCGCCGGCGGACGCCGATGCGTCGGAGCCCTCGGCAACCGCGCCGCTCGAGAAGCCGAGCCCCTCTCTTCCCACGCCGAGCTCCAGCGGCGACGCGGGCACTCCCGACATCGCGAGCCTCTCTCCTGACGCGGGGTCCCCGGCGCTCGCCGAAGCGCTCCCACCTTCCACACAGCCGAAAGGTTCAACCATGAGGACGAAACCTCCCGCGAAGCCCTCCCCTGTCCCGCCCGAGCCCGAGAAGCCGCGCAGCTCGGGCTCCAGCACCGCCGGTCCGCTCGCGGTGGCCGCGGCCTGCGCGATCGTGGGAGGCTGCACCGCAACCGAGCCCGCGGTCCGCCCAGGCCCTCCACCCCGCCAGCTGTGTCCACCGGGCGCCGTGGAGGCCATGGCGGAGAAGTTCCACATCGGCCGCTTCCCCCTGCGTGGCTGGTATGAGCAGTTCCGTATGCCCGGCGCGACGAAGGACATGGAGTGGGAGGACTCCGTCGTCGCCCCCGAGGGGAGGCATGAAATCACGCTCCTCGTGGGCCAGCGAGAGCCGATTCCCAAGGGGTTGGTGCTCGTCGGGGATTTCTTCATCCGGGACCGTGTGTATGCGCGCTTCGTCGAGGCCCGGCTGCCCAATGGTGAGCGCGTGCCGTTCTGTGGTCAGCTGGAGGACCTGATTGGCAATGATCTGGGGGCTCCGTTCCTCCCGGGCTCGGAGCCGGGCGCGCCGAAGGTCAGAGCCATCCACAAGATACGAGCTGTGTTCCACGATCACTGACGACCCGCCGGGGGGTGTGGCAGCCCGCTGCCGCTCGATATCCTGGGAGGCATGGTAGAGGCGAAACGTCCGCCCCTCCCCGCCACCCCGGAGATTCCGTCGCATGCGCCCTTGTTCTCCCGCCCTCCTCCTGGCGCTGCTGGTGCTGGTGACTTCCTCGGCCGTGTCGGCGCAGCCTGCTGCGTGTCAGACGACGGTCCGCCGCATCGAGCTGGGAGCGGGCGCGGTGTCGCCGCCCGAGGTCTGCATCAGCCCGGGTCTGTCCACCACCCTGCTGTTCGATCGGCCTCTGGCTCGGGACGCGGTGCTCCTGGAGGGGCGCGAGCGCTTCCAGCGCCTGGAGGTGGCAGGCAGCCTCCTGGTCCTCGTGCCGTCGGAGAAGCTCGAGCCCGGAGAGCGGCTGCGGTTGAAGGTGCGCTTCACCCCGCCGGATGCTCCCGAGAGCGCGACGTTCGTGCTGGTCGTCCATCGCGAGGAGGCCGAGCGCCAGGTGGAGATCTCCCGGGCCTCCCGTCCCCCGGACAGCTGCCTGTCCGAGCTGCAGCGCACCGAGGTGGAGTTGCAGCGCAAGGAGGTGGAGCTGCAGCGCTGCCTGGCCGCGAGGCCCTCGCCCGCGTCGCTCCCTGATCCGCGCGTCAGCCTCGCGGCGTTGCTCTCGGACGGCGCCATCGATGCGAGCGGCCTCACGTCCCAGCTGGTCCCGCTTCGAGAGTTCCCCGCTGCCCGGACCGACACGGCGCGGGTGAAGCAGGTCACCGTCTACCGTTCGATCGCGAGGCTCGTCGTGGCGGTGCAGCTGGCTGCGCCCGAGGGCATGAAGCCCTGGCAGGCGGTGGGTGCCTCCCTGGTGCGTCCGTCGGGTGAAGCCTTGCAGGCGCAGTGGCTGGTGCAGCCCCGCGCCCTCACGTCAGGGGAGCGGGAGTCGGTCTGGATGGAGGTGGATATCCCCAGTGACGGAGCCCGAGGGAGCTACACCCTCGAGCTGTGGGACGAGGCCAGGGCACGCACCATCACCGTGCCGGGCGTGCGGTTTCCGTGAGCGTCCCGGGCAGCCTCTGAAGCTCCTTACTCTCCCGATGTGACGTGCGGAGGTGCAGCGTGTCTTCCCACCCGGCCTCTGCCGCACCATGGCGCGTCTCGGCTCTGCTGTGGCTGTGGCTGTGGCTGTGGCTGGGAGCCTTGGGGTGTGCGACGGCGCAGGGGGGAGCAGGGGGGAGCGGCGTAGGGGGTACCGGGCTTCCACCAGGCGTGAGCGAGGCGGAGCTGGAAGCGGCGACCGTGGCGGAGGCCTCTCTGCTCGCAGCCCAGCTCTCGACCGTGGCCGACGCCGTGCATTCGCGGGACGCTCGCCTCTCCTTCTCCTTCTGGAATCAGCACGGCGCCCTCACCCTCATTGGCTTCTCGGCACAGGGGCTGGACGCGCCTGCCGGCCATCCCGTGGACGGTGCGGAGACCCAGCGCACGCTGGCCACCGTCTTCTCCCGCTATCCCCGTCGCCACGCAGGCGTGGCCACGCTGACACTGCAACGTACCCCCTCGCGGTGGACCGTGGACTACGTCGCCTCCGCCGCGCTGCGGCATCCAGAGGCTCGCGCTCTGCCGCGACACCTGCGGGACTTTCCGGCGGACACAGTGCGCTCCAGCATCGATGGCCTCGGCCAGCTGCTCGCCGCGGTGCAGGTGCCCACGGGCGGCGAGGCCCAGGCCGAAGTGGAGGCGCTCCTGGAAGACGGCCGGGTCGAGGGCTGGCGTCTCCGCCTCTTCCGACTCACCCGAGGGGGCGGACCGCCACGAGCGCTCTCTCCCGAGCTCACACGGCAGGTGGTGCAGGTGCTCCTTCCGTTCACCTTGGGGCTGGGTCCTCGCACCGTGCGCCTCCGCCTGATGCTGGTCCACGCTTCTGGGCAAGCGCAGGCGGAAGGTTGGGTGGAGTCCGCCGAGGTGGTGCGCCCACCACCGCCGCCCGAGACCCAGGCAGCCTTCGTTGCCGAGTACCGGGCAATGCACGAGCTCATCCTCTGGCGATGGGGCCACGAGGTGAAGGAGGGCGCCAGGTGGGTGGCACAGCGGGGTGCCGAGGAGCTGGCGCTCTGGTACGCGGGGGGCATCCTCCTCAAGGGAGGCGGCTATCTGGCCCGCTGGTCTGGCTCCGTCATGCGGCGAGCCCTGGGGCGCGGCGGGGAAGCAGCTGCCGGGTGGTTGCGCACCGCGCTGGCACGTCTGCCCGGCGACAAGAAGCGAGAGTTCGAGAGGCTCTGGGCCAAGGTGGAGCTGGAGGGAGAGCGCGCCCTCACCACCGAGGAACGCACTGCCCTGCGCGGGCTCATGGAGCGTGTCGAGCAGCTCGTCCAGACGCGGCTGGATGACACCTCCAAGAAAAAGCTCCGGGCCGAGGCACGAAGCGCCTACGCGAGGCTCCGTCCGGAGTTCGAGGCGCTCCTGAAGGAGAGCGGGCCCACCCTGCCCATCCATCATCGGCGTCCGCTGGAGTACGCGCACCTCTTCCCAGACGAAGACATCAACGCGGCCGAGAACATCGCCATGGTGCGAGATGTCGTGCATCGGCACATCAACCGGGCCTGGGACCGCTTCCGCCAGCTTCGCCCTGCTCCCACTTCTCAGGAGGTCGAGGCCGCGATGAACGCCATTGATGCTCAGTTCAAGCCCTGGTACCACCATGCGAGCGACGTACCCGGGGTGACAAAGACCTTGAGCAGCGCCGAAGAGCTGGCGCTGCGGAGCCTGGAGCGACTGTTCCCCAGCTGATCCCTGGCATCAGGCGGAGAATGAAGCCATGAAGCTCCCCGGACTCGAACGCCTGGAGGGAGTCTGCCAGCAACTGGGGCTCGAGTGGCTGACCCGGCCTGCCTCCCGGGCAGCACCCGCGGCCGGAACGCCGGTCTCTGGATTGCCGTTCGATGCCGTCCTCGCGGCGTTCTACGCGCGGATGAGCAAGGCCTCGTTCGCCACGGACGTGGCCGGCCTCGTCATGGCGGGCAACGATGAGAGCGCCTTCACCCTGGAGAAGGCCAATGCCGGGTGGCAGGAGGAAGCACAAGCGCGTCTGGCCCTGCCGCTCTTCATCTTCGGGGGCGCCGCGGGCATGGCCTACCACTACGCCACGGTTCCCTCCCTGGCCGATGCATTGGGACGCCAACCCGTGGTGGAGGTGGACACCTACGAAGTGCCGTACGCGCTGCCCATCGCGTCGAATGTAGACCGCTTCTTCGACACCTACTCCCACTACCTCGAGGCGCTCTCCGCCCTCCCAGGCTTCCGAGAAGACGGCGAAGCCGCTCTCGCCTTTCCTTGGGAAGTGCCCCACATCATTGGACGGGATGAGCAGCTCGTGGAGCTGATTCGCTCGGGTGCCTTCACGCCCTTGATGAAGAAGACCGACGAGACGCTCCAATGGGTAGAGCGGGTGACAGCGGCGTCCCGGAGGGCGTAACCGCTCACCGGCCAGCCGTCAGTTCACCTGCATGGACCCAAGAGGTAGGGCCACAGGCCACCTACCCTCACATCCTGTCAATCCAGCTCGCGGAGGGCGGTGCGCTTGCGGGCCTTGCCGGGCCGGCCCTTGTTCATCATCGCTCCGGCGATGAGGCTCAGCAGCTTCACCTGGGTGGCGTTGAGCCGGCGCAGCCTTCGCAGCAGCCGGCGCATGTCCGCCGAGTCATCCCCGCGCGGCTTCGCCTCCTCCCAGGGCAGCTCGCCCTTGCTCTCGCCCATGGACTCCAGGCCGAGCAGTTCGTCCGGGGGCACGTTGAGCACCAGGCACAGCCGCCGCAGGTTCTCCACGCGCGGCAGCATCTGCCCCCGCTCCATGCGCCCGTATACCTCCGAGGCCATACCGATGCGCTCGGCCACATCCTCCTGGGTCAAGCCTGCGCGCACCCGGGCGTTCCGCACCGCGGCGCCGAGAATGCTCGAGAGGGGTTTGTCCATGGGTTCCGTCAATCCAGTCCAGGGCCGCTGGGGTAGGAGCGAGCCAAGATGTAACCCTCCGGGTTACCTCGGGCCATCTTACCCCAAGCGTTTGTCTGGCGGTCTGGATTCGAAGCGCCTCAGCGCAGGAAACGCTCCGGCTCGGCACGCACCACCCGGGCCGTGGGCAGCCCGTTCACCATGACGTAGGCCACCTCCGTCTCGGTGCCGTCGCGCAGCGATGAGGCCGGGCGCTCCCGGTGGGCCTGCACCGCGCACGTGCTCTCGTCCACGTGCAGCTTCATGGGCCCCTCGCCCGGGACGTTGAGCGTCAGCAGCCCGTCCACCGCCAGGTCCAGCCTGCCGGACACCACGACGGTGGGCTCGTTGGAGGCCAGCACCTCCGCGCAGGTGCGCCGCTCGCCGCCCGCGCGTCCCGCGCCGCCCACCGCCTCCGTACCCCAGGCGCCCGAGCCACCCGTGGCGTCCCACGGCTGCTCGAGGCCCAGCTCCCTGGCCACCCGCTCATAGAAGTGGCGCCGCTCCTGCTCGGCCTGGGGCGTGCGCACCAGGGACGCCCAGGGGCCGGTGTCTATCTCCGCGGCGCCGCCCTGGCCCGCGCTCACCACCACCGGATTCTCCTCGAGCAGCGGCGCCTGCGTGCTCGCTCCGGCACAGCCCACCGCGCCCACCGCCAGCCACACGCACCCCACCCGCATCGCGTATCGCATCGTCGTCTCCTCTCCTGCCGCTCAGTCCGGCGTGCCTCCGCCAGCCCGGCGCGTCGCGCGCTCCTCGGTCGCGTCCTGCTCGAAGACGGCGATGGCCACGCGGCGGCGCTCGGCCGCGGCGAACAGCAGTCCGAGCGGCACTCCGAAGAAGAGCGCGTGCATCGCCAGCTGGAAGAACTCCGCCGTCTCCAGGAACCACGGGTAGTAGCCGCGAGCGACGAACTGGAACGTCACCACCCACACCCCGATGGTGAAGAGCATCCCCACCGCCACCTGGTGGGTCACCCTCGGCCGCAGCTCGGGGGAGATGCGCGCGTCGATCAGCGAGTACGCCAGCCCGAAGAAGGCCGACAGGCCCATGTGCACCGCCAGCCCCGCGGCGAGGATGAGCCCCAGCGGCATCTCCCCCAGGGCCCGAGAGCCCAAGAGGACGCTGGCCGCGAAGCGCACGGGCGTCAGCAGGCCCTGTCCTCCCGCCAGTGAGGCCACGCACTCGGCGATGGCGAACACCACGCCCGCCACCAGGCCGAAGCCCAGGCCATTCCACGCCGACCAGGGAGTCCTGGACCAAGCCATGTCGCGCCTCCTCGTGTGCGTCCGCGTCGCTGTCCGGACGCGGGCAGGGCCTCGCCGGAGCCCCTGCACAGAAGGGTTGTCATCCAGCGGACGTAGGGCAGAGGCGCCAACCCGGGGTGCCAGGGCCTCGCTCGCCGTGTGGAGGAGCGGGCAGACGGGCTCAGCGCTCCTCGCGGCGGAGGAGTTGCTGGAGGAAGTCGAGGAACACGCGCACGCGCGGAGTGGACTGGCGGCGCGGCAGGCACAGCGCTCGGATGGGCGGCCCCTCGGCGGCGTACGGGGCCAGCACCTCCACCAGCCGCCCGGAGCGCAGGTGCTCGGCCACCATGAAGTCGAAGGCCTGGCAGATGCCGAGCCCCGCCACGGCGGCCTCCACCAGCAGCTCCCCGTGGTCGATGCGGAACGCGTCCGGGGTGCGCACGGTGACGGGCCGGGCCTCGCGCTTGTCCTTGAACGTCCACTCGCGGGTGACGCCAGCGGGGGTGACGAACTTGAGGCAGGCGTGGCGCTCCAGCTCCTTGTAGTGGCGAGGCGTGCCATGGCGCCCCAGCCAGGCCGGCGAGGCCACCGTCACCCACTGCGGCACGCGCAGGGTGCGAGCCACCAGGCTGGAGTCCTCCAGCTCGCCGATGCGCACCGCCACGTCCACGCCCTCCTCGGCCAGGCGGCTGAAGCGGTCCGTCAGGGAGAGGTTGAAGGTGAGGCGCGGGTGGCGCGCGGCCAGCCGCCCCAGCTCGGGCACCACGGCGCGGCCGAGGATGAGGGGCATGGAGACCTTGAGCTCGCCCTCGGCGACCTTCTGGGCCTGGGCGACGAGCTCGCGCCCGGCCTGCATGCGGGTGACGGCCTCGCGGCAGTGCTCGAGGAAGGCGGCGCCCTCGGGGGTGAGGGACACGTGGCGCGAGGTGCGGTGGAGCAGGGTGACGCCCAGCTCCGCCTCGAGCCGGGCCACGGCCTTGCTGACGGCGGCGGTGGTGACACCCAGGTGGGCGGCCGCCTTGCGGAAGCTGCGCTCCTCGGCGGTGTGAAGGAAGGGGAGCACTCCGGAGAACAGGTCCATGCCCGCATTGTTAACCGGAAGTTGACGGAAGGTTGAGCAGGGCGGTGATTCTCAACCGGGAGGCAGGCCGGTAGTTTTCGCCTCGCACCGTTTCAGAAGGAGCACGCGATGAAGATTGGAATCCTGGGTACCGGCATGGTGGGCGTGGCGCTGGGCAACAAGCTCGTGGCGCTGGGGCACGAGGTGAAGATGGGCTCGCGCACGGCGACCAATGAGAAGGCCTCGGCGTGGGTGAAGGGCGCGGGCGCCAAGGCCTCACAGGGCACGTTCGCGGACGCGGCGGGTTTTGGCGAGCTGGTCTTCAACTGCACCAGCGGCACCGGTTCGCTGGAGGCGCTGAAGGCCGCGAGCGCGAGCCTGAAGGGCAAGACGCTCATCGACATCTCCAACCCGCTGGACTTCTCCAAGGGCATGCCGCCGACGCTGTTCGCGGGCAACACGGACTCGCTGGGCGAGCTGGCGCAGGCGGCGCTGCCGGAGACGAAGGTGGTGAAGACGCTCAACACGGTGACGGCGTCCATCATGGTGGACCCGGGCAAGGTGGGCGGCGGAGACCACCAGCTGTTCATCTGCGGCAATGACGCGGCGGCCAAGGCCACGGTGGGCGAGTTCCTCAAGACGCAGTTCGGCTGGAAGCACATCCTGGACCTGGGCGACATCACCCAGTCGCGCGGCACCGAGAGCTACCTGCCGCTGTGGATCCGGCTCTTCGGCACGCTGAAGACGGCGGAGTTCAACATCAAGATCGTCCGCTGAGGCGGTGCGCCAGGGGCTCGCCGGGCCGGTGCATCCCCCGCGGCCTGGCGGGCTTCCGGGCTTCGTCAGTGAACCGGCGGCCCAATCTGGGGACGCCGGGTGGCTTTGAGGTGGCGCTCGTGGTCGTAGAAGTGCTCGGGGCCCAGGAGGGAGATGAGCTGGCGCTCACGCGCGTCGCCCTCGGGAGTCCCGGCCTGGGTGGGGAGCTCGTAGGGCTGGATGAGGAGGTGCTCGTCGCCGAGTTCCTGCCGGCACTCGGCGGGCAGGGCATCGAGGCGGTCGCCGAAGAGTCGAAGGAAGGGCGCGCCGAGAAAGCTGCGCCAGTAGAGGCCCGCGAGGCCTTCGCTGAAGTCGCGCACGGTGATGGCCTGCTCCTGGCCGAAACCGTCGGCGTTGGGAACCAAGCGCCGGGTCTTGCGCTGGAAATCGTCGTCCGGGCCTGCCTGTGCCAGGGGTGATTCCACCAGCGACATGACTTCCTGGACCTGCCGCAGGTGCGCGGCACGCCACTTGGGTTTGTCCGCCTCCTTCACGGAGGTCGTCCAGTTGATGGAGCCTACGTAGGGATACTCAGCGCCAGGCTTGGTGGGATAGATGAGGATGAAGTCACGGTCTGTCTTCGCCGCGATGGTGATGTTCTGGTACTCCTCATAGAAAGCAACGAGCGCGTCGATGTCTGGGCGCTCAGGCTCAAGCTTCCCATTGAGGAAGGCCCGCCCGTATCTCGTAGGCTTGAACCAGCGGTAATCATGAAATATCCGCTGGAGTAGCTCCTTCACGACCGAGGAGCGAAGAGGCCCTGGCCAGAGGTTGAACTCGGTGATGAGGGGCCTGGAGGGCATGCGGCATTCCTAAGGATGGTGCTTGATGGTCGCTTTCCCTTCACGTTCGAGCTGCTTCAAGCGCCGTAGCAGTGGTTGAGAGAGTCGGGTCAGTCCCTCTGGATGTTTCACGGAGCGAATCCATAGCTCAACATGGCCTCCGAAGGCGTCCACGTAGTCGAGCATGGCCTTGAGGTTGCCCCCCAGGTCCAGCTTCGCGCGCGCCTTCACCTCCACGAACTGATAGGGCCTGCCCCAAACCAGCTCGCTCGGCTTGCCTCGCACCGCGTCTGGGATGAAGCCCTGTACCTGGGTACTCGGCGGCGGCATCATCATCGCCACATTCTTCTCGTGCCCACCGAGCTTCAGCACTGACTGCTCGAAGGCCGTGCCCGCCTCCTTGTTCCGGAGGATGGATTCGTACAGCCGCTTCCACGCCTCGTCCGGCGCGTAGGTGAAGCGCGGGTACCTGCTCGGATGGCGGAACTGATAGTCCACCCAGCACTGAGCCAGATGCGCGGGCTCTCCGGGTACCAGACGCACTCCGTCCGCGCCCTTGCGCACCCCTAGAAAGGGCACCCTGCCGCCTCGGCGAAGCGTCTCGGACGCCTCACTCAGCGGTCGCTCCAGCTTCCGCGCGATGCGCTTCAACAGCTCCACATCCGTCGCGCCGATCCGCTCGCCCTTCGACGCGGCGCGCAGCATCCGGTCCACCTCGCGCGCCTCCTCCGGGCTCACGTGCGAGGCCACCCGCTGCAGCACCCGTACCTCCTCCAGTCCCCGTCCCGTGAGCAGCGCCGCCCGCTCGACCATCTCGGCTCCCGCGAGCATCCGCCCAGACACGAAGGGCAGCAGCACCCCTACCGCCGCCAGCAGCTGCTCCTCCTTGCGGAGCGGGCGACCCGTGATGCTCAGCCCCGTCAAAAGGGAGTGGAGGTCCGCTGCCTCTCCCACCACTGGAGTGAGGCCCACGAGCAGCTCCACCGCCAGTTCCTCCGGTGTGCCCTCCGTCTCGTCCGGCTGGGGCGTGTAGTCCAGGTGTGGGGGCGCCTGCTGCCCCAGCTCTATCGCCGTGGCCAGCACGCTGTTCTTCGCCAGGACATAGACCGCGACTTCGTTCGGGCTCCGGCTCAGGAAGTCCGGATCCTGCGTGTGCGTGAACGCCCAGTCGAGCACTGCCGCCGTCAGTGCATCCTCGGTCTGCTGGCGCAGGGGATTCTCGGTCATCAGATACTCGCGCCCCACGCTGCGAAAGCGCACCGCGCTCCGAGCCCACCGCCGCTCGGCCCAGTCGAGGAACTCATCCAGCCTCGCCTCCACGGCGATTGCGCGCGCCTGCTCCTGTCGCTCCCTCTGCTGCCGGGCCGCCTTGAGCCGCTGGTACATCTCTTCCGGCGAGGTACGCGCCAGCGTCTCAGCGTCCTGCGCATGCAGCCAGACCGTCATCTCCGCCAGCACCAGGTGCTCACGGCGCCGGGCTTCTTCCCGCAGGCCGGACTGCTTCAGCTCCTGCTCCTTGTTCAGGAGGAAGGCCCAGTGCACCCGCTGTGCATCGTCTCCCGCGGTGCATCTCCCCCCGCCATCGTCCGCACAGGCGGGGCGGTCCGGAGTACTCGCGCAGGCACTCACGAGCAGCACTGTGATGGTGACGGCTGCGTACGGGCGTTGCAGGGCCACTCCGCACCTCCGGGTCGCGGCTCCCCGGAATGGTAGAGCGTCCACCGCATGATGTGAGGGCATCATGCGTCGGGAATCCCCTCCCGCGCAGCCCGGCACCTCCACCCGTACCGCCCTGCCTCAATCGACCGTCGCGGCCCCTCGCGGCAACCGCACCCGGAACGTGGTGCCCTCCGCCGCGCTCGAGCGCACCTCCACGTCTCCTCCATGTGCTCGGGCGATCTCCCTCGCGAGGAACAGCCCCAGTCCCTCGTGCTCGCGGCGCGCCTCGTCCACCGGGGAGGAACGGAACGCATCGAAGAGCTGGGGCAGCACCTCGGCCGGGATGGGCGCTCCCGTCCGAGACACCTCCACCACCACCTCCTCCCCCTCCCCCTTCAACCTCAGGTCCACCGGCCGCTCCGCCGGGCTCCCTCGCAGCGCGTGGCCCAGCAACATGGAGAGCAGCTCCACCAGTCGCTCCCTATCCCAGAGCCCGCTCGCGTCCCCTCGCTTCACGTAGCGCACCAGCCGGTCCGGGTGCTCCAGCTCCGCCGCCGCCACCACGTCCTGCGCCACCACATCCAGGTCCATCCGCGTGGGCAGCAGCACCAGCCCCGCGCCCAGGTACGTCCGCGTGAAGTCCAGCACCTGGCCCATGAGCCGCCCCATCCGCTCCGCGCTCTGCGCGATGCGCCCCGCCGCTTTCGTGTCCGCCTCCGACAGCTCCCCCCGCCGCAGCAGCGTGGACGCCGCCACCGCTATTGCCGACAGCGGCTCGCGCAGATCATTGCTGACGATGTCGATCAGCCGCTCGCGCACCGCCTCCGCGCGCAGCGGCTCGCGCAAGTCCCTCGTCACCGAGCCCAGGCCCACCGGCCGCCCCGTCTCCCTCGCCACCAGCGTGAAGAGCTGATGCCAGACCGGGATCGCCTCGCCCGTACGCCTGTCTCGTAGCCGCAGCTCGCCCTCCCAGTGTCCCCGCTCCCGCACCGCCGTGAACGCGACGCGCGCCGCCTCGCGGTCCTCCGGCAGGTACGTCTCCAGCACCGCGCTGGCCCGGAAGGCCTCCTGGCTCTCGAAGCCCAGCAGCCCCCGCCCCGCCGGGTTCAGGTACACCGGTCGCCCCGTCAGCGTCGTGATGCCGATGCACTCCGTCGAGCGCTCCACCAGCGTCAGGAACTGATCCTTCTGCTCCTCCACCCGCCGCCGCGCTCCCACGTCCGTGTGCACCACCACGGCCGCCACCACCTTCCCGTCCACCCGCACCGGCGCTCCCGAGGTGCGCACCCGCACATCCATCCCCGCCCGCGTGTGGCGCACCACCAGCTCCCGCGTCCACGGCTGCCCCGTCAGCGCCCGCGCCAGCGGATCCTCGTCCAGTCCCACCGGGGCCTGCGTCTCCGGACTCCGCGGTTGCAGCCGCTCGGCCAGCAGCACGGGATGGCCCCTCAGCCCCAGCGCGCTGTCCGCTCCCAGCAGCTCCAGCGCCGCCCGGTTGGCTCGCACCGCACCGCCCTCGCCCACCAGGTACGCTGGCTCCTCGATGGACTGGATCACCACTTCCAGCTCCGCGTCCCGCCTGCGCATCATCTCCTTGAGGGCCCACAGCTCCCGCTCGCGCTCCACCGCCACCTTCGACGCCTGCGCCAGCGCCAGCAGCGGCCCCGCGCTCCGGGCCAGCAGCGACACCCTCCGCTCCTCCACCTCGCCAAACGCGTTCGGCCTCGGCGAGAGCGCGAAGAGCAGCGCGCCGGGACGCTCCCCGAACACCAGCGGCGTCACCACCAGCGAGCGCGCTCCCATCCGCCGGCACGTCGCCCGGTCCACCCGCGTGTCCAGCTCCGTGTCGTCGCAGCGCATCGCCTGACGCGAGGCCATCGACTGGCTCGTCAGCGTGCCCTCCAGCTGCATCCGCTCACCCACCGCCCGGGCGACGCTGCCCGTGCCGGCGCGGCAGACAATCTCCCCCTCCTCGATGAGGGCCACCGCCGCTCCCGCCCCCCCCGAGAGCTCCTGCCCTCGCGTGGCGATGAGCCGCATCACCGCCTCCATCTCTCCCCGCGTCGCCAGCGCGGCGAGCTCCGCCTGCAGCTCGAGCATCCTCGACAGTGACTCCTCGGCACTGCCCTGCGGCGGGGACCCGGCGGCCCCGCGGGCAGACTCCTCCGAGCGCACCGGTGGCAGCGAGGTGTGAGATTTGCGTGTGGTCATGGCAGGCATCCGAGGACTGCGCTGACTGGGATGGGCGGAAGCCGTGTCCCCCCTCCATCGCCCCCCTGGCTTCCACCCCGCATCATTGCCACACCTGCGTCCGCGAGGGGCAAGCGCTGGCTCGAAGGCTCGCGCCAGCACCCAACACCGGCGAATCGTCCGAAACAGACAATCCGGACGTGGAGTGGCGTACGCAAAGTGCGGATACGTGCAGACAGGCGCTCCCCAGTCCACGGCAGGCTGCCTAGTTTCGGCGCACAGGGGGGCACTTGGGCGGCGCGAGACAAGCAAGGCGTGTGATGGAGATTCCCTGGAAGGCTCACGCCTGGAGGGAGCTGGAGAGCGCCCGCGCGCGCACGCTCGACATGCTGGCGGGGCTGCCGGAAGCGGAGCTGCTGCGCCAGCACTCGCCCCTGATGTCTCCCCTCGTGTGGGACGTGGCGCATGTGGCCAACTACGAGGAACAGTGGCTGCTGCGCGCCCTGGGTGGCCGGTCCTTCACGGAGCCGGCCTTCGACGCCATCTACGACGCCTTCCTCCACCCGCGCCGTACCCGCTCCCAGCTTCCGCTGCTCGCTCCGGAGGATGCCTTCGCCTACGCCGCGCGCGTGCGCCAGGCCGTCCGTGAGCACCTGGACACCCTGCCGGAGGACTCACCCGAGCCCCTGCTCAAGGACGGCTTCGTCTTCGGCATGGTGGCCCAGCACGAGCAGCAGCACGCGGAGACGCTCGCCGCCACGCTGCAGCTGATGACGACGTGGGAGTACCGCCCGGCCGCTCGGGAGAGCCCGCGCCCCGGCGCCGTGCCCCAGCACGAGGTGTTCATCCCCGGCGGCCCGGTGCGCCTGGGCAGTGACGGCCCGTGGGCCTATGACAACGAGCGCCCCGCGCACACGGTGGACGTGCCCGCGTTCCTGCTCGACGCGCACCCCGTCACCAACGGGGACTACCTCGTCTTCGTGGAGTCGGGTGGCTACGAGGATCCGCGCTGGTGGCACCCGAAGGGCTGGGACTTCATCCAGTCCGAGCGCCTGAGCCACCCGCTCTTCTGGCTGCCACAGGGCCAGCATGTGTGGCTGCGCCGACGCTTCGGCTGGATCGAACCGCTACCCAAGGACGAGCCCGTGCAGCACGTGTGCTGGTACGAGGCGGACGCGTACGCGCGCTGGGCCGGCAAGCGCCTGCCCACCGAAGCCGAGTGGGAGAAGGCCGCGCAGGGCAGCGACGGCACGCCACGCGAGCACCCGTGGGGCGGCGCGCGGCCCACGCCCCTGCACGCCAACCTGGGCGGTGACACGTGGGGCCCGGCCTCCGTGGGTGCGTTCGCCCGGGGCCGCAGCGCGGACGGAGTGTGGGGGCTGCTGGGGGACGTGTGGGAATGGACGGCCAGCGACTTCAGCGGCTACGCGGGCTTCCGCGCCTTCCCGTACCGCGAGTACTCCGAGGTCTTCTTCGGCGCGGACTACAAGGTGCTGCGCGGCGGCGCCTGGGCGAGCGCGCCCGTGGCGGTGCGCAACAGCTTCCGCAACTGGGACTTTCCGATTCGGCGGCAGATCTTCGCCGGCTTCCGCTGCGCGCGGAGCGTGAAGTGAAGGTCAGGGGGGAAAAAGCATGAGGGTGCTGGGAGCAAGTGTTGCGCGCGCACGGGCGGTGACGGTGGACGTGCACGTGCGGCCAGGAGATGCGCTGAACGCGCTGCGCGAGGATGCCATCACCGGGCTGTGCAGGCGCCCCAAGGAGCTGTCTCCCAAGTGGCTCTATGACGAGCGCGGCAGCCAGCTCTTCGACGACATCACCCGGCTGCCCGAGTACTACCCCACGCGGCGCGAGCGGGAGATCCTCGAGGCGCGCGCGGCGGAGATCGCCCGGCTGAGCGGAGCGGAGACGCTCATCGAGCTGGGCAGCGGAACGAGCGAGAAGACGCGCCTGCTGCTGGACGCCTTCATGGAGGAAGGGCTGCGGAGCTTCGTGCCCTTCGACGTGAGCGAGTCCTTCCTGCGCGGCGCGGCGCAGCGGCTGGCGTACGACTATCCGGGGCTGCACGTGCACGCGGTGGTGGGCGACTTCGAGCGCCACCTGGGGCGACTGCCCCGGGGAGGCCGGCGGCTGGTGGTCTTCCTCGGAGGCACCATCGGCAACTTCAAGCCGCTGCAGCGCGCGCGCTTCTTCCGAGAGCTGGCCGACGGGCTGGAGCCGGGAGAGGGCCTGCTGCTGGGCACCGACCTGGTGAAGTGCTCGAAACGCCTGTTCGCCGCCTACAACGACAGCGCGGGGGTGACGGCCGAGTTCAACCGCAACATGCTGCGCGTGCTCAACCGCGAGCTGGGCGCCGACTTCGACGTGGAGGCCTTCGCGCACCACGCGCCCTATGACGAGGAGAACGGCTGGATCGAGATGCAGCTCATCGCCCAGCGCTCGCATGTGGTGCGGCTGCCGGCGCTCGAGTGCTTCGCCCACTTCGAGGAGGGCGAGGTGCTGCGCACGGAGGTGAGCTGCAAGTTCCACCCTCGGCAGGTGGAGGCGGAGCTGGCCGCCGCGGGGCTTCACCTCACCGCGTGGTGGACGGATCCCTCGGGAGACTTCGCGCTCTCCCTGGCCTTCAAGCGCTGAGGGCCCGCGGCGCGCGGCGCGAGGCGGGGAGCTCCTCGCCTCCAGCGGCGCACGGTCCGCGGCTTCGAGTCTTCAGGGTACATGTCGCCCGGCACCGGGAGGCCGATGCGCTGGGGGCTCACGGAGCCTGGCGGTGATCAGCGGCGGCGGCGCGGAGAGTCGCGGCGCACCGGCACCGGCTGCGGGCGGGCCTTGCTGGCCGCGAGGGTAGCCGCTGTGAGCAGCCCCAGAAGGAGGACCCCGACGACGCTGACGGCGGGGGAGAGCAACTCGGGGAGAGCCATTGCTTTCACTCCTTCTCGATGCGCGGGCACCGGGGCCGGTGCCCAACGGGGGGCCAACTTCCAGGCGTGAGGCATAGGTTATGAATTCGTTTCGGAAACGTGAAGCCCCACTGCGTGTGGGACGTGCTCACGGCCCGCGTGGGCCTCCTTTTGAACGACTCCGAGCCACCCTGGGTGGGACACCCACAGGGGGTGTGCGGCTTGACAGGAGCCCCCAAGCCTAGGAGGCGGAGGTGCCGGCTTCGGTCTCCGCGAGCTTCATGCGCTCGAGCTTCATGCACCGGTCCTGCACCACGCGGATGCCCGCGCGCGCCAGCCGCTCCGCCGCCGCGTCATTGCGGATGCCGAGCTGGAACCACACCACCTTCGGGTGCTTGCTGATCAAGTCCTCCACATGGGCGTCGATGTCCTCGGGCCGACGGAACACGTCGACGATGTCCACCTCGCCCGGCACGTCCGCCACGGCGCGGTAGGTGGGCTTCCCGAGGATGCGGTCCCCTGCCCCTTCGTGGGTGGGCACCGGAATCACCTCGTAGCCGTGGGCCTGCAGGTACTCGGGGACGGCGAAGGCGGGTTTGTGGGCGTGGCTCTCCGGGCGCATGCCGAGCACCGCCACCCTGCGGGCCTGGCGCAGGATGTCCTGCACCGCAACGTCGTCCTCGACGAGGTTCGCTCTCCAGTCCATGGATGATCTCCCGTGCGGACAAGCTGCGCACGACGTGGGGAGCGGCACACGGCGTGGGCTGAGCGAGCGGATCAGCAAGCGCTGGCCAGTTCGTCCCGAGTCCCTGCCGTGAGGCTTGCTACGGCGCCGCCTGCACCTGGATGTTCCGACAGGCCTCGGTGGCCAGGCGCACGTCCTCGGGAGTGACTCCGGGCAGCGTGGCGCACAGGAACAGCTCATCCCCGACGCGTCGGGCGCCCAGGAGCGCGGGCCCATGCGGGCCCAGGCCACCGTCGGCCAGCTTCGGGGCCAGGGTGATGCGCACGAGGGCCACGTTCGCGTCGCCCTCCTCCTGATCCAGCGACACCTGGAAGTCGGAGTACTGCTGGCTGATGGAGTCCGCGAGCTGCTCGGCGGAGGGCATCTTCGCTCCCTCGCCGGGGCGGTGATCCACACGCAGCACGGGCTGGCCTGGAGGCCCGACCTGCAAGCTGCCGTCCCCCGCCACGAGCGCCGACCAGCCGGGCGGCAGGGGCACCTTCACGCCCGCACGCGGGGCAGACGGGCGCTCAGCGGTGCCCGTCGAGGTCCCGCTCCCTGGCGAGGGAGCAGGCTCCTCCTTCTTCTTCGAGCACCCGGCGGCCAGCACGGCGAGCGCCAGCACGGCCGCCCGGAGCCCCTTGTGACGGAGCGACGGCACTACTTCCTGTCGCCGCCCGGCGCGGGCGCCGCCGGCTTGCTGCCTTCCATCCGGCAGTTGCCGTCGTAGGTGGCGCCTCGCTCGATGGTGAGGGCCGGCGTCTGGAGATCGCCCTTCACGCGGCCCGGCTGCTTGAGCTCGATGATCTGCGTGGCCGTGACATTCCCCACCACGGTGCCGTGGATGATGATGGTGCCGGCACTGATGGTGGCCTCCACGCGAGCCCCATCACCGATGACGATGGTGTCCTTGGTGAAGATCTCACCGCTGAACTTGCCGTCGATGCGCACCTGCCCTTCGAAGGTGAGCTTGCCGGTGAAATCGCTCCCCTTACCGAGCAGCGTGTGAATGTCGCCTGGACGCGTCGACACGAAATCCTCCTCCCGCTTGAACAATGGCTTGCTGCTGCTGCTGGGTGCTTCGTCCTTTTTCCCGCCGAGGAGCGCCACGCGCTACTCCTTCCTGAGAAGCTTCAAGAGACGGTCCAGGTCATCGTACGAGAAGAAGTCGACTTCCAAAGTTCCTTTCCCTGGAGCCTTCTCCGTCAGACGTACTTTTGTCCCCAATCGACGCTGGAGTTCCTCGACCAGGGACTTCACCTGGGGGCTCTGCTTCGGAGGCCGGCCCCCATCCTTCTTATGCTGGCGCTTCTGCTGCACCAGCTTCTCGGTGTCACGCACCGAGAGCTTCTTCTCGGCGACCTGCACCGCCAGCGCCTGCATCTCGGGCAGCCGCGGCACGCCGAGCAGCGCGCGCGCATGGCCCATGCTCAGCGAGCCATCGGCCACCAGGCCCTTCACATCCTCTGGGAGGGACAGCAGGCGCAGGGCGTTGGCGACGGTGGAGCGCTCCTTGCCCACGCGCTGGCTGATCTGCTCCTGGGTGAGCTTGAACTCCTCCATCAGGCGCTGGTAGCCCTCGGCCTCCTCGATGGGGTTGAGGTCGGCGCGCTGGATGTTCTCCACCAGGGCGAGCTCGAAGGCCTGGGCCTCGGTGACTTCGCGCACCAGGGCGGGGACTTCCTTCAGGCCGGCGGCCTGGGCCGCGCGCCAGCGACGCTCGCCGGCGATGAGCTTGTAGCTGTTGCCGTCCTTTCGCACGAGCACCGGCTGGAGCACGCCCTGGACCTTGATGGACTCGGTGAGCTCGGCCAGCTTCGTCTCGTCGAAGTAGCGGCGCGGCTGCTCCTTGTCCCGATGGATGGACTCGATGGGCAGCTTGAGTACGCCGTTGCGAGCCGCGGGCGCGGGCTCGGCCACCGTGTTGGCGGCGGCGGCGGGGCCGGCCTGGGGGATGAGGGCCGAGAGGCCTCGGCCCAGCGCCCGCTTCTGTTTGTCACCAGCATTCGCGTTCAGCACGTCTCGTCTCCGCGGTGGCGCCGGAGCGCCGGGCCCCTCCGCTCTTCCTTATAGGAGGAGGCGGGAGGGAGAAGGTTGAGGCAGGGTTCCTGGAGTCGGATCGTGAATCAAGCGACCTTGCGCGCAGGCGGCTTCCTGCCCTCGCGGTTCATGATCTCGCGGCCGAGCGCGAGGTAGCTCTCGCAGCCCTTGGACTTGATGTCATAGAGGATGATGGGCTTGCCGAACGAGGGGCACTCAGCCAGGCGGACGTTGCGGGGCACCACCACGCCGAAGACCTGGTCCTTGAAGTAGCCGCGCACCTCATCCACCACCTGGTTGGCGATGTTGGCGCGACCGTCGAACATGGTGAGCAGGATGCCCTCCATCTTCAGGTCCTTGTTGAGCCCCTGGCGCACCAGGTCCACGGTGTGGGTGAGCTGGGACAGGCCCTCGAGCGCGTAGTACTCGCACTGCAGGGGGATGAGGACGGAGTCGGCGGCGACCAGGGAGTTGAGGGTGAGCAGGCCGAGCGACGGGGGGCAGTCGATGAGGATGTAGTCGTACTCCTTGGCCAGGGGGCGCAGCGCGTCGCGGAGGCGGAACTCGCGGCGGTCCTGGCTGACGAGCTCGACCTCGGCGCCGGTGAGGTCCGGGGTGGCGGGGACCACCTGGAGGTAGCGCAGCTCGGTGGGGTGGAGCAGCTCCTTCATGGGACGACCATTGAGGAGCGCCTCATAGACGGTGCCGTGAAGCGCGTCGCGCTTGAGGCCCAGACCGCTGCCAGCGTTGCCCTGGGGATCCATGTCGACCAGGAGCGTGCGGCGCTCGGCCGAGGCCAGGCTGGCGGCGAGGTTGATGGCGGTGGTCGTCTTGCCGACGCCGCCCTTCTGGTTGGAGATGCAGATGATTCGACCCACGTGGCCCATCCTCATTCGGTGCCCGGTGTCCGGGGTTCCGCGTTGCCTTCCGAGGCACTCTCGGGGGTCCGGGCGGCACGGTTCGGGTGTCGCCGGGAGCACGAAAGTGCGGGCGCATTGAGCCACCAAACCAACATCCAATCCAGTGTCCTTTTCTGCCTGCTCCCTCCCCTACTGAGGTGCTTGGAGCGGGCTCTGGCAGGGGCTCGAGAGCGGGTCTCCGGCACGGGGCCGGAACCCCTGTCGGGCTGGTGTTCCACGTGGAACGGGACCGGCCGGCGGACCAGGTTGCGGGGCCTCGGGTGCGCGGTGGAGCGCGGGCTGGGGGCGCTTCATCCGGCACGGAGGGCGGAGGTTGCTGATCAGGGGTGGCGCGGGTGGACCGGGTGACACGGGCGCGCCGGGCACGGGTCCGCGGTCTGGGGCGCAGGTCGCGGGTCCCTCGTCTCGGCGCGGGTCCCCCCATCAGCGGATGGGTCCTCCCGCGCCGGCCGTCCCGCTCTCCATCGGCTCACGGTGGGTCGGCGCGGAATGGGTCCGGTCGACTTCTCTGGTGTCCGTGATCAGTCGACGTGCACTGGGCCTGCGCGAACATCGGGGAGGACTCTGCCGGCTTCCCTTGTTCGACTTGCCTCCACCCCACCAGTCCCATGAGCCGCGTCCGGTTCCTGGGAAGACAGAGCCCCGATGGCTCGGGCACGTTCCACGTGGAACAGGGCCGGGCTGAGAACTGGGCCGTCATCCATGAGTGCTCGACCGCACTGGCACCGCGCGTTCCACGTGGAACAGCGTCGAACGCCTGAGCACGTCGGATGTCTGGCGCTCACCTGCTTCGCTGATGCCCACGTTCCACGTGGAACAGCGTCGAATGAATGAGTACGTGGCCACAGCTTGAGTTCGCCTGGTTCGCTGATGCTCGCGTTCCACGTGGAACAGGAACCACCGCACGAAACACGTGGCCGCGTCCGGAACTCACCTGCTTCGCTAGCGCTCACGTTCCACGTGGAACAGGAGCCACCACACGGAACGCATGGGCGCCCGGAACTCACCTGCTTCGTTGATGCTCACGTTCCACGTGGAACAGGAGCCGCCGTACGGAACACGTATGCACGCCGAGACTCACCTGCTCCGTTGATGCCCACGTTCCACGTGGAACAGGGTCCATCACATGGGGCACGCGCGACCATCCGGCGCGCGCATTCCCGATAGCGCGCACGTTCCAAGTGGAACAAGCCGGGTCTGCTGATCAGGCAGCTCTCCTCCACGTATCGACCTTGATGGGACACGCACGTTCCACGTGGAACACGGTGGAGCGGGAGACCGGAAGACCGCACCCAACAGCCCCCATGCCGGCGCACGCGTTCCACGTGGAACAAGACTCAATGAAGAGCCCAACAAAGACCCGAAGGGAGAGCCCAACAGCGGGCCTCTCCGCGGACACCAGTGTTCCACGTGGAACCCGAAGGCATGGTTGATCAAGCAGGCCCGCGCGGGTCGATCTTCTCCGGCCCCGGAGCTTCCACGTGGAACAGGGCGAGCGCATCAAGGAGATGGAACCCAGCTGCGCGACTCGTGACGGCCACGCACGTTCCACGTGGAACAAGCGAACGAGTAACGGATTGGAGTTCCTGGCGGTCACGCTCCTTGCCGCCCTGCACGTTCCACGTGGAACACGAAGGTCTGGTGCTCAAGTGGACTCCAGCAGCTCACCCAACTTCGGAGACGCACGTTCCACGTGGAACAGGGTCGGCTGCATCAAGGAACCGAAACCATCTCGCGCGCCCTCATCTGGGGCCACGCGTTCCACGTGGAACAACGAAGGCCGACCGACAGACCGGACCATGAGCAGCCATGGCCGCATCGCAGACCTCTGCGTGCCACCTGGAACAAGGAACGACGACCGAGCAGCGACGCCTCCCTGATTCGACCTTCCCCCGTTGCGAGCGTTCCACGTGACAGAGGCTGGTGTCGCTGATCAGCCAGGAGCGACTCCGCTCAGCGACCACGAACAACCACGTGGAACGTGGTTGGGCTCTTGAGTGGATTGAACGGCCGGGCTGCCTGCTCATCATGAGGGCGTGGGGATTCATGAAGACCAGGCCGGAGTGCGTGTCCTGGGAGACCGCGCGAGGCATGACCGCACGACAGACCTCAGCGCTCCACGAAGCAGGTGACCAGCGCCTCCAGTTCGCATCCTGGAGCCCTCCATGAGCCGTTCCACCTGGAACAAGAGGCATGGACAGCGCATGCCATACGCGGACTGTCACTCCACGCGATGAGAAGGGAGACCTCGCTGCTTCGATGTTCCACATGGAACATCGCGCGCGAGGGTCGACACTCCATTCACCGCGCATCGACGAGCTGACCGCAAGACCCGCTGATCACGGCACGCAGGGGATGCCTCCATCCACGAGCCATCAGCAACCTGTCTGACAGCCATACCAGCTCAGCCGCATGCATCGTCGACAGCGCAGCCACCTCGTGCCGCGAATCCTGGGAGAGCGGGACGGCCGGCGCGGGAGGACCCATCCGCTGATGGGGGGACCCGCGCCGAGACGAGGGACCCGCGACCTGCGTCCCCAGGCCCGAGAACCCGTGCCAGCAACGCGCGCAACGAACCGTGGGAACTCGTGCATCAACCACTGCGCCAGGTCCGCGAGACGTTGGCTGATCATCGAACCCTCGTGCCGCTTCGACCCACGCTCACCCGTGACTCGAACCTCGAGGTCAGCAGCAGCTCGAAAGCTGGTCACCCGACTGCATGCATGCGCCCAGGCCTTTCAGCTCATGCCTCATCTTCTGACTCACGCGCATAACACCCGGAAGCACTGCTCCTCCCCCGGGACTCACGCAGCTGCATATATAAGGTGGGGAGAGAGCGACCCTCGAACCTCCACACGTCGCGAGCGTCGCTCCCTGCCTGCCCCTGCCCTTGTCCCCATCTCCTCACCGGCGGAGAATGAATGACCGTTCGCGGTGGGAGGCCGTCCCATGTCGTCAGGACCCAGAAGAACGTTGATCACGGGCCCTCTTCCGCCAGCAGGTATCTGTCCCGGTTGCGCGCAGGTGGCAGGTGGCGAACGCTGCACCCACTGTGGAGTCGCGGTCCGCGTCGGGCCCTACCGCGTGCGTCAGATGCTCGGACAGCGCGGAGCTGCCCGCACCTATCTCGCCGATGACACCGACGGGCTGATCGTCCTCAAGGAGCTGTCCTTCTCCCTCGAGCCCGCCGCGACCACCCTCCAAGCCTTCCACCAGGAAGCACGACAGCTTCAGAGCCTCACCCACCCGCGCATCCCGCGCTACCTCGACATGCTGCAGCTGGGGGTCGGCGCTGAAACCCGGCTCTATCTGGCCCAGGAGTTCATCGAAGGCACCCCGCTCGAGGCCGAGCTCGACAGCCGCCACTACACCGAGCTCGAAGCCCGTGATCTGGCTCGACAGGTCCTCGACATCCTCCGCTACCTGCAAGGTCGATCGCCTCAGGTGTTCCACGGCGACCTCAAGCCCGCCAACCTGATCCGTCGTCCGGATGGCGCGCTCTTCCTGGTCGACTTCGGCGCGGGCTGGGTCCGCGGCCGCGCCAGCCCCGAGGCCTCTCACTACACTCCTCCCGAACAGGCCGGTGGCGAGCTGGACGCCACCACGGATCTGTTCGCCCTCGGCGTCACGCTCGTGGAATCCCTCTCGTGGACGCGCGAGTCCAGGCTGCGCAAGGAAGGGGAGCAGATGCTCGCCACGCGCGTGGATGTCGCCGTCCACTTCCGCGACTTCCTCGCACGCCTGACCTCGGTGGATCCGGCTCACCGCTTCGCTTCGGCCGATGCGGCGCTGCGCCAGCTCGACTCACCGGAGTCGCCTCGCGTGACGCCTCGCCGTCGCCTGGGCCCCGTGGCCATCGGCGCAGGCGCCGCCGTCCTCCTCTTCGCCGCCGGCTTCGTCACGGGCCGCGTCACCCAGCCCGCTCCGCCCGACACAACCGAGCCTGGCAGGAGCCCCACATCGCCTCCCCAGCGCCCCGACCGCCTCGGGCAACGCCCTCCAAGAGGCTCCCTCCCGAGCCCTCCAGAGATGATCCACAATCCCGGCACGGATCAGGGGCCACCGCAGGTGAGGGAGCAGGAGGCAGCAGCCCACGTGCCCCTGGCGTGTGACTTCGCGAGGGCGGGAACCCCGAGCGCCTCGTCACACTGGGGGAAGGACGAGCCCCAGCGCGCGTTCGACCATGACCGGCAGACGTTCTGGCAGAGCGCCGACCTCAATCACCCGGTGCTCACGGTGGACCTGGGGCACAACCACCTCATCGACTCCATGGTGGTGGACTGGGCCTGGGACACGCGCCTGGGCGCCACGGCTCGAAGCGCCGTGATGACGAGCCTGGATGGCGTGCGCTGGACCTTCCTGCACTCGCTGATCAACATCCCCTCGAACAACGACGTCCCGCGCCGGGTCTGGTTCCCTCAGCGCGTCGCCCGGTACGTGCGCCTCGTCGGCGCCAGTGTGCATGGCAGCTGGATGCACGTGCGCTCGTTCGAGCTGTACGGGCCGGACTGTCCGCTGCCCTCGCCGACCGACTCTGCGCTGATCAGCCCAGGCCCGAAGAAGATCGACTTCTGAAATGCAGGGCAGGGCAGGGCGCTGAAAACTGGCCCGCCTTGGGGAGCCTCCTACACTGTGCGCATCGCCCGCCTTCGCGAGCGAGGAGCCGGGAGGCGCGCCATGCACTCGCACAGACGATGGACGGGCAGGGCGGTGCTGGCCGCGCTGGGAGTGGTGGCAGGCGCATGCAGCCAGCCCCCCACCGAGCCGGTGGCCCGCTCCGCCGCCCCACGGGCGCGCGCGCCGGAGACACAGTCCGCGCCGCGCATCACGAGCACCTTTCAGTCTGATCTGCGCGTGTTCGCGGGCAGCCGCGTCACCTTCCGCGTCGTGGCGAGTGATCCGCAGGCACGAGCACTCACCATCACCTGGGCCGCGAACACGGGCACGCTCGGGACACCCACGACGGAAGCCGCGCAGAGCGAGGTGGAGTGGACGCCATCGCAGTGCGTGCTGACGGGCACCACGCCGTCCATCACGGCCACGGTGACGAACGCGCAGGGCCTGTCGGCCTCGACGACCTTCACGCTCTCGGGAGCGACGACGTGCCTTGCGGGAGGAGCCCTGCCGAAGAGCTCGCGGATCCTCTCGCTGCAGTCGGAGTCCGTGGCGTGGCGCTCGCGCTGATCAGCGCCTCACCGACCACGCCGTCCTGACGGGCCAGGGAGCGCGCCTCGGGCGGCTCACTCCTTGGAGAAGACGGCGATCTGCCGCTCGGCGCCCGAGAACGGCAGGCGGTACTGACGCGAGGAGACCAGGCGCAGGGTGCGCTCGGAGGCACGGGCCTGCAGCTCCGACTCCGGTGAGGCCTTGCCGAGCATCGCCACCACGCGGCCTCCCGGCAGCACGTAGGCGGGCGCCAGGTTCAGCCAGTCAGGCAAGTCCATGAAGGCGCGAGCGATGAGCACCTCGGCGCGAGGAATGCCCTCGGTCTCGGGCTTGCCCTCCGCTCGAGCATGAAGCCCCCGCGCGTCCTTCAGCCCGAGCGCGGCGATGGCGGCCTTGAGGAAGCCGACCTTCTTGCCCACCGCATCCACGAGCGTCACCGTGAGCGCCGGCCGCGCCAGCTTGAGCGGCAGGCCCGGGAAGCCAGCCCCCGCGCCCAGGTCCAGGAGCGAGGCGGCGCTCTCCACCTCGGGCAGCACGGCGAGCGAGTCCAGGAAGTGCTTCTCGAGCACCTCCTCGGGCGCCGTGATGGCGGTGAGGTTCACCTTGGCATTCCACTTCAGAAGCTCATTCATGAGGCGCAGGAGCTTCGGCGGGACGTCTTCGGCGAGTCCTACCCCCAGCGCGCTACACCCCTGTTGGAGCTGATCAAAGAAGCGGCTGTTTTCCACAGATCCTCCACAGCCCCCCGGCCCGCAAGTCGTTGATTTCGTTGATCGCTCCAGAAAAGCGTGGGTTATCCACACGTTTTCCACAGGGCGGTGGCGATCATGTCCACAGAATCACATTCGGGCGCCGTGCTCGAAAGCGCACCGGGACATACCAACTTGACAGGGTGGTGGAGCCTGATCCGACCCGCTGAGTCCCCTCTGTTCGGGCCAGAAGTCAGGCTCGGCGGGGGGGGCAGCAAATACACCGATGCGGGGTCGGATTCCAAGCGTTCTGATCAATTCCCTGTCGATCAGCCTTACCGTGGGCGCCGGATCCGCACATCTGGCGGCGCATCGCCCACGTGCCCTAACCGGCGGCGCGCTCCTTCTTCAGCGCCACCAGGAGCAGGGACAGGGACGCCTGCGTCAGCCCGGGGATGCGCCGCGCCTGTCCCACCGTGCCCGGCCGGTGCGCCGTGAACTTCTCCACCGCCTCGGCCGACAGGCCACGCACCTCGGAGAACCGGAAGCCCGCCGGAATCACCCAGCCGTCCCACGCCTCCGCCTCCCGAGCCGCGGCGCGCTCGGCCTGGGCAATGTAGCCCTCGTACTTCACCTCCACCTCCACCTCCTCGGCCACCTCGGGCGGCACCGGGGGCCACTGGCGCGCCTCCGCCGCCAGCGCCGCGTAGCTCACCTCGGGGCGCTTCAGCCGCGGGGCCAGCCCGGTGCGCTTCAGCCGCGCCACCTCCTCCGCCACGGCCCGCGCCCGCGCCTCCACCCGCTCGAGCGCCTCGCGCGGCACCAGCCCCACCCGGTGTCCGTGCCGGGCCAGTCGCAGCTCCGCGTTGCCCTCGCGCAGCTTGAGCCGGTGCTCCGAGCGGCTGGTGAACATGCGGAAGGGCTCGTCCACGCCCTTCGTCACCAGCTCGTCCACCAGCACCGCGCCGTGCGCCTCGTCCCGGCCGAGCAACAGCGGCGGCTCGCCCTTCACCCGCAGCCCGGCGTTGATGCCGGCGTACAGCCCCTGGAAGGCCGCCTCCTCATAGCCCGAAGTGCCGTTGAGCTGGCCGGCGAAGTACAGGCCACGCACGGCCTTGGTCTCCAGCGTGGCGGACAGCTGCGTGGGCGGCGCGTAGTCGTACTCCACCGCGTAGCCGAAGCGGACCACCTCCACATGCTCCAGGCCGGGGATGGTGCGCAGGAACTCGAGCTGCACGTCCGCGGGCATGCTGGTGGACAGTCCCGCCGGGTACACCAGCGGCGAGTCCGGGCCCTCGGGCTCCAGGAACACCTGGTGCCGCTCGCGCGCGGCGAAGCGCACCACCTTGTCCTCCAGCGAGGGGCAGTACCGAGGCCCTCGGCCAACGATGTCGCCCTGGAACAGCGGCGAGCGATGGAGGTTGTCGCGCAGCAGCCGGTGCGTCTCCAGCGTGGTGAAGGTGATGCCGCAGGTGACGGCCGGCTGGAGCGGGAAGGGCTCGCCCGCTGCCACGGCCCGGCGGGTGCGCCAGGAGAAGAAGCGCGGAGGGAGATCTCCCGGCTGGGGCTCCACGGCCTCCCAGTCGATGGAATCCCGCTTGAGGCGCGCGGGAGTGCCCGTCTTGAAGCGGCCCAGCGCGAAGCCCAGGGAGCGCAGCGAGTCGGAGAGGCCCTTCGCGGCCTCATCCCCGAGCCGCCCGCCCACCTCCTTCTTCTCGCCCACGTGCATGAGGGCCTGGAGGAAGGTGCCGGTGGTGAGGAGCACGGCGCGCGCCTGCACCTGGGTTCCATCGCCGAGCACCACGCCTGCCACCTGGCCGTTCTCGGCGACGAGGGAGGAGACCTCCGCCTCGTGCACGGTGAGGTTCGGCTGGGAGAAGAGGACGGACTGAACGATGCGCGCATAGGCCTCGCGGTCACAAAGGACGCGGGTGGCCTGGACGGCGGGACCCTTGGAGGCGTTGAGTGTCTTGAAGTGGGTGCCGGCCCGGTCGGCGGCGTGTCCCATCTCGCCGCCGAGGGCATCCAGCTCGCGGACGAGGTGGCCCTTGGCGGTGCCGCCCACCGCGGGGTTGCAGCTCATGACGGCGGCGCGCTCGCGCTTCAGGGTGAGGCCGAGGGTCTCCAGCCCCATGCGAGCGCAAGCGAGGGCGGCCTCGCAGCCGGCATGGCCCAGGCCCACCACGATGACGTCATACCGGTGCTTCATGGCTGGAAGAGCTCCCCGCGAGGGGCGGGAGCGGGACGGAGGTGTGCCACGTCCCGAGCCCTACCACGAGAGACGCTCGCCTGCCGCGTTCCGGACCGCCGCCGGCTGCGGCGAGCGGGAAGGACACCTCTCCCTCGACCGCCCGGCCGCCCCCCCCCTCTAAGGAGGTGGTTCGTCGCCGCCAAGGTCATCGGAGGGGCCCGGGCGGCGCGCTCCGGCCGAACCTGTCTGCTTGTCATACCAGTTCGCCCAAAGCGCGGCGGGAGGGGGGACACAGGCCTCCCCGGCGCCCGGATGCACACCATTGAACGAAGGACCTTGCCCCGAGCAGCGGCGGATCCCATCTCCCACGGAGGGGAAGGCCGGGGAGGGAGCGATGGAGACGGATGTGGGGACGGCGGAGCCCTCGCGGGAGGTCCGCGAGGAAGAGGAGCGTGCCAGGCTCGTCGTGGTGAAGGCCGAGCCCTTCAACGCGGAGACGCCGCCGGAAGCCCTGGCCGAGGCGCAGACGCCCACCGCCTCCTTCTACGTGCGCAGCAACCACCCGCAGCCGGAGCTGCCCGCCGCCACGCACCGCATCACGGTGGGAGGCGCGGTGGAGACGGCCTTCACGCTGGGGCTGGCGGAGCTGTCGCGAGGAACCCTGCGCACGTTGACAGCGACGCTGGAGTGCGCGGGCAACGGGCGCACCTCCATGACACCGCTCCCCGAGGGCGAGCCGTGGATGCAGGGAGCTTTGGGCACGGCGGTGTGGAAGGGCGTCCCGCTGGCGGAGGTGCTCGGGAGGGCCCGCCTGCGCTCGGATGTGGTGGAGGTGCTGGTGGAGGGAGCCGACGGGCAGGGGAGCAAGCGCTTCGCCCGTTCCCTCCCACTGAGCAAGGCCCTGCACCCGGACACGCTGCTGGCGCTGGAGATGAATGGAGCACCGCTGACGCGAGCGCATGGAGCGCCGGTGCGGCTGCTCGTGCCGGGCTGGTACGGCATGGCGAGCGTGAAGTGGGTGAGCCGCATCGAGGCGCTCACGCGTCCGTTCGAGGGCTACTACCAGCGGGAGCGCTACATCTACGACATGGCCAATGGCCAGGCCGCCGAGCCGGTGACGCGGATGCGGGTGAAGTCGCTGATCACCTCACCGGAGGAGGGCGAGCGCGTGGCGCCGGGGCGGGTGGTGGTGCAAGGCATGGCCTGGAGCGGAGAGCGCCGGGTGGTGCAGGTGGAGGTGGCGGTGGACGGCGGGGAGAGCTGGAAGCCGGCCACGCTGCTGGAGACGCCGAGGCCCTCGGCCTGGGTGCGCTGGGCCTTCACCTGGGAGGACGCGACCGCGGGTCGACACACGCTGCGGGCGCGAGCCACGGACGAGGCGGGCGAGACGCAGCCGGAGACAGCGCCCTGGAACCGGCTGGGCTACGGCAACAACGCGGTGCAGGTGCGAGTGGTGAACGTGGGCTGAGGCCCGCCGCCGGCTACATCAGACAGCTCAGCACATCGACGAAGCTGCGCGGCTCGCGAGAGCCGCTCTGCTCGCGAGGAGGGGAGGGCGCGCGTCCGGCATTCCGGGAGAGTCGCGAGACAGGAAGGAGGCGAGGCTCAGGCGTGCCGCCTCGAAGGCCCGTGGCCTCCGGCGTCTCGGGAGAGGGCTGTACCAACTCCGACGCCTCGGGCGGACAGATGGAAGTCACAGTGGAAGCTCCAGAGCTCGCATGAGCGAGCCGCGTGGCGTGAACGGAAACCCCATGGTTTGAGAGAGACACCGGCATCGAGGGCTCTGTTCCCGAAGGGCTGGAGGACGCCACGCAGGCCAGTCCCAGGGCGTCTCGAAGCGCCTCACGGACGCTGCCGCGGCCCGAGCACGCTTCCGGATGGCAGGAAGCGCCCGAGGGAGCGGAGCACTCGCGCTCCTCGGGCAAGGAGCCCGGGACAGAAGCGATGCTTGAGAAAATGGGAAGCGTGGACTTCAGAGGAACTCCTTCGTCGGATTGGACCAAGGAGTAACCCTCCGGTCTGACACCGGAAGTGGTGGGAGATCCGCCGCGCGTCATCTCACGGGCAGAGGCGTAGGACAGTGGACGTTGTCGGGGCAGCGTCCCTCGGACCTCGGTATGCATGAGCCGCAGCAGTCCATCTCCTCGGGCAGGCAGCGGGAGCAGCGCCCACAGTCCAGGATGCCGCCACACCCATCGCTCACCTGTCCGCAGCGTTGACGGAGCGACAGACAGGTGAGGGGTTGGCACACGCATCGCCCCTCCACGCACTGATCATTCGGACCGCAAGAAGTACAGCCGGGGGCACCGGCATCCGGACGGATCAACGGGCGGGGAGAGGAGGGTGGTTCCACGGCTGGTGTTCCCGAGACCTGGGGCACGGGCCGCACGGTGGAGGCTGGAGGCTCGGACTTCATCGCCTCGTTGTGGCTCGACGAGCAGGCGGCGAGCACGACAGCCCACACACACCACAAGCTTCGGGCCGACCGCGCTACTCGTTCCAAGGTTCCCCCAGACACTATTGGCAGTTGGGCATAGGTGTGGCTGGGTTGCCAGTGTTGCGAGCGTCGTGCTGGTACTTGGGCCAAGCGGCCGCATCCCGGGTGAGGCCCGGGCTGTCCACGATGATGGCGTGGAGTGTTCCTCCGGACGGCACGTAGAGCGTCCCAGGCCTGCCTGGTACGACCGTGCCGGAAGCGTTTCTTGCGCAGTCCAGCCCCACTGAGGCACTCGCTGCCCCGCTCAGAATGACCGCCCAACGTGCGCTGAGGTCGTTCGCGGACCAAGCCGATACGACGTTTGAAGAACTCGGTGCCGTATACAGCACTCCGTCAGCCCCCAGTGCCGGGGCATATTTCAACACCCCTATATTAGGTATGGCGGAATTGGTAACCGTCTGGCCTGGCAGATCATATTTCTTGAGATCACCTTGGTCGGCGTCGGTTTCTTGGCCGTAGAAGATATTGGTTCCGCCGGTTCCGATGATAGGGCTCCACACTCGGCCGCCACCTGTACCCGTCAGTAGCGTAGCGGTGGCACTTCCCGTAACAGGAACAAAGTAGAGGCCTCCTTGACTGGGGAGAGCACCCGCCGCCCCGCCAATGAGGCTGTCACCCGTCAGGGCAAGTCCATAGACGGGCTGCGCACCAGCTGAAGCCGTCCAATTCAAGGCGTTGCCACCAAAGGTATAGCTGACGATCGAGGCTGTAGCTGCCGTCGGGTAGAAGAAGTTGGCGCTACTCGCCACCAGCGAACCATCCGGAATCGTCCCAGGAATCGCGAAGGTTGAACTGGAGGGAATACATTGCGAGAGCCCTGATGCGTCGGGTCGCACAGCCCAGAGTTGAGTGGTCGCACCGCTATTGATGACGGCCACGCCCGACTCGAATCGGTTCGGCGCAGTTCCCGTCATCGTGACAGCCATGGCGCCCAGAACCGGCCCATCGAGTTCAGCAGTGCCACTGGGGCAGCGCACCCGCGATCTTCCCCCCTCACTGGAGAGTGCGTGGAGCACAGTCTTATTGTTCATGGAATTGGTCGCCACATAGACCGACTCCACTCCTCCATCGGAAGCCCCCACGGCCAAGCTGGCCACGGAGCCACCCGGCATCACTTCCCATGCCTTCTTACCCTCGGGAGTGAGCGCCACTACCTTGCCGTCGGAGGTGCCGATGTAGACGGTCCCTCTCTCGCCAATGGCAGGGCTGGTCCTGATGGTGCCGGAAAGACCGCTGACAGCCCACTTCCAGCGCGTCACATTGACCAGGGGCGAAGCCGGAGATGTCGTCCCCACATTCCCAGCGAGATCATTGCCCTGAACCTCCAAGGCCATGGACCCGCGGAATGCATCGAGGGTCGGCTCCCACAGATTCAAGGCGGCCTCGCCGCAGAAGACAGCGGTGCAGCCCTGGGTCACCGGAGTCACGGGAACCGGGGGCGAGGCAACACCGTCCGTTCCCCTCAAGGCTACCTTCAGGGTGCTTGTATCTAGATTCACCTCATTGGTCTGGATCTCCACGCGCACCTGCTGATCCCTCTTCCAGAGATTGGCGAGGCTGCCCGCATCGGGGTCCGCATACGTCGTGCCTCCGTTCGACACGCCAGTAGTCGCGGGCGGCACGGAGACGTTGAACACCGGCGGCACCGCATCCACTCTCACCGTCACGGTGTCCGCCAGCCCGGCATCCGCCTCCCGGTGCGCGACACGCAGGGTGACGCTGGCCTCCACTGCCGGCGGTGTCCAAACTGCGGTGTACGTACCAGCGTCGTCGTGGCCGAAGTTCGCAATAGCTCCACCCAAACCACCGCCACTCAGCGCCGCTTTGAAGTCCACATCGGAAGGAAAGCGGGTATCACCCCGATAGGCCTCTTTGACGGTGAGTCGGGCCACTACCTGTACAGACCCTGCATCAAGCAGCGCATTGTGAGCGGGCGTCTCGATGACCAATGAGTCGAATCGAGCCACGCAGCCCCTTCGGGTGCAGACCTGATAGTCGGGACACAGCGGGGAGCATTCGCTCGGATCGACCGGTGGCTCCGTGTAGCAGAGCCTCGCTCTCACGTCGCAGAGCCCACCCTCATAAATACAGTCTTCATCCGAGGAACACGTCTTCACACCTACTGGCACAGCGCACCCAGCTACTAGCAACAGCGCACCCATCCAGCCAGCCACAGACCGCATCAGCGTATCTCCCCCGCATTCGGACCTGGGTGATCCGAGGTGAGCAGCCAGGTCACCACGGCTCCTCCTGCTGCGAGAGCAGCAGTGCCGAACAACACGCTGGCTGTGAAAGCCTGGGCACCAGCAGCATCCAGGCGCGACCGCAATTCCCTCACCTCTGTCGAGGATGGGAGCCTTCCTGCATAGGCATCCCCTACCTTCGAAGCGTTGGAGCGTGACTGCAACCCGAACACAGCCCCCGCTCCTGCGGACAGTACGCCCACTCCCGCAAGCACCAACGGCGCCACCGGCACACGTGAGCGCGCTCGCGCTTCCTCCGTGACAGCCATGAACTCGGGCCCAGCCGTTTCCGGTGGCTTCAGATTCGGTCGAGCAGTCAGTTCGGGCCGATCTCCAGAGCCACTCGCGCGTGACAGGCTCTCTTGGTCCCGGCGCTCACGTGCCAGTTCCGCGATCACCTCGCCACGGATCTCCTCGAAGTCCCTCTCCAGCTTTGGAGAAGTCAGGAGGGGCAGGATCGCCTCGGGCTTCAGCAGCAGTCCCTTCCTGAAAGCGGCGCGTGACTGCTCGCGCTCTCCCATGTCTCCCAGGAAGATGCCCTCATGCAGGTAGATGCTCACCTCCTGCTCGGTCCCACGCGCCCTCCGGCGTGCCTTCTGGAGCTCTTCCAGGGCCTTCTCGAACTCGAGGCTCTCGTAGAGCCGGACCGCCGTCTGGAGTGAGCGCTCGAATGCCCCCTCCGCGAAGGCACTCCGGGGCATCCCTCCCACGCACAGCCAGCAGGCAAGCAGCACCCAGGCCCTCGGGATCATCTCGTGGCGCATGATCCGGGATGCTAGGAGCCGCCACCGGCACGGCCATGCTCCCAGCAGGGTATGGACATCCCGCTCCCACCCACCCTGGCACTGGCCCCTCTGTCCATGACCCGTTAGATCTCCAGGCGGGCAGGCATTCGGGTCACCGCTCTCTCATCTACCGCATTCCCCTCCGACCCGACTCTGTGTCACCGTCTGCCCTGCGCGGCGGTCTCCACCCGCCCTCGCCCTGGAGGGTGTCCACCCCTCGAGGAGGATCCGGCTCGTGATGCAGCAACTCGGCAAGTACCAGTTGGTTCGCAAGCTCGCCACCGGTGGCATGGCCGAGGTCTACCTCGCCAAGGCCGCGGGCCCCATGGGCTTCGAGAAGACGCTGGTGCTCAAGCGCATCCTCCCGCACCTGGCCGAGGACCCCACCTTCGTCGAGATGTTCCTCGCCGAAGCCAAGCTCGCCGCCCAGCTCAACCACCCCAACATCGTCCAGATCTTCGACTTCGGTGAGGCCGACGGCGAGTACTTCCTCGCCATGGAGTACATCGACGGGCCCAACCTCCGCGTCCTCCTCAAGCGCGCCAACACCGCTGGCCTCACCCTGCCTCCCGCCGTCTGCGCCCGCCTCATCGCCTCCGCCTGCGAGGGCCTCGCCTTCGCCCACGACTTCCAGGACCCCGCCACCGGTGAGGCGCTCGGGCTCATCCACCGCGACATCAGCCCCGACAACATCCTCGTGTCCCGTCAGGGCGCCGTGAAGGTGGTGGACTTCGGCATCGCCAAGGCCGCCGGCCAGGGCCACAAGACGCAGACCGGGCTCATCAAGGGCAAGCTGGCGTACATGCCGCCCGAGCAGGTCCGCGCCAAGAACCTGGACCGCCGCGTGGATGTGTATGCGCTCGGCGTCGTCCTCTACGAGCTGCTCACGCGCCACAAGCCTTTCGATGCTCCCACGGATGCCAGCCTCATGCAGGCCATCCTCTTCGAGCCCCAGACTCCCGCCGCCCAGCACCGGCCGGAGCTCCCCGAGGCCGTCCAGCGCATCCTCGAGCGCGCGCTGTCCAAGGACCGCGAGCAGCGCTACCCGGACTGCCTCGCGCTCGCCGCCGACCTGGAGGAGTTCATCCTCTCCGTCGGCAAGCCCGTGACGACCCAGCAGATCGTCCAGCTCATCTCCCAGGTGACGCCCTCCACCGACGCGCCCATGCCCACCCCGCAGTCGGGCACGGCGCGCGGTGGCAGTGGCAGTGGCCCGCGGGCTTCCGCCACGCCCACCCACACGCCCGCCCCCATCTCCAGCCCGGGAACCGGGCCTCGCAGCGGTACGCGCCCGGCCCCGAAGTCGCGAACCGGGGACATGGTGGCTCCCGTGGAGGAGACCGCTCCGCGCCAGGCTGAACCCGAAGAGCTCCCCTCGAAGACGATGGCCCTCCCTGTCGAGGAGGCGCCACCGACGAAGCAGGACACCACTGCTCCCACCACCTCCAGGAAGCGGTGGCTACCCGCCGCCGCGGGTGCCGCGCTGCTCCTCGTCGGGGGTGGCTTCGTGCTCTGGCGGACCCGCTCCCAGCCAGACCCCGTCACGCCTCCGCCGGTGGTCCTGTCTCCTCCCACGACCGAGCCGAAGCCGCCGAGCCCTCCCGTCGTGGCGGAGAACCCTCCCAAGCCAGACACCGCGCCCTCACCGGAGCAGCCCGACAAGCCCCAGGGAGAGACGGGCACGCCTCCGGCCACTCCCCCCGAGAACACCCCTCCGGTCGAGCTGGCCAAGGTCGATCCTCCCGCCCGTCCGCCAGACGGCGCCGCTGCCACTCCCGAGAGCCCCGACCCCACGCCCACGAACCCGCCGAAGCCCAACATCAAGCCCAAGCCTCGGCCGCCCAAGCCGGCTCCGACGGCTCCCGTGGGCAAGGGCACCGTCGTGTTCCGCGTCCGCCCCTACGCCACCGTCATCCTCAGCGGGCGCAACCTGGGACAGACGCCGTTTGATCCCGTGGAGACTCCGGCGGGCAGGTACACCGTGCAGTTCGTCAACGAGGACCTGAAGAAGAAGATCACCCAGGCCTTCGAGCTGAAGCCGGGCGAGACCAAGGTCATCAAGATCAACCTCGAGGAGTAGGCTGAGCCCGGCTCGCGGCGGTGGCTGTCACCGTCTCGGGCCGTCGGTGTGCTCCCGGCCCGGAGGATCCGCCCGCCATGCAGGTCGGCAAGTACCAGTTGATCCGGCAGCTCGCGGTCGGCGGCATGGCCGAGGTGTTCCTCGCCAGAACCTCCGGCCCCATGGGCTTCGAGAAGCAGCTCGTGCTCAAGCGCGTCCTGCCACACCTCGCCCTGGACCCGTCCTTCGTCCAGATGTTCCTCGGCGAGGCCACGCTGGCCGCTCGCCTCACCCACCCGAACATCGTCCAGATCTTCGACTTCGGCGAGGCCAACGGCGCCTACTACCTGGCCATGGAGTACATCGACGGGCCGAGCCTGCGCACGCTCCTCGATGACGCGCTGACGCGCGGCGCTCCGCTGCCTCCCGCCCTCTGCGCGCGCATCCTCTCGGCGGCGTGCGAGGGCCTGACCTTCGCCCACGACTTCAAGGATCCGGCCACCGGCCAGCCGCTGAACATCGTCCACCGCGACATCAGCCCGGACAACATCCTGGTGTCCCGTCAGGGCTCCGTGAAGGTGGTGGACTTCGGCATCGCCAAGGCCGCCGGCCAGCAGCACCGCACGCAGACCGGGCTCATCAAGGGCAAGCTGGCGTACATGCCGCCCGAGCAGATCCGCAACGAGACGCTGGATCGGCAGGTCGATGTGTACGCGCTGGGGATCGTCTTCTACGAGCTGCTCACGGGCCAGCGACCGTTCCAGGCGGACACGGACGTCAGCCTCATGCACGCCATCCTGTACGAGACGCCGACGCCCGCCGCTCAGCTCCAGCCGACGCTGCCCGAGCCCGTGCTGCGCATCCTCGAGCGAGCCATCACCCGGGACCGGGCCCAGCGCTACCCGGACTGCCTCGCCTTCCAGACGGCCCTGGAGGAGTACCTCCTGTCCACGGGCAAGCCCGTGACGACCGGGCACGTCGCCCAGTTCATCGCCCAGGTCTCGCCACCGAGAGAGCAGGCCCCATCCCTCCCGCTGCCCCCGAGCAACGAGCCGCTCGAGGACACGGCGCTTCGCCCCACCCCGAGCCCGTCCTCGGTGCTGTCCGTCCAGGACCTGATCTCGGACACGTTGATCCGCCCGGCGCCCACGGAGTCTCCGTCAGCACCGCCTCCGGTCGCGGCTCCGGCAGCTCCCTCTCGAACCGATGGGCGAAGGCGCGCGGTGCTTGCCAGCGCCGTGCTGCTCCTCGCGGGAGGCGGGTACCTGCTCTCCGACGACTCCGAGCCGCCAGCACCCGCTCCCGTGGCGGTTCCCGCCGCGCCGGCCGTCCCCGCCGAGCCCGTGAGTCCACCCCCCAGTCCTCCCGCCGAGGCTGCCGCGCCCACGCCCGCCGTGGACATCAAGGCGGTGCCGGGTGCGAAGTCAGGCCTGCTGGAGATCGAGGTCCGGCCCTGGGCGTTCATCTACCTCCAGGGCCAGAAGCTGGCCAGGGTGGAGCCCTCGGCGAGCCTGGACATCAACCCGGGCACGTACACCTTGAAGCTCGTCAACCCGGCCCTGAAGAAGAGCGTGGAGCGGCCCATCGAGGTGAAGGCCGGGCAGACCACGTTCGTGCTGGTGGATCTGCTGCGCGACGAAGAGGAGGCCCAGAAGCCCTGAGCCTCCTCCCATCCGTCGCTCCTACGGAGCGGCGTTGGCGGGCACCGAGGGCTTCTCCTTCTTCGCCGCCCCGGCGAAGTCTCCGGCCTTCACCACGGTGAGCTTGTTCACATCCACGTGCCGCGCGAGCGCCTGGCGCACGTCCTCGCTCGTCAGCTTCGCCATGCGCTGTTCGAGCGCCGCGTCAAACTCGAGCGTCCGCCCGAAGTACAGGTAGCTGGCCAGCGTCCGCGCCAGCCCGCCATCCTGCGCGCGCCCCGTCTGCCGGTACTCCAGCAGACCCGCGCGAGCCTTCTCCAGCTCCTCGGGAGTGAAGCCCTTCTCCACCGCCCGGCCCAGCTCCTCGCGCATCGCGGCCTCCAGCTTCGTGGCGTTCTGCGGCGCGTAGATGGCGTAGGTGAAGAACGAGCCCACCGGATCCAACGAGCCCGCGTTCAGCCCGCTGCCCACGCCGTAGGACAGGCCGTCCTTCTGGCGGATGCGCGTGGCCAGCCGCGAGTTCAGGAAGCCACCGCCGAACATGAAGTTGCCCAGCATCAGCGCCGGCCAGTCCGGGTTGTCATCCTTGAGCTGAAGGTTCTGCCCCGCCATGAAGAAGGCGTTGGCCTTGTCCGGCGTCTCCAGCGCCTGCGCCTGCGCCGCCGCGCCGTTGAAGGTCTGCGGCACGCGGGCGTACGGCGCCGGGCTCTTCCACCCGCCGAACAGCTCGCCCACCAGCCCCGAGAGCTGCTTCGGCTCGAAGTCACCCACCGCCGCCACCTCGCCCTGCGAGGCGCCATAGAAGTCGCGGTGGAAGGCGCGCACCTGCTCCTGCGTCACCGTCTTCAGCGCCTGCAGGTCCTCCTCCACCGTGGACACGTAGTAGGGGTGGCCCTTGGGGTAGTGCCCGCCGAGCGCCCGGCGGAACGCGTAGCTGCCCACCGTGTCCGGCTCGGTGCGAGCCTTCTCCAGCCCGGCCAGCCGCTCCTGCTGCAGCAGCGCCAGCTCCTTGGCATCGAAGGCGGGCTCGCGCAGCACCTCGGCCACCAGCTTCATCACCTGGGGCAGGTTCTGCCGCGTGGTCTCCACGGAGACGGAGGCGCCCGTGGGCCCGCCGTCCACGCTCACGCGCGCCTTGAGCTTGTCGAACAAGTCCCGAATCTGCTCGCGGCTCTTCGTCTTCGTGCCGCGCAGGAGCATGGCGCCCGCCGTCCTCGCCGCCTCCGCCTTGCCCATCACCGCCTGCTCGGTGCCCCAGCGCAGGTTGACGACCACGTTCACCATCTCGCCGCGCGTCTTCTTGGGCAGCAGCGCCAGCTTCAGCCCGCCGGGCAGCTGCGAGCGCTGCACGCGCGCCTCGATGTTGGCCGGCGACGGGTCGAACGCCTCACCCTGGGCCACGGCCGCGCGGCCCTTGTAGCCCTGGAGCATGGCCGTCACGTCCACCCGCGGCGGCAGCTCCGCGCGGTCCGGCTTCGGCGTGGGGATGAACTGGCCCAGCGTCCGGTTGGACGTCTTGAGGTAGGTGGCCGCCACGCGCGTCACGTCCTCGGGCTTCACCGCCTCGATGCGGTCGCGGTGCAGGAAGAACAGCCGCCAGTCGCCGATGGCCCCCCACTCCGACAGGAAGATGGCCGAGCGCTCCGAGTCATTGAGGATGAGCTCGAACTGCTTGAGGATGCTCGTCTTCGCGCGGGCCACCTCCTCCGCGGTGAAGGGCGTGCGGGCCGCCTCCTCCACCGTCTCGAGCAGCACCTCGCGCGCGGTGTCCATCGACTGGCCCTCGCGAACCTGGGCGCCGAACGTCAGCACGCCCGGGTCCTGCAGCTGCGCGTTGTAGGCGTAGGCGCGGGCGGCCTTCTTCGTCTCGACGAGCGCCTTGTAGAGCCGGCCCGAGGGGTTGTCGCCGAGCACCTCGGTGAGCACGTCGATGGCGGCGAAGTCGGGGTGCGCGCCCTCGGGCACGTGGTAGACGGCGGTGAGCGCGCCCGTCTCGCCCACGCGGCGCAGCGTCACCTGGCGCTCACCGTCCTGGGTGGGCTCCTCGGTGTAGGTGCGGGGCACGGGCTGGGCGGGCGGACGGAGGCGGCCGAAGGTGTCCTGGATGAGCTTGAGCGCCTTGGCCTCGTCGAAGCGGCCGGCCACCACGAGCATCGCGTTATCCGGCCGGTAGTACTTGCGGTAGAAGGCCTGGAGCCTATCGATGGGCACGTTCTCCAGGTCCGCCTTCGTGCCGATGGTGGGCTTGCCGTAGTTGTGGAACAGGTAGGCCGCGCTCATCACCCGGCGCTGGAGCACCGAGTGCGGATCATTCTCGCCGCGCTCCAGCTCGTTGCGGACCACGGTCATCTCGCTGTCCAGGTCCTTCTTGGCGATGAAGCTGTTGACCATGCGGTCGGCCTCGAAGGCCAGCGCCCACGAGAGGTTCGCGTCCGAGGCGGGCAGCGTCTCGAAGTAGTTGGTGCGGTCCAGCCAGGTGGTGCCGTTGGGCCGGGCGCCGCGCTCGGTGAGCGCCTGGGGGACGTTGGGCGTCTTCGGCGTGCCCTTGAACAGCAGGTGCTCGAGCAGGTGGGCCATGCCGGCCTCGCCGTAGCCCTCGTGCTTGCTGCCCACGAAGTAGGTGACGTTGACGGTGACGGTGGGCTTGGTCGGGTCCGGGAAGAGGACGACGCGCAGCCCGTTGGGGAGGCGGTACTCGTTGATGCCCTCGACGCTCGCCACCGGGGCGAGCGTGCCGGCCCTGGCCTTGGTGGGGGCCGCCTTCGCGGCGGGGGCAGCGGGGGCTGGGCCCTGTGCCAGCACCGGCGCGGCGCCGAGCAGCAGGGCTGCGAAGAGGGGTAGGGAGAGACGGCGCATGCGGTTCTCGGGGGTCCACAGGGAGTGCACGGGGCTTCCAACCCCGCGAACCCTACACGTCATCCCGAGAAAGAGCCGTCCGCTCGCACGGCCGACCGTGGACAGTGCGATAGGAGTGGGTTTGGAGCCTGGGGCTCGGGGCCCGGGACGCCCGGGTGCCCATCTCCATGTGCTGGAACATCGTGCCGGGGGCTCGTTAGTAGTAAGCACCCATTCCGGGCCGACCATTCACCGGTCCCGAGGAGTCTGCGTCACATGAAACGCTTCATCGTCGGAGCGCTGGCCGTCATTGGAGCCCTGTCGGTGCTCGTCTTCTTCGGCTTCATGCTCCTGGTTGTCGCGGCGGCTTCGAGCAAGCCCTCCGTGCCGGGCGCCGTGGTGCTCGAGCTGGACCTGGACAAGCCGCTGCCCGAGGTGGTGGCGGAGGACTCGCTGGCGGGCGCCTTCGGCCAGAAGGAGACCACCATCCGCGACGTGCTGGACGCGCTGGAGAAGGGCGCCAAGGACGAGCGCGTGAAGGGGCTTTTGGTGCACGTGGGCCAGCCCGGCGGGCTCGCCGAGGTGCAGGAGCTGCGCGACGCGGTGAAGGCCTTCCGCGCCAGCGGCAAGAAGGCCATCGCCTACGCGGACACCTTCGGCGAGGGCGGCGGGGCCACCGGCGCCTACTACCTGGCCGCCGCGTTCGATGAAGTCTACATCCAGCCCTCGGGCGACGTGAACCTCACGGGCGTGGCGATGGAGACGCCCTTCGCCAAGGAGACGTTCGCCAAGGTGGGCGTGCAGCCGCGCATCGGCCAGCGCTACGAGTACAAGAACGCCGTCAACACCTATACCGAGCAGACCTTCACCCCTCCGCACCGCGAGGCCATGGAGAAGCTGCTCGGCAGCCTGTTCGGGCAGATCGTCCGCGGCATCGCCGAGGACCGCAAGCTGAGCGAGGACGAGGTGAAGGCCCTCATCGACCGGGCGCCGCTGCTGGGCCAGGCCGCCCTGGAGGCGAAGCTGGTGGACGGCCTCATCTACCGCGACGAGCTGCTCGAGAAGGTGAAGCAGCTGGGGGGCACGGACAGCAAGCTGCTCTTCGTGGACAAGTACCTGGAGCGCGCGGGCCGGCCCAACACTGGCGGCGACTCGAAGATTGCCCTGGTGTACGGCGTGGGCGGCGTCTCTCGCGGCAAGAGCGACTCCAACCCGCTGAGCGGAGACCAGACGATGGGCGGCGACAGCGTGGCGCTGGCGCTGCGCAAGGCCTCGGAGGATCCGAAGGTGAAGGCCATCGTCTTCCGCGTGGACAGCCCGGGCGGCAGCTACGTGGCCAGCGACACCGTGCGCCGCGAGGTGCAGCGCGCTCGCGAGAAGGGCAAGCCCGTCATCGTCTCCATGGCCACCTACGCGGCCAGCGGCGGCTACTTCGTCTCCATGGACGCGGACAAAATCGTCGCCCAGCCGGGCACCATCACCGGCAGCATCGGCGTGTTCGGCGGGAAGATGGTGACGGCGGACTTCTGGTCCAAGCTGGGCGTGAACTGGGAGACCATCGCGCTGGGCAAGGACGCCACCATGTACAGCTCGGACGCGGACTTCACCCCGGAGCAGTGGGCCAAGAACGAGGCGGCGCTGGACCGCGTCTACGCGGACTTCACGCAGCGGGCCGCCAAGGGGCGCAACATGCCGCTGGAGCAGCTGCAGTCGCTGGCCAAGGGCCGCGTGTGGACGGGCGAGGACGCCAAGGCGAACAAGCTGGTGGACGAGGTCGGCGGCTTCCCCAAGGCGCTGGAGCTGGCCCGGGAGGCCGCGAAGCTCTCCAAGGACGCCGAGGTGCACGTGCAGGTGTTCCCGCGCAAGAAGCAGCCGGCGGAGGTGCTGGCCGAGATGCTCGGCGGCGGCGCCGGCGACAACAGCGAGGACGAGGCGAGTGCCTCGGTGAGAGCGCTCGCTCCGTGGACGCCGGTGGTGGAGCAGACGCAGGCGCTGTACCGGCTGGGGGTGCGGCTGGGCCTCATCCGCACCGAGTCGCAGGCGCTCCGGGCCCCGCTGCCCGACACCCGCTGGTAGTCAGCTCGAGGGGGGAGGCCTACCTGCGCGAGGCCTCCTTGCACTGAGCCGTGCAGCGCTTCTCCTCGTCGCTGCACGCCTTGAAGCACGCGTCGTTGTCGTTGCCCGCGTACTTCTTGCAGATCTCCCGGCACCGCTTGGACTCGTCATCGCAGCGGTCCTCGCAGCGCGCGGGCTCGCGGCGCCTGTCGTCCGCGTGTGCCGGCGTGGCGCTCAGCCACATTCCCAGCGCCAGGCCCAGGCCCGGCATCCAACCCTGCATTCTCATGGCAACCTCCGAAGTCACCCGCGCGGACGCGTCGTTGGAAGGACCGCTGACGCTCCGCTGCTGGCGTGGGACGCCTGGGAGCAGGTGACGGGCGCACCCTACTGGCGGACGGTGACACTACCCCGGACGCGCACCTCGGACCCTACGCCCGATCGGGTAGCTCGCCCAGGGGGCGCTCGGCCACGGGACGGCCGAAGACGGAGTGGTAGCAGAGCTGGCGCGGGACGCAACGCTGGCGGCGCACATCGAACACCAGGCACTGCTCCACCGGCGACGCGTACACATGCAGCGTCACTGCGGGGCCCTCCAGCGCGGAGACGCGGTGGATGGAGTCCAGCGGCCCACGGTAGTCCACATGGCCCGCGCCCACCGGCTCGGAGATGCGCGGCGTCCCCAGCAGCGCGTACCCGGGCTTCCGCCCGCCGGCCAGCAGCGGGTAGTCCTCCAGGATGAAGGTGCCCGCCTGGATGCTGAACCAGCACTCCTGCTCGGAGTGGTCGTGGATGGGCGAGGACACGCCGCTGTCCCAGCAGTTGAGCACCACCTCGAAGCGAGGGTCCCTATAGACGAGGTTGCGCGTGTAGCGCCCGCGCTTGAAGTGGAGGAAGGGGCCCAGGGACTCGGGGCGGACGCGGACACCTTCCAGCCGCCGCCCCACCTTCATCGCGCCGCAAGCCCCGTGGACCTCATCCCGCAGGCACCGGAGCACCTCTTCTAGAGACGCCTCGTACACGCCCCGGAAGATGGGCACGGGGTGCTCGCACTACCACTTACCCTGGCACTCAAACGAGTCCTCGCCGCACGCCTGCCCAGGAGACGACGCAGGGGCCCACACCTCCAGAACCCGTACAGCCCGCCTACCCAGAGAGCTTCGAGGAAAATCCTGGAAAGTCCAGGGGTTGTGGCGCCCAAGCGGAAGCATCTGGCGTCCGGGAAGAAGACGGGCAGGCGAGGGGCCGGTAAGAGCGTTGGTCACTCCCGGCCCGAGTGACTCACAGTCCGCCGGGTCACCCACCGTGGACCGCCTCAGGGGGCGGCAGTGAGGAACGGACCATGAAGAAGCGACTGGGCGACATCCTGCTGGAGCGTGGGGTGGTGGACTCGTTGCAGCTCCAATCGGCGCTGGCGTTCCAGCGTCAGTGGGGCCTGCCGCTGGGCAAGGTGGTGGTGGATCAGGGCTTCGCGGGCGCCCGCGAGGTGTTCTCCGCCCTGGAGGAGCAGACGGGCATCCCCGCGGTGGACCTGGACTCGCAGCTGCTCGACAGGCGACTGGCGCGGCTGGTGCCGGTGAAGGTGGCCGAGTGCTACCGGGTGGTGCCGCTGCGGCTGGAGGGCACGCGCGACTCGGTGCTGGTGGTGGCCATCGCGGCGCCGGCGAGCCTGGATGCGCTGGATGTCGTCAAGAGCGTGTCGGGCAAGGGGCGGGTGGTGCCGCGGCTCGCGACGGATGCGGCCATCAACCGGGCCATCGGCCGGCTGTATCGCGGAGAGGTGTACGCGACGCCGACGCCCGCGGCCTCTCCGGGCGTCTCGCTGCCGGATGCCGATGAGGTGATGCACTTCATGGCGAACTGCATGCTCGAGGACGTGGTCATCGAGCAGGAGCTGCTCGAGGACGCTCCGGTGGCGCGGGCCACCACGTACGAGCAGGACGGGCTGCCGCTGCTGTCGCCGCTGGAGCTGGAGCTGGAGCCGGTGTCGGATCAGCTCGTGTCGGTAACCGATACCCTCCTGGGTTTCCCGGCGCTGCGGACCGCCTCGACGGTGGCCCGGGTGCTCATCTACGGCTGGGGCCCGGAGGCGAGCACGGGCCTGAAGCGCGTGCTGGGCGAGGCGGGCATCCCCGCGCGGGTGGTGAGCGCGGCGGAGGTGCGCGAGGCGGGTGAGGACACCGTGGTGGTGTCGCCGCTGCCGGCCGTGGAGGCGCTCGGACAGCGCCTGGTGGCGAGGCTGCTGGTGGCGGGCAAGGCGCCAGAGCAGGAGCTGAAGCGCTCCCAGGCGGTGGGAGCGCTGGGCTTCCTGGCTGCGCCGGTGGATCCGGAGCTGCTGCTGCGCGCGGTGCGCCGGCTGCTGCGGCTGGGCAACGAGACCTATCTGCGCCCGAACTGAGGCCCCGAGGCCTAGCGCGCCATGGCGAGCGCCCGGGGCGCTTCCGTCTCCAGCTCCATGGGCAGCCAGAGCGAGCCGAGGTGGAACGTCACGTGGGGGAACGGCTCGGCGCGCACCACGGCGTCACCTTCGTAGGAGGCGGCGAACAGCCAGCCGCGCTTGAGGCGCTGGAACACCTCGAGGGTGCGCGCCTCCGGATCGATGAACCACGCGTGAGACACGCCGTGCTGGGCATACAGCGGCAGCTTGCGCGTGCGGTCCAGCGCGATGGTCACCGGAGAGACCACTTCGCACACCCAGTCGGGCGTGAGGGAGAGGAAGGGGGCGCTCGGATCCGGCGGAGTGTCCACGCGCTCGCGGCGCCAGCCGGCCAGCTCCGGCACCATCACGTCGCGGCCCAGGTGCAGCTCCGGCGCGCGCAGGAAGCACCAGCGGCCATTGCCCCCGCGCCGCTGGTCGAGCTGCTCTCCCAGCTCCACACCCAGCATGAAGGCGGCGCGCGTCTGGGCGGCCAGGGGCCGAGGCGAGGCCACGAGTTCGTCTTCGACGATCTCCCCCACCCACCCCAGGGGTAGCGCGTTGAGGACCGAGTACGTCGCCTGATCAATGCGGGTCTGCGTCACCGTTGTCTCCCGTGCGGCGGCTGGACGAGAACGCATGATAGGGAGCGGTCTGACATCGACCGGCGGCCCTCGGGAGATGGCCTACTTGCCGATGCAGAAGCGCTGGAAGATGGCGTCCAGGAGGGCCTCGGAGACGTGCGTGCCGGACACCTCGCCGAGCGCCTCGAGGGCCAGCCCTACCTCGCCCGAGACGACCTCCAGGGTGGACACGCGGCTGGCCTCTTCGGCCCGCGCCAGCGCGTCGCAGGCCCGGCGCAGCGCATCAGCATGACGCTCGGAGACGAGCGCGACGGCCGAGGGCGTCCCGCCTCCCCACAGGCGCGAGAGGACGGTGGTGCGCAGCGCCTCGACACCCTCTCCCGTGAGCCCGCTCACGCGGAGCTGCTCCGCGCCCTGGAAGGAGAGGGCAGCTCCCCCCACGTCGCACTTGCCGGCCACGTGCAGCACCGGCGTGGCGCCCGCCTCGCGCGCCCAGGCCTCGGCCACGGTGTCGGGAGTCTCGGGAGGAAGCACGAGGACGGCCAGGTCCGCGGCGGCGAGCGCCTCACGGGTCCGGGCGATGCCGAGCGCTTCAATGCGCCCCGGCGCCTCACGCAGGCCCGCGGTGTCCAGCAGCGCCAGCGCCAGCCCGTCCCACTCGACGCGCGCCTCCAGCACGTCGCGCGTGGTGCCGGGCTCATCGTCCACGAGGGCTCGCGCCTCGCCCACCAGCCGGTTGAAGAGGGTGGACTTGCCCGCGTTCACCGGCCCGTAGAGCACCACCCGAGCGCCTCGCCGCACCAGCCGTCCACGCCCCGCCTCGTCGAGGAACCCCTGGGCCTGGGCTCGCAGCGCCGCGACGCGGGCGCTCATGTCCTCATCGGCGCCCTCGGCCTCGTCCGGAAAGTTGAGCACGCCCTCGAGGTCCGCGTGGAGCGAGCGCAGCGGCTCCTCCAGGCCTCGTACGCGCGTGGACAGCGCTCCGGACAGCCCCGCCGCCGCGGCCCGCACCGCCGCCTCCGAGTCCGCCGCCACCAGGTCCGCCACGGCCTCGGCGCGCGTCAGGTCCATGCGCCCATGGAGGAAGGCGCGGCGGGTGAACTCACCGGGGCGCGCGGGGCGCACGCGCTCGTCCTCCAGCACACGCCGGAGCAGGAGCTGCAGCAGCCGCGGACTGCCGTGCGCCTGGAGCTCCACCACGTCCTCACCGGTGAAGGAGCGCGGCGCGCGAAAGTAGAGGAAGAGGCCCTCGTCGAGCGTCCGGCCCTCGGCGTCCACGAAGCTGGCGAGGTAGGCGTGGCGGGGCGTGGGCTCGGCGGGGATGCCGGGAGCCAGCTTGCGGCCCACGTCGAGCGCGGCCGGGCCCGACAGCCGGAGGATGCCCACCGCGCCCGCGGCGGGCGCCGTGGCCAGGGCGGCGATGGTGGCGTGGCTCACCGCGCGCCAGGAGCCGGCGAGGAGCCGCGAGCGGCCTTCTCCACGGCCTCGCGGTTCTCCTCGATGTACTTCTCCACCGCGCCGTCCTCCAGCTCGAGGTCTCGGAGCACGCCCGGGTAGACGAACTTGAAGGCCGGAGAGTCCTCGTCCCCGCGCAGGCGGAAGCTCATCTTCAGCACGGCCGCGCCGAACAACTTGTCCTTCAGAGACTTCGCCTTGCCCATATCCTCTCCTGCAGGCCGAGCGAAACGGACTCAGCCCTCGAAGTCGTCCTCGTCATCATCCGGCAGCAGGAGCTTGCGAGGCAGCGGCGCCGGCTTCTCCGGAGTGAACACCACCCGGCGACACCGGCCCTCGCCCTCGCCCGCCACCGCCACGCCCGTCACACCCTCCACGGCCTTCAAGACGCGAGCCCTGTCCTCCACCTTCATAGCGGCGATGGCATAGAAGCGCCCCAGGGTGGCTGCCTTCCCGGCCAGCTGACGGGCAGCCTCCTTCAGCGCCGCATCCTCGCTCACCTCCACCGTGCGCTCATCCGCCTCCGCGCGTCTGGCCGGTGCCGCAGCGGGCGCCGGAGCCTTGGCGGCCTTGGGAGGCGCGGACGGAGCGGGCGCCTGCGCCTGGGCCTTGGGAGGCGGAGGCTGGCGTGGCGCGGGAGCGGCGGCCGCGGCCCCGTTCGAACCAGGAGCAGGCGCGGGAGCCTGCGGCTCCTTGCGCGGCCGGGGCTCGGGGAAGACGCCAGCGCCCAGCAGCACCCACCGCCGCTCGACGCCCGGGCGGTGGAGCATCTTGTTGAGCAGGAACTGGAGCGAGTCCACCACCTGGCTGCGCTTGCCGGTCTCCACCCCCGCAGGCGCGCCGGACTCGAAGTGGAGCGCCACGGCCAGGCTGCCATCGGAGGCATCCTGGAACTCCAGCCGCGCCGGGTAGCCCATCAGCCCGAGGATGTCGGTGAGGAGCCGCTCCACCCGGGAGCGCGTGGTGCCACCGCCGTTGGCACCCGAGGGCGGCTGCTGCTGCGGTAGGGCCTGCTCGCTCACTTGCGCTTGCCTCCCACGGCTTCCACCGGTGCTCCCCCGCGCTTGAGCTTCTGCCTGTCCAGCCACTTCCTCAACCCGTACTGCTGACCGATGGAGAGGAGGTTGTTGGTGAAGATGTAGAGCGACAGGCCCGCCGGGTACTGCAGCAGCGTCGCCGTGAAGATGATGGGCATCACCCAGATCATGATGCGCGCCTGGGCCGCATCCATCATCTGCGGCTGCATCTTCTGGGTGATGATCATCGACACGCCCAGCGCCAGGGGCAGCAGGTAGGTGGGGTCCTTGTACGTCAAGTCGTTCCACACCGGGCCGAAGAAGGGCTCCCAGTAGATGTCGAAGCTGTTGCGCAGCGAGGTGAACAGGGCGATCCACACCGGCATCTGGATGAGCAGGGGCAGGCAACCGCCCAGCGGGTTCACCTTCGCCTGCTGGTACAGCTTCATCACCTCCATGTTCATCCGCTCGCGGTCATCCGCGTACTTCTTCTTGAGCTCCTCCATCTTCGGCTGGAGCTCCTTCACCGCCTCCATGCCGACCATGGACTTGTAGGTCAGCGGCAGCAGCACGAGCTTCACCAGCACGGTGAGCAGGATGATGGCCACGCCCCAGTTGCCGGTGAGCGCGTGGAACTTCTTCATGAAGAACAGGAGCACCTTGCAGATGAGCTCCCAGATGCCGAAGTCCACCGTCTTCTCGAGCGTGGGGTGCCACGCCGCCGCCGTCATCCCCGTGCTGCTCAGCACCTGGGGGCCCGGCACGGGCAGCAGGAAGTCCGGATCCTTCGGGCCGAACCAGCCGCCGAACTTCAGCGTCACCGTCTCGCCGGCGCCCACCGAGAGCGGGAAGGCCGTCATCACCTGGCGCGCCGTGGGCGTGGCCGTCAGCACGCAGCGCCCCGGCCGAGGCCCCTCCATCGGGTAGAGCATGGACAGGAAGTACTGCTGGTCGATGCCGAAGTAGTGCACCGGACCCTGGGCAATCTCCGGCGGATCCTCGTCCGGCACCAGCTTGTACAGGTCCTCGCCCACGTGGCACGCCGCGCGGCTCTGGTTGCCCACCCCGCCGAAGAAGGACGGCGCGTGCTCGAAGTTCGGATCGATGGCGCGGTTGTGGTGCAGCTGCAGCTCACCCGTGAGCGCCTGGCCGGAGGTGTTCTTCACTTGCACCGTGTAGGCCAGCTCGAAGCCCGCGTGCGGCCACGCCAGCGTCTTGGTCACCTCCCACGGCCCGCGGCGCGTGGTGAAGGAGACGCTGTCCTGGCCCGTCTCGGCCACCGCCCAGCGCGTGTTGGCCGGCAGCGGCGCGGCGCCCTCGATGGACAGCGACAGCGGCAGCGGCTGGCCCGGCACCGGCCGCACCAGGTTCATCTGCGGCGGCGGCGGCAGCTCCGCGCCGAACAGCTTCTTGTAGCCCTCGGCGATGCCCAGCGTCTGCTGCTCGCGCATCTTCGGGCCCTGCAGCTCCGCGGAGGTGAAGCCCGCGCCCTCGTTGGAGAAGGCGTACACGGCCTCCTGGCGCGTGCGCTGCACCGTCTGCACCGCCAGCTCCGGCTCCGCCGCTGGCGTGCCTGGCGCCGTCACCTCGGGCGTGCTCCCGGGCTGCTGCGGGGCCGCGGCCAACGCGCCCGCGTCCGCCGGGCCCTCGATGACACCCCCGTCCGCGCTCGCCACGGCGGGTGGCGGCTGCTGCTGGGGGGCCAGCACGAGCATGTAGAAGGTGACGGCCACGAAGGACAGGCCGAGCGCAATCATCAGCCGCTTCTGCGAGTCGTTCGAGTCGGGTGAGAAGGGATCGTCAGGAAGGTTCATAAGGTCCCCTCTCGCGGCGGAGAGGGCAGGACGGGGCGGCCGCCGGGCTCAAGGCACCGGATCCAGGCCACCAGGGTGGAAGGGGTGACACCGCGAAAGGCGCCGCACCGTGAGCCAGGAGCCCTTGAGGCCGCCGTGCTTCTCCAGCGCCTGGAGCGCGTACGCGGAGCACGAGGGGTGGAAGCGGCACACCTTCGGCAGCAGCGGCCCGATGAACCGCCGGTAGAAGCGGATGGGCAGGGCGAGGAGGAAGGCGAGCGGACTCATTTGGAAGCCCCTCCTGGCGTGGCGGGAGACAGGCGCTGCAGCTTGCGGGTAACACCGTCGAAGGCACGTGCCATTTCAGCGAAGGAGACATCCTTCCCCGAGGAACGCACCACCAACACCACGTCCAGCCCGGCGGGCCATTGCCCACGCCGCTTGCGGAACAGCTCGCGCAGCAGGCGGCGCAGGCGCACGCGCACCACCGCGTTGCCTACCTTGCTGGACACGGTGAGCCCCAGCCGGGTGTACGGCCGGCCATTGCGCTTCACCAGGGCGAGCAGGCAGTCATGCGACAGCTTCTGCCCACCCTCCTGGACCTGGAGGAACTCGTGGCGGCGCAGCAGGCGCAGGGCCTTGGGGAAGCCTTCTCCCTGGCGTGCTGCCCCCGCGCCCGCGTCCGTCACGAGTGCCTCTGGGCTTACTTCTTCGGCGCGGACACCACCAGGCGCTTGCGGCCCTTCGCCCGACGACGCTTGAGGACCTCGCGTCCGGCGCGCGTGCTGTTGCGCTTGCGGAACCCGTGCGTGCGATTGCGCTTCACCTTCGACGGCTGATACGTGCGCTTGGCCTTGGCCATGACTGAACTCCTGAAACTCCGGCGGCACCTCTGATCCGGCGCGGCCTTGGGAAAAGGCGGCGCTCGTAACCCGTTCCCCCACCCAAGTCAACGTTGGACGTCATGACAGGCCCACATCCGTGCTCGGCCGCCCGATCAGCCCCGCTCTTTTTGCGCGTTCCACACTCCGAGTGAAGCCCAGGCAAGCGCCCCCAAGACCTGGGGGGTCGGGGTGTGGCCACCACAATTCCGTCACGGCGGCATGGCGGTTGCCGATCAAAAACGTCACCAGAAACCATCGGCTTTCCGGTGCTTTGACTCAGGTCCTTGATCGTCCACTGTGCGTTTGTTAGCACGGTCGGCCCTCGGCCCGTGGCCGATTTTGCATCCCCGAGACACGCGTGAGTGCCCTCGCAGAAGCTCTGAGTACGCCGCCAAGTGCTGGAATTATCTGGGCCCGGACGCTGGATACCCTCCGGCAAGAGGGGAAGACGTATGCGCTGACCTGGCTGGAGCGGATGCGGGCGTTGGATGTACGTGAGGGTGCGCTGGTGCTGGGCGTTCCTGATCGCTTCTTCCGCGACTGGGTGGACGACCACTACCGCGCGCTGCTGGAGGCAACCCTGGCCCGGGTAGGGGAGGGGCTGGCCAAAGTGGCCTATGAGGTGGTGGTGGAGTCCTCCGCCTCGGTGAACCTGCTTCCCGCACCGCCAGTCAAGGAGAACCTGGCCCGGCCGCCCCGGCTGAGTGTCCGGTTCACCTTTGCTACCTTCGTGGTGTCGGACTCGAACCAGCTGCCGGCGGCGGCCGCGGCGGCGGTGGCCGACAAGCCGGGCCACAACTACAACCCCCTCTATATCTATGGAGGCACGGGGCTGGGCAAGACGCACCTGCTCCATGCGGTGGGCAACCACATCTGGGAGAAGGACCCGTCCCAGCGCGTGGTGTACCTGTCCAGCGAGCAGTTCACCAACGAGTACGTGGAGAGCGTGCGCGAGCACCGCATGGCGGACTTCCGGCGGAAGTTCCGCGAGGAGTGCGACGTGCTGCTCATCGACGACATCCAGTTCCTGGGCAAGCGCGAGGAGACGCAGAAGGAGTTCTTCTACACCTTCAACACGCTCTACGAGCTGAACAAGGCCATCGTCCTCACCAGCGACACGCTGCCCTCGGAGATTCCGGGCCTGGAGGAGCGGCTGCGCAGCCGGTTCACCATGGGGCTGATTACGGACATCCGCGAGCCGAACTACGAGACGCGGGTGGCCATCCTCCAGAAGAAGGCGGAGGCCGAGCGGCTGTCGCTGCCGGACGACGTGGCGCACTTCATCGCGCGGCACATCCAGAAGAACGTGCGCGAGCTGGAAGGGGCGCTGGTGAAGCTGTCGGCCATCCACAGCCTGTCGCGCCAGCCGGTGACGGTGGAGTTCGCCTCGCAGGTGCTCAAGGACATCCTGCCCGCAAGCCGCGTGGTGGATGTGGAAGTCATCCAGCGCGAGGTGGCCCGGTACTACAAGCTGACGGTGGAGGCGCTCAAGGAGGACCGGCGCCACAAGGCCCTGGCCCACGCGCGCCAGGTGGCCATGTACCTGTGCCGCAAGCTGACGAAGAGCTCGTTCCCGGAGATTGCCTCGCGCTTCAACAAGGACCACTCCACGGTCATCTCCTCGGTGCGGAAGATCGAGGCGGCCCGGGAGACGGACCCCGCGGTGAAGCGCGAGCTCGAGGAGCTCGAGGAGAAGCTGGGCGGCGGGTGAGTCGCCCAGCCCCGGAGCTGCCGTCCCCCTCGTTGCCTCAGTGGGCCATCGGCTGCGAGGGCTCGGAGATGGCCTCCAGCGTGCGGCCGGCCTCGGGCTGGCCCATTGCCTCGGAGATGTCTCCCAGCGACAGGATGCCCACCAGCTTCTTGTCCCGGTCCACCACCAGCAGCCGGCGGATCTGCTCATCCCTCATCCGCGCCGCCGCCATCCCCACGTCCTCGTCGGAGTAGATCCACTCCACCTCCTCCGTCATCACCCGCGACACCGGCGTGGTGTTGCAGTCCATCCCCTGCGCCACCGCTCGCACCACGATGTCCCGGTCCGTGATGATGCCCTGCAGCCGCTCCCCGTCACACACCGGGATGGGGCCCACGTTCAGCGTACGCATCTTCTCCGCCACCTCGCGCAGCGTGTCCTCCGGGTGCACTACCTCCACATCCCGCGTCATCACCTCTTCCACGTGCCGGCCCGTCCTCCCGTGCTGGCCTCTCAGCCCGTGCCGAGGGGTACTCGCTCCGTTGAACTCCCAGAGCGTGCGCAGTTCGTGCGGCAGCTGGCCCAGCACGTCCATCGCCTCTCCCTCGGTGATGTGCTCACGCACCGTCGCCAACACCGCGCAGGTGATGCGCTCGGCCTCCTTGATGTCCACTCCCAGGTCCTCGGACACCATGCCCAAGAGCTCCATCCGGCCGAACTTCCGGTAGGGATGCTCCTTGTGCCGCTCGCACCGCTCCAGCAGCGCCACCACCTTCCTCGGTAGCTGCGCTTCCATGTGCCGCGCCTCGTCCGTCATCAGCCGCTGCTCCATCACGCAGAGCACCGACTGGATCGCCTGCTCGGCCAGTTTGCGGTCCAGGCCTTTGGCCTCCAGGTCCCTCAGGAAGAAGGCATAGGTCTGCGCCGCCCGTGACTCGCTGCGCTGAGCTCGGGTCTCTGGCGTGATGATTCGACGTGTCCCGCCCGTCTCCGGCCCGATGTCCTGGATGTTCTCTCCTCGCTCTGTCGCCATGATCGTCCTCCTCGTGAGTGCGTCGCTCCTTGGAGCGTGGACACCGCCACGTCCGGAGGCACCCGAGCGAGGGGCTCGCTCCCGTCCGGTGCCCGGAGCACCAACCCGGAAGCCGAGCCAGAGGACGAAGCGCGCTACGGCAGCTCCACCGGCGCCACGTCCGTCACGATGAGGGTGTTGGTCCGCGCGTCCACGCTGGCACGGCCACGCGGCGAGAGCTGCGCCTGCACGTGTGGCAGCAGGTCCGACGCCCGCGCGTGGCTCACCGGGATGAGGTAGGTGTTCAGCGGTGCCGCCTCCTCGCGCGCCTGCTTCACCTTCGCGCGGGACTCGGCTTCCTCGGTCAGCCGCTTCATGGGCGCCACGCGCAGCACGTTGCCCTTCAGCTCCTTGCCCAGCCCGTGGGAAGCAAGCACGGTGTCGAGCGCCTCTCGCCATGGCACGTTCCGCAGCCGCAGCGTCACCTTGCCCTGCACCTCGTCGGACACCACCACGTTGAGCCGGCCGTACTCCGCCAGCATCCGCAGCACGTCATGGATGTCCGCCTTCACCACATCGATGGTGATGCGCTTGGAGTCTGCGCGAGGCGGGTCCGCCAGGGCTGGCATACACAGCAGCACCCCCACGGCGAGGACGACACGAACGAGGCTCATGGGTTCCTCCAGGCTCCGGATTTCAGGGCGGATGGGCCCAGGATAGCGACCCCCTCCGCCCGCATCCTCCCACCCCCGTTGCCTGCCCTTCCGCCCACCCGCCCCGCGAAAAGGCTCGGCTTCCGAGTGGAACTACCCCGGAGGCAGGCCTGCGCTCACCTCCTACCTCTCGAGGGATGTGGCCGGATCGAATATTTCCGGGTCTTTTTCCCAGAAGCAGCCGAGGCACCTGCCACCGACCGATCCAAAGGCGCAGGCAGGAGCCAAGGACGTGATGAAGAGGTGAATCGCAGCAAGCCGCGGGGCACCGCCCCCCAGGCATCGGATTCCCCGACACCGATGCCTGGACGACCCGTGGTATTCCAGCAGCCGTGATGCTCTTTCAGCCCCCGGAGAGCATCACGGCTGTTGTCTTTTTCAGGTGCAGGACTCCAGGAAGCCCGCGTCCAGCCCCGTCCCACACGGACCGGTGAGCAGCGGCGGCGCCGGGATGAGCAGCGGCAGGGCCATGTCCCGGGCCGGCGAGCCCGGCAGCGTGTAGAAGTCATTGGCCCGCGGCTCGCTCACGAAGAGCGGATCCGCCATGCGGCTCGAGCCATCCTGCCGCGTCGCCGAGCGCCACGCGCTCAGGGTGGTGGAGCGCCCGTCCACGCGGAAGACGGAGTCGCTGCCCGCCTGGTAGGCCACGTTCCCGTCCGACTTGAAGCCCACCGTGGTGGCCAGGGCCACGTCCAGCGCGCGCGGGGTGGCATAGAGGATGTTGTTGTAGAGCTCGGTGGACTCCGGGGGGCCGTTGGAGCTGTCCGCCACCCGGATGGCGCCCATGGGGATGAAGGCGAAGGTGTTGTGGTGCACGCGCACGCGCCGGCTGGTGCCCACGTTCAGGCCCTCGCCCTTGCCGCCCCCGGACGTGGTGCTGTCGAACACGAGGTTGCGGCGGATGATGACGTCCGTCACCGGCTCGCGCCAGATCTGCGTGCCGCCCAGCGCGATGCCCCGCCCGTTGTTCCACATGCGGTTGCCCTCCACGAGGATGCGGCGCGCCGAGCAGTGGACGACCATGGCGTCCCCCTGCGGCGCGGTGGAGGTGGGGCGGTAGCCGTAGAACTTGTTGTTGCGCACGGTGACGCGGTCGCACGTCTTGATGTCCACCGCGTTCTCCCGGTCCTCGTGGAAGCGGTTGTTCTCCACGGTGATGTCGATGGGCAGCGCGGTGCCCGAGGCGGTGTCCGTGCCCTGGCACTGGAACGAGTCTCCGCCGTTGCCCCAGGACTCGTTGCCCTGGATGAGGATGCGCGCGGTGTCCGGCAGCACCAGCATCCCGTGGCTGTCGTGCGAGCCGAAGGTGTAGTCGTGCACCTTGTTGCGCAGGAAGCCGATGTCACTGGCGCCCCGGTGGAACACCACCGCCGAGGGGCCCGTCCCGCCCGAGACCTCCGAGTCGCGCACCACGACGAAGCGCGCACCCTCGAACGCCACGCCCTGCACCTGGCTGCCCGCCGGCTGGATGTTGAAGCCGGAGACCACCCAGTAGCTGCGCGTGATGCGGACCATCGGGCCCGTCTTCGAGTCCCCGCCGCGAATCACCGGCCGCGCCTCGTTGGGAGCCGCCAGCAGCTGGATGGGCGCCGTGGCCGTGCCGTCGTTCGAGTGGATGACGACCCGCTCGGAGTAGGTGCCGGCGTGCACGTAGGCCGCCTCGCCAGCACGCAGGCGGGTGACCGCGTAGTTGATCGTCCGCCATGGGCTCGAGGCCGTCCCCGGGTTTCCGTCGCTCCCATTCACCGCCACGTGGAACGTGCGCACCGGCGCCACGTCGGCGAAGGCCAGGTTCGGCCGGGCCTGCGCGCCGATGCCTTCATCCGCGGCGTGTGCCGCCGCTGCCGAGAGAGCGACCAGCAGACCCACGAAAGGCAGCCAGGAGAAAGAGGGACACGAACGGCGAAGGGAGGAGACTCGTCGAAAGTGGGAATAGTTCATCGGGCGCCCACAACCGAACAGCGCCGCAGTTGTTCCTTCCCCAACTATCCGCGCTCCCCTGCCTGACAACTGCCCAGGCGGGAGATGGACGCAGGCGCTTGTTCCCTCGATTGATCTCTCCCCACCCGGGCGGTGGCACGTGCTAAGCGCAGGGGCACCCAAGGAGGCGCAAGCCGCGCATGAAAGCCCTCGTCGCAGCCGTCGTCCTCGCGCTCGGTCTGCCCGCGCTCGCCCAGGAGGCGAAGCCGCTGGAGCCTGGCCGCGAGGTCCTCTCCATCCCCTACGAGAAGTACAAGCTCAAGAACGGTCTGGAGGTCATCCTCTCCGTGGACCGCAAGCTGCCCATCGTCTCGGTGAACCTCTGGTATCACGTGGGCGCCTACCACGAAGCCCCAGGCCGCACCGGGTTTGCCCACCTCTTCGAGCACATGATGTTCCAGGGCTCCAAGAACGTGGCGGATGACGTCCACATCTCGCTGCTCGAGCAGATTGGCGCCACGGACCTCAACGGCACCACCAACTACGACCGCACCAACTACTTCGAGACGGTGCCCAGCAACCACCTGGAGACGGCGCTCTGGCTGGAGAGCGACCGCATGGGCTTCCTGCTGGACGCGCTCACCGAGGAGAAGCTGCAGACGCAGAAGGAGGTGGTGAAGAACGAGCGCCGCCAGGGCACCGAGACGGCGCCCTACGGCCTGGCCAACGAGAAGCTGTGGCACGCCCTCTTCCCGCTGCCGCACCCGTACCACGGGGCGGTGATTGGCTCGATGAAGGACCTGGACGCCGCCAGCCTGGACGACGTGAAGGGCTTCTTCCGCAAGTGGTACGCGCCCGCCAACGCCACGCTCACCATCGTCGGAGACTTCGACGTGGCCAAGACGAAGGCCCTGGTGGAGAAGTACTTCGGCACCCTGCCTGGCGGCCCCAAGCCGGACAAGCCCCAGGTGGCGCCGGTGAAGCTCACGCGCGAGACGGTCATCCGCCACGACGAGACGGTGGCCACCCTGCCCATGCTCAGCCTGGCCTGGCACAGCCCGGCCTACCTCACCGAGGGGGACGCCGCCGCGGACGTGCTGGCCACGGTGCTGGCCACCGGCAAGGCCAGCCGTCTCTACAAGCGCCTGGTGCTGGACAAGCAGATCGCCCAGAGCGTGGAGGCCAGCCAGGAGAGCCTGGGCGCGCAGTCGGCCTTCACCATCGAGGTGGTGGCGCGGCCCGGCGTCTCCACCGAGACGCTGAAGAAGGAGGTGGACGCGGTGCTGGAGGAGCTGCGCAAGAGCGGCATCACCCAGGAGGAGCTCAACCGCGCCCGCACCCGCTATGACACGCAGATGCTCTCCGGGCTGGAGTCCGTGGGCGGCTTCGGCGGCAAGGCGGACGTGCTCCAGAGCTACAACCACTTCATCGGCGAGCCGAGCTACCTGGCGCAGGACCTGGCGCGCTACCAGGCCGTGTCGCTGGAGGACGTGAAGCGCTACGCCAACGAGATGCTGCGTCCGGACGCGCGCGTCGTGCTGCACGCCGTGCCGCCGCCGCAGGCCCCCGCCGCTCCGAAGGAGAACAAGTGATGCGTCGCCTCTTCCTCGCGCTCTGCCTCCTCGCCCTGGCCTCCTGCGCCACCACCCCCCCGGCCGAGACGAAGCCCGCGCCCGCGCCCGCGCCCCAGGCCGAGGCGCCCCGCACGGAGGACCCCGAGGCCTTCCGCGCGCGGATGCCGGGCACGGGCAAGTCTCCCGAGCTGGTGCTGCCCGTCTTCGAGCAGGTGAAGCTGGAGAACGGCCTCACCGTGCTGGTGAACTCGCGCCGCGAGCTGCCGCTCGTCTTCCTGGGCGTAGCCTTCGCCGCCGGCGGCGCGCAGGACCCGGCCGGGCAGTGGGGCCTGGCGGACATCTCCTACCGGATGCTGCTCGAGGGCGCGGGCGGAAAGGACACCGTCGCCCTGGACAACGCCTTCGCGGACCTGGGCGTGTCGCCCTCGGTGTCGGTCAGCGCGGATGGCGCCATGGTGGGCGCGCGCGTGCTGACGCGCCACGTGGACAAGGCGCTCTCGCTGCTGTCGGACGTGGCGCGCCGGCCCACGCTCGCGCAGAAGGACTTCGAGCGGCGCAAGAAGCAGCAGCAGGCGGACCTGGTGCGGCGGCTGGGCATCCCCTGGTTCCTGGCCAGCCTGGCCTACCAGCAGGCCGTGTTCGGCGCGCACCACCCGTACGGCCACCCCGTGTCCGGTGTGCCCGCCACGCTGGACAAGCTCACGCTGCAGGACGTGAAGCGCTTCTACCAGAAGAACGTGGGCCCCAAGGCGGCGGCGCTCGTGGTGGTGGGGGACGTCACCAAGGAGCAGGCCGTGGAGTGGGCCCGGAAGTACTTCGGGGACTGGAAGGGCGAGGCGGTGCCGCCGCCGGTGCCGCCCGCTCCGCCCGCTCCGCCGCGTGAGGCGCTGCGCGTGGTGTACAAGCCGGGGCTGGAGCAGACCTTCGTCATGGTGGGCCGTCCCGGCATCGCCGCGGGCCACCCGGACGAGTACGCGCTGGATCTGGCCACCACGGTGTTCGGCGGGTTCTTCGGCAGCCGGCTGAACATGAACCTGCGCGAGGCCAAGGGCTACACCTACGGCGCCAGCGCCAGCTCCGAGTCGCGGCTGGGCGTGGGCCCGCTCACCGCGTACTCCTCGGTGCGCGCCAACGTGACGGGCCCGGCCGTGGCGGAGTTCGTCCGCGAGCTGAACGAGCTGAAGAGCCGCCCCATCACCTCCAAGGAGTTGGAGGCCGCTCGCGAGGGCCTCATCCGCTCCTACCCCGGCTTCTTCGAGACGGTGCAGTGGGTGGGCGCCAACGCCGCCTCGCTCTTCTTCAAGCGGCTGCCCATGGATGAGTTCTCCCGGCAGATCGCCGGCCTGGAGAAGGCCACCCCGGCCGAGGTGCAGCGCGTGGCCGAGGCGTACCTCAACCCGGCGGCGATGCAGATCATCCTCGTGGGGGATCCCGACGTCCTCCAGCAGCAGGTGGCCACGCTGAACCTGGGCAAGCTGGTGCCGGTGGACGTGGCGGGAGCGGGTGCGCCGGCTCCGGGCAAGGCCGCGAAGCCGTAGCCTCCTGCTCACCGGGGCAGTGCCAGGCGCCGGAGCTCCTCAGGGGGCTCCGGCGCTCTGCTTTTCAGGGCTGCTCGCTGCCCGGGCGGCTCAGTGGGTCCGAAGAAGTCTTTTCACGCCCTCTGCAAGAGTCCGCACAACCTGAAACAGGCAGAGGGCCCAAGGCCGCCCCGCGTCCGGTCCACCCCCCTTGCCGGCGAAACCTGTGCGAACGGGTCTGCTTGTCATACCAGTTCGCTGCCGGTCCGCCGACAGGGCGCCTCCCTCCGGGGTGCAGGAACTTCCTCAGAGTGAGTGAGTCAGATCACCGAATTACCAGAAGCTCACGTCTTCCAGCTTCGACAGGGATGCGGCGAGTGGTGCAGCGGGACTGGAGGCTCCGCTCGAGGGCCGCAGACACGGAGCCACGGAGAAGGGAGCCACAGGTCGCGGGTCCCTCGCTGCGGGGCGGGTCCCCCCGTTGGGACGGGTCCGCCCGCCCCGGCGTCCCGCTCTTCCACGACTCACGGCTCAGGAGTTCACCCCCGGGGCGCGGGTAGCGCAGCGGGGACAGCGCCATCAGGTGCCCCAGGTACGACTGTGGACCGATGGCACCTGGCCCCCTGGGCTTGTGAGCACTGGGCCCGTTCGTTCCCATCCTGGGCGAGCGGGACGGCCGGGGCGGGAGGACCCGGCAGCCGCCGGGGGGCCCCGCACCGTGACGAGGGACCCGCGACCTGTGTCCCCTGCAGCGTACGTCCGTGCTCCTGCCCGAGTGCCAGCGACCCTCTGGCTCTCCCTTGGAAAACCTCGCTCCCTCTTGCCTGTTGCCTGCCCCCTCTACCGTCGGCGCTACGTCTCAACCTGATCGGCGCCCTAACTCTGATCTTCCTCGGCCTTCTCGCGGCCGCGCTGCTCGCGCTCGAGCTCGTCCGCCTCGTCGATGGGGCTGCGGATGTCCGGCACGTCTCCGCCCACCGGGCCGTCGCTGTCGAAGGCGAACTTCTGCTCGCGGGTGTCGTGTCTGGACTCGTCGGCGTACAGGGGCTTGGTGTCATCGGCCTCCAGTCCGCGCTCCACACGGTCCTTGGCGAACGGGGGCTTGTGGGAGGCCTCCTTGCCGCCCTTGAGGGGGTCGTACTTCCGGCTGCTCATGGTGGGTCTCCTCGTTCCGGGCGCGGAAGGCCCGCGCTTTCCGAGGCTCAATCTCGGGGCGACGGTGCTCCCCACCAAGCTTCCCGGGAAGAAGCCTACCTCCGCTCGCTCGCCTGGAAGGCGGCGTTGCTGCCGCGCCTCACGCCTCCGTGGCGTCGAAGCTGCGCGGCCGCAGCAGCTTCACGGACAGCACCAGCGCCAGGAAGAGCACGGCGGCGGTGACGGTCACCAGGCGCACCCCCACCCGGTCCGCCAGCGCGCCCTGCAGCCACACGCCCAGCGCATACCCGCCGTTGAGCACCATGCCGTACAGGCTGCTCAGGCGCGCTCGCAATTCTCGGGGCGCACGCACCTGGCAGACGGTGTGGATGCCCGTCAGGCAGATGAGGTAGCTGGCCCCCAGCAGGAAGATGCTCACCGCCGCCAACACCAACGTCGGCGACAGCCAGTACAGCGCGGCGATGGGCCCCAGGGACAGCATCACTCCCTCGAGCACACGCTTGCGCCCGAAGGCGTCGATCAGCGCGCCCACTCCAATCGCCGCCACCACCGCCCCCGCTCCCTGGCAGGTGACGAGCAGCGACGCGGCCGAGGCTCCCAGGCCGAACACCTGGATGGCGAACACCGGCACCAGGCCGATGAAGGGCGCCACGAGCAGCCCGACGATGAGCGTGCTCGCCAGCACCAGCCGGATGCCCGCGTCCTCGTGCGCCACCTGTATCCCCCGGCCGATGTCATCCCACAGGGACTTCAGCAGGCCCTCGAGGACGAAGGGCTTGGACTGCACCGGCGTGCGCAGCCTCCACAGCGCGGCCAGCACCGCCATGAAGGAGAGCGCGTTGATGAGCAGCGCCCAGGAGATGCCGCCGATGGCCAGCACCACCGTGCCGAGCAACGGGCCGATGATGCGCCCCATGTTGAACTGGGCGGAGTTCAGGCTCAGCGCGCTGTGGAGATCCTCCGGCGGGACGAGCTCCGCGAGCAGCGTGGAGAACGCCGGCCCGGCGAGCATGTTGATGCAGCCGTTGAGGAAAGCGGCCACGGCCACCAGCGGCACGCTGAGGGTGTCCGTGAAGGCGAGCACCGCGAGAAACACGGCGAGCAACATCTGCCCCAGCGAGCCCACGGCCACGTAGGCCCGCCGGTCGAAGCGATCCGCCAGCGCTCCACCCAGCGGAGAGAGCACCACGCTCGGCGCGTAGGAGAGCGCCACCACACCGCCCGTCCACTCGGCCTGGCCTGTCACCTGGGTGACGTACACGCCGAGCGCCACCGTCTCCATCCACGTGCCGACGTTGGACACCAGCGCCCCGGTCCAGACCGGAAGGTAGCCGGGATGCTCGAAGGCCCGGAGCGAGGAGAAGCGCGAGAGACGGAGTGCGGGCACGGCGACTTCTCTTGTAACCCAAACCTCGGATCCGCGCTCGGTGGGCTGCGTTCCCACTCTTGGGACTCCAATGAATCAGGACCCTCGGGGAAAGCAGCCTGTCTTCAGGTTTCTGCTCTCAACAGTGGAGGCGCGCTACGGCGCGTCCTTCTGGGTGGACAGCGCCGCCTTGCCGCGCGGAGAGAGCACGCCGTCCTCCGCAATCTGCGCGCCCGTCTGGGGGAAGTCCTCGGCCGTCAGCTTGCGCACCAGGGAGATGACGGCGTTGCGCGGATCCGGCACGGGGATGCCCTCGCCTTCCTGGCGGGTGGGGAGGATGCGGCCCGAGAGGAAGCGGCCCGCGCGGTCCAGCTCCACCTCGAGCACCATGCCCAGCCCCTGGTTCCCCGTCAGGGTGAAGCGCCCGTAGGTGGCGAAGTTCCCCATCGAGTAGGCGATGAGCCGACCCTTGTAGAACTCCATGGCCCGGGCCACGTGTGGGCCGTGGCCCAGGACGAGGTGCGCGCCCGCGTCCACCACGCCGTGCGTGAAGGCGCGCAGGTCCCCGCGGTCCTCGCCCATGAACTTCTCCTTGCCGTGCGGCACGTGCAGGGCCTTGGCGCCCTCGGCGCCGCCGTGGAAGGAGACGATGACGAGGTCATGGCTGGCGGCCACCGAGCGCACCAGCTCCTTGGCCACCGGCAGGTTGTTGAGGTGGTTGCAGGCCGGGGAGGTGTGGAACGCCACCATGCCGATGCGCAGCCCGTTGCGCTCCACCGTGGCCACGCTGCCCGGCGGTCCGCTCCAGGTGATGCCGAGCCTGTCCAGCGTGCCCTCCGTCTGGCGGCGGCACTCCTCGCCGAAGTCTCCCGAGTGGTTGTTCGCCGTGGAGGCCACGTCCACGCCCGCGTCCTTCAGCGCCTGGCCGTACGCGGTGGGCGAGCGGAACGCGTAGCAGCCCTTGGGCGAGCGGCACTTGTTCGTCGTGCCGCCATCGCACAGCGGGCCCTCGAGGTTCACGAAGGTGACGTCCGCGTCCTCCAGGAGCGAGCGCACGCCGGCGAGGACACCGTCAGGGCCCTCGGGGGGGAGGTGGCCCTCGGGCACGGTGGTGCCGAGCATCACGTCTCCCACGGCGCGGATGCGCACCTTGGCTTCCGCGGGCGGCGCCGGGCGCTTCGTGGGCTCGGGAGGCTTCGCCAGCTTCTCCTGGAGCGCGGCCTGGGCGCGGGCCTGGGACAGGGCATTCTCCAGGTCCGGCTGGTCCGGCTTCAGCTTCTGGACCTCCTGCCACTGCACGAGCGCCTCGGCCCACCTGTTCTGGAGCGAGTACGCCCAGCCCAGCTCCCAGCGGCAGTCCGCGCGCTTGGGGGCGGCCTCCACGCAGAAGGAGAGCGCGGCGATGGCGGCGGCGGCATCCTGGGCCTTGAGGGCCTCGACGCCCTTGGCGAACTGCGCATCCGCGGCAATGGTGGCCGGGTTCACGACGGGCGCGGCCTCGGTCGTGGATTTGGTGGACCCGGCGGGCGGCTCGAAGGCCTCGCGCGAGGGGATGACATCCGGTGCGGCGGCGAGCATCAACAGCAGGAGGACGGACGAGGGCATGGCGCGCCCATATTACGAATCTCTCCTGCTCCCGATAGAAACCACTCGGAAAGGTCGACCGTTCGCTCACTGCCCAGGCGGGTGGGTGGGCTTCTCCACCTCGATGGCCTTCTCGATGAAGCTCAGCAGCTGGTCCAGGTCGAACGGCTTGGCGACGAAGCCGTAGGCGCCCTCGCGCAGGCAGTTGGCCCGCGTCGCATCCGAGGCGAAGCCCGTGACGACGATCACCGGCAGCTTCGGGTGCAGCTTCTTCAGGCCGATGAGCACCTCGACGCCGCTCAGCCCCGGCATCCGCAGGTCCGTGAGCGCCAGATCGAACTCCTGGGTCTTCGCCCGCTCGAGCGCCACCATGCCGTTCTCCGCCGTGGTGACGACATACCCCTCCATCCGAAGGAGCTTCGCCAGGCCCTCGCGCACATCGAACTCGTCATCCACCAGCAGGATGCGCTCGTGATGCTTCAGCGGGACCGGGGCCTCGTCGTCCCAGAAATCCATGGTGTTCATGGCGCTCGAACCTCCGCGGCGTGAAGCGTGGACGGCTGACTCACGGGAGCCGCGGGGAGCCACATCCTCACCGTCGTCCCCTGGCCCAGCTGACTGTCGATGTTCAAGGCACCTCCGTGCGACTCGATGAAGCGGTGGGCCAGCGAGAGCCCCAACCCGATGCCCTCTCCTGGCGGCTTCGTGGTGAAGAACGGCTCGACGACGCGGGACAGCAGCTCGTCCGGAATCCCCGGCCCCCGGTCGCTCACGCGCACCTCCACCCCCTGCACTCCCTCTCGCGTCGTGGGCCGGGCCTCGATCGTCACCGTCGCCTCCGGCGGACTGGCCTCCACCGCGTTCCTCACCACGCAGAGCAGGGCGCTCTCCATCTCCACCGCGTGCACGTGGACCCAGGGCGGCTCCCCGCCCTCGAGCCGCTGCTCGAGGTGCACGCCGCGCTGGGACAGCTCGGGCCGCGCCATTTCGATAACGCGCTCCACCACCGAGCGCACCTCGCAGGGCAGGTGGATCTCGGCCGGGCGGCTCGAGAAGTCGATCAGCGCCTTGAGCAGGCTGGCGCAGCGCCGGGACTGGCGGTCGATGACCTCGAGCGCCGCGCGCCGCGCCTCCGGAGCCACCGAGTACCGGGAGAGCATCTCGATGCTCATGCGGATGGCGGCCATCGGGTTGTTGAGCTCGTGGGCGAGCCCGGCCACCAGGGTGCCCACGGCGGCCATCTTGGCCTTGCTCACCAGCTGCTCCTGGGTCTCTCGCAGCTGCTGGAGCGCGGTCTCCAGCTGCTGGTTGCGCGCATCCAGCTGCAGGTAGACGTCGTGCAGCCGCACGGCCGCGCGCACCCGGGCCTTGAGCTCCGCGGGGCCGAAGGGCTTGCCCAGGTAGTCGTCCGCTCCGGCCTCCAGGCCGCCGACCACCTCCTCGCGGCTGGCCTTCGCCGTCAGCAGGAGGACGGGGATGTCGCGGTACTGGGGGCTCGCCTTGAGCCGGGACACCAGCTCGGTGCCGTCCATCTCGGGCATCATCACGTCCGAGACGATGACGTGCGGCCGCTGCCGCTGCACGGCCTCCCACGCCTGCCTGCCGTTCTCCGCCAGCTCCATCTCGTACTCGTCGGCGAGCAGGTCGGCCAGGTAGCCGCGCATGTCGGCATTGTCCTCGGCGATGAGCACCCGTGGCGCCGGGCCCGCGAGCTTCCGAGCCGCCGCACGCAGGGGGATGGGCGCGGGCGTCAGGTGCGCCCGGTAGCCGTGCCCCGAGCGTGCCGCGGCCTTGCTCTCCGGGCTGCGCTGCACGAGCGGATCGGCGCTCCTCGGCAGGCGGACGATGAAGCGCGCGCCGGCTCCCTCCTCGCTCTCCACGGACACCTGGCCGCCCATCAGCTCGGCGAACTCCTTCACGAGCGCCAGCCCGATGCCCGTCCCCTCGTACTTCCGGGTGCCGGAGCCATCGAGCTGCTGGAAGCGCTGGAAGAGCAGCCCCTGCTTGGCCAGGGGAATGCCGGGCCCGGTGTCCGTCACCGAGAGCTCCAGCCACGCGTTCACGGCTCGCAGGGCCACCGTGACGGAGCCGCCCTCCGGCGTGAACTTGAGCGCGTTGCCCAGCAGGTTGAGGACGATCTTCTCGTACTTGCGCCGGTCCAGCGAGGCGAGGCCCAGGTTCAGGTCGGCCTCGAAGCGCACATCGATGCCGCGGGAGGTCCCCGCCGAGCGGGCATCCTCCACGATGTGGGAGGTGACCGGACCCACCTCCATGGGCTCCCAGTCCACCTTCATCCGGCCGGCCTCCATCTTCTGATGGTCCAGGATGTCGTCCACGAGCCGGAAGAGGCGCTCGGCGTTGCGGTGGATGCGCTGCAGGTCGACGCGGACGCGCTCGGACAGCTCGCTGGAGTTCGAGGAGAGCAGCACCCCCAGCGGGCCGAGAATCAAGGTGAGCGGGGTGCGCAGCTCGTGGCTCATCACCGTGAGGAACTCGCTCTTGGCGCCGGCGGCGGCCTCGGCGGCCTCCTTGGCCTTCTGCAGCTCCACCTCCATCCGCTTGCGATCGGTGATGTCCGCGTAGATGCCCACCATGCCGATGACGTGGCCCGCCTCATCCCGGAGCGGCACCTTGCTGGTCAGCAGCGTGTGCTGCTCGCCCGAGGCGTGGCGGATGGGCTCCTCGAGGTTGAGGATCGGCGTGCCGCTCTCCATGACCTGGCGATCGGCCCGGGAGAAGGCGTCGGCCTCCTCGCGGGTGCAGGCCAGCTCGTAGTCCGTCTTGCCGATGAGGTTCTCCAGCGAGTCCACGCCGACGTCGCTCAGGAAGTTCTGGTTGCCGCCCAGGAAGTGCCCGTTGCGGTCCTTCCAGAAGATGGCGTGGGGGACGTTGGCCAGCACGTAGCGGAGCACGGCCTGCTGCTGCTCGAAGTCCCGGAGCCGCTCCGTCGTCCTGTGCTCCGGGGTGACATCCCTCAGGAAGAGCCACACCTGCTCGCCGTGGGGACGGAGGCGAATCTCCAGCCACTGGTCCGCCGACGCGCGGTGGCCGATGAGCCGCAGGGGCTCCCGCTCGAGGAGCGCGCGCTCACAGCCCTCGAGCACCGCGGGAGAGATGGCCTGTCCGCTCAGCACCGAGTGCAGCGTGCTGCCCACCAGCTCGGCGCGCGTCAGCCCGAGCAGCCGCTCCGTCGCCGAGTTCACGGCCTGGATGTTCAGCGCCCCATCCACCGCGAGGAACGCTTCCTCCAACGCCTCGACGAGCTCCAGCGCGGAGACCCCTACCAGCTCCCCGTTCGGCTCACCCTTTTCGGACGACACCTGTTCGGGTTGGGACTTCATCACTCCTCCTCGCAGGACGTCGTAAAATTGTAACGGCACGGTAGGGCTGAAACCAGACACCCTGTACCGCGGTAGGGATGGGCTGGGATGGGTCTCTCAACACCCTGGAGGGGTATCGCGATTGACTCGGGGTGGATCCATCAGCGCGGCGACCTCGGGAGCATAACCGCCGGGGCCCTGGCCATGAACAAGGAGGGGAGGGCGCACGGCCAGTCCGCGATCGGTGTCCCTCAGGGCATGGACGAGGAAGCGCGTGGCGGGGGAGGCTGCCCGGGCGTGGATCAACCGGAGGGCTCGAGGGAAGAGCCTGGCGCCAGTGAGCAGCCCGAGCACCTCGGCCAGGCGAGCGGCGGGGTACACCAGGCTCACACCGCCCCCGGGGGCCAGGGCGTGGCGGGAGGCTGCGATGACGGCCACCGCATCGCATGCCAGCTCCTGCTTGGAGAGGGCGCGCTCCTCGTCCGGACTGCGCACGCCGGCGCTCCGAGGCCGGAAGGGGGGATTCGAGACGACGAGGGTGTAGGCCCCGGCCGGGAGCAGCTTCCGGGCCTCGCGGAGATCTCCGAGGAGGGGACGGACCTGGCCTTCGAGGCGGTTGAGCGCCACGCCTCGGACGAGGCGCTCGTGCACGGTGGGCTGAAGCTCCAGGGCGTCCACGGGAGCGCGGCCGAACTGGCGCGCGAGCAGGAAGGACACCACGCCGCTGCCCGCGCCGAGCTCCAGCACAGCTCCCTCGTGTGCCCCTTCCGAGGCGGCGAAGGCGGCCAGGAGCACGGCGTCCAGGGTGAAGCGGTAGCCCTCCCGGCGCTGCAGCACCTGCACACCAGCCGTGCCGATGGAGTCGACCGTCTCGGTCATGGCTGGCGGCATCTCCCTCGAAGGCAGTGCGAACCTTCAGGGCAGGACGGTTTGCCTTCGCCACATGGCTGGACACACTCCATCTCGAGACGCAGTCGTCCCTCCTCGACTCTGGGATAACCCACCTTGTGAATGCTGGCTCCTCTCAGGCAGGGGCCACCTTCCTTCCTCCGGCCCTCGGGGACACAGAAGCGGACGCGAGGGCCCTCCCCCAGCGTCTCCAGTACCCGACACGCCAGGCCTTCGGCGCATTCACGGTCTGTCTCGCACTCGCTGGCGACACAGAAGTTGGGGCCTCGAGAGCTCAAGGGGAGACAGCCCAGTGGAGCCTCACAGTCCTCACGCTTCTCGCAGACCCATCGGCACGGAAGCGGGTCACACTTCCAGGTGGCTACCTCGTTCTCCGCGCAGGGGTTCTTCTCCTCCTCGTCCTCCGAGGCACCGGACACCAGCTCCCTCGTGTCCTCGTGCATGGCTCGATCGCTCGTGCCGCCCTTCATCCAGCCATGGGGACACCCCGTCCCCACGAGCAGCAGGCATCCGAGGACGATCCAGCCACGCAGGTTCATGGGCACCCTCGGTCAAGGGATGTTCGCGCCCTGCTCACCGACGCTTCGAAGCCAGGCGCTCCGCCATGCCGATGACGCTGGCCTCCACGGAGATTCCGTCCAGCGCGTCGATCTCCACCAGGCCCGTGGGGCTCGTCACGTTCACCTCGGTGAGGTAGTCGCCGAGCACGTCGATGCCCACCAGCAGCAACCCCCGCTCGAGCAATGCCGGCTTCAGCCGGGCGCAGATCTCCTTCTCCCGCGCCGTCAGTGTCGTCTTCACGGGCTTGCCGCCCGCGGCCATGTTGCCCCGGTGGTCATCCTCCGAAGGCACGCGCAGCACCGCGCCCAGCGGCTCGCCGTCCACCAGGATGATGCGCTTGTCACCCTGCCGGCTCTGCGGCACGTACGCCTGGGCGATGATGGCCTCGCGCCCCTGGTCCGTGAGCAGCTCCAGCATGGAGCGCGTGTTCCGGTCTCCCTGCCCCACGAACACGATGCCCTTGCCCCCGAAGCCGTCGACGGGCTTGAGGATGGTGCCGGCCGGGTGCCGCTGGATGAAGTCCGTCAGCACCGCCTTCTCCCGCGAGACGCACGTCTCCGGCATCAGCTCCGGGAAGTTCAGCGCGAACAGCTTCTCGTTCGCATCGCGGATGCCCTGCGGGCTGTTGATGTAGACCGGCTGCCGGCCCGCGCACAGCTCCACCAGCTGCGTGGCATGCAGGAAGTCCACGTCCACCGGCGGATCCTTGCGCATGAAGAGCACATCCAGGCTGGAGATCGGCCGCACCGACTCCTCCAGCACCTCCATGTGCCGCCCCACCTCGCGACGCACGGTGACGGTGCGCATGCGGGCCTCGGCGCAGGTGCCTCCGAAGCGCAGCCAGCCCTGCTCGAAGTAGCGCACGGTGTGCCCGCGCCGCTGCGCCTCCAGCATCATCGCGAACGTGGAGTCATGGTCCACTCGCACGTGCTCGAGCGGGTCCATCAGGAAACCAAGAGTCAGGGAAGCCATCTCAGGGAGCCTCGGGAATGTTGTCGAGATCGAACCGGTGCATCGTCGTCTTCCCCTCTTCGATGACGACGGGCAGCCAGCGTTGCTTCTTGTCCGGGCCTACGATGCGCAGCCGGTTGCGCCCCACCGGCACCGGCGCGTTGAACAGCGGCGTCTTCCCCAGCGAGCGCTTGCCGAGGAACACCTGGGCCTCCGGGTTGATGATGAGCGTCATCTTCCCCTCCGGCGTCCGCCGGGACTTCGAGGGCTTGTCCTCGCCCCCCGACGGCGGTGACTTCTCCTCCTGCGCTCCCTTGGCCTCTGGCCCCTTGGCCTCCACCACCGCGGTGGTGCCCGCCGCCGCCCCCGCGTCACCCGCGGCGGAAGGGGGCACGGGCTGCCCGGGCTCGGGGAACGTCCTGAGCCTCGGGTCCGCGTACGTCTGCAGGGCTGGCTGGGGCGGCAGGTCCTCATTCAAGGAGCGCGTCAGCGTCAGCACCAGGTAGCCACCGCCCAGCACCACGCTCATCAACACCGCGACCCACAGCACCGTGTTGAGCGTCCTGCCGCCGCCCGAGGCCGCGTCCTGCGTGGTCGCCGGCGCCACCCGGGTGTCCGGGATGCGGACCTCCTCGTTGAGCCCCGAGTCCACCTTCACGTTGGAGGCCTTCTCCTCCGTCGCGGGCGCGGACTTGTCCACATAGACTTCGGTGCGCCCGCTGCGAATGGGGGCAGGCGGCGGAGGCGGAGGCGCCTTCTTCCTCGGAGGCTCCGGCGCGGGCTCTCCCTCCGCCTCGGGGTCGGTCCCCACCGCGGCATCCGCGCTCTCCAGCAGCGAGCGCGTGGCCGTCATCTTCTTCTCGAACAGCTCGCGCATCACCGCCGCGCGCTGATCCGTGTCGAACAGCTGGCCGCCGGCGGCCTGCTCCAGCGCCCGCGCCAGCTCCTTGGCGCTCTGGAAGCGGCGCTTCACATCACGCTCGAGCGCCTGGAGGATGACCGCCGCGAGCGCCTCGGACACCGGCGTCGTCGGGTGCTCCGGCACAGGCACGGGCGTGGTGAGGATGGAGGCCATCTCCTCGCGCTCCGTCTTCGCCGCGAAGAGCCGGCTGCCGGTGACGAGCTCCCAGAGCACCACGCCCACGGCGAACACGTCGCTCCGGCCATCGAGCGGCTCTCCGCGCACCTGCTCCGGAGACATGTACCCGGCGGTGCCCTTCACCATGCCGGCGCGCGTGCGCTCCAGGCTGTTGCGCGCCTTGGCGATGCCGAAGTCCAGCAGCTTCACCACCCCGTCGTACGTCACCATGATGTTCTTCTGGGCGACGTCCCGGTGGACGATGGGGCTGGGCCGGCCCGAGGGGTCCGTGAAGGTGTGCGCGTAGTGCAGCGCCAGGCACACGTCCCGCATCAACGCCAGGCTCAGCCCGAGGGGAATCGGCTCCTGCCGGCGCCGGTACGCGTTGGTGAGCTGATCCAGGTTCTGCCCGGCGATGAACTCCATGGCCAGGTACAGCCCCTCCTCCTCCTGCCCCAGCTCGTACACCTGGGCGATGTTCGGGTGGTTGAAGGCGGCGGTGATGCGCGCCTCGTCCAGGAACATGCGCCGGAAGGCCTCGTTGCTGCGCACATCCGGGAGGATGCGCTTGAGGGCCACGTACTTGCGAAACCCACCCGGCCCCGCGGTGAAGCCGAGGAACAGCTCGGCCATGCCTCCCACCGAGAGCTGAGTGATGACCTGGTACTTGCCGATCTGCTCGCCCCGATGGAAGTCATCCGACGGCCCGACCGGCGCGCCTTTTCCCGGTGCGCCCATGGGCCCGGAGGATAGCCCGGACCCGCCAGGAGACAGTCACTCGCAATCAAGGAGAGAAGCGGGCGGAGAGGTGCAGGCCCGCTTTCCTGTGGGAGTCCTGTGGGTGACAGTCGGGCCCCTGTGGAGAAACCGTCACGGGCCTGGGGCTCTGTGGGGCGCTGGGGAAAACCCGCTACTTATCCACATGCTGGAAACCGGAGTTTCCCGAGGGATTGCGGGCGCTTGCTGACTTATCCCCAAGTCCGCGCCGCCTGCTATCACTACGACTAGATCTCCTACATCTATGAGCTATAGCCGTGGAAGTCAGGACCTGGGGAGGAAGGGTGTGCACGGGTCCGGGACGGCGCAAGGGGATGGGCCAGATTCTGATCCGGAAAGAGGCGCGGCCGGGGCCGGGCCGCGGGTAGAGTGCGCGCCCCGTGCATGCCTCGCTGATCCTGCTGCTGTGCCTCGGTGCTGCCTCGCCCTCGGGCGCGGAGCGGGCGCTCGTGCGGGCCGAGCGCAGCTTCGAGGCGCTGGAGTTCGACGCGGCCGCGGCGCACTTCGAGGCCGCGCTGAGAGAGCCGGGCACCCGGGACGAACGCCTGCGCGCGTGGAAGGGCCTGGCGCTGTCCACCGCCTTCATGGGCCAGTCGAAGAAGGCGCAGGGCTACTTCGAGGAGCTGCTGGCGATCGATCCTGAAGCGGAGGTGAGCCGCTCGCTGGGGCCGAAGATCCGCAAGCCCTTCGACGCGGCGCGCAAGAGGATGAAGGGCACGCCTCGGGCCGCCCTGCGGGTGGAGCGCCGCGATGACGGGCAGGTGGAGGCGGTGCTGGAGAATGCGCTGGTGTCGGTGACGAAGGTGGCCGTCTACGTCCGGCTGCCGGGCGAGGCCTCCTTCCAGGTGACGGAGGGGGAGGCCCCCGGGCCCGTGGTGGCCCAGGCCCCCGCCGTGAGAGCGGTGGAGGTGTACGCGCTGGCGCTCGACTCGGCGCAGGGGGCGCTCTTCGAGAAGGGGAGTGCCTCGGCTCCGCTGCGCTTCGATGCCACGCAGGAGCCACCGCCCGCGGTGGTGGCGGCGCGGGAGCCCGTGCGCGAGGAGCACCTCGAGGAGCAGCCCCGGCCGGTGTGGCCGTTCGTGGTGGGAGGCGTCGGGCTGGCGGTGGCCGCCGGCGTGGTGACGGGCATAGTCCTCTCCCAGCCGCCGGCGCTGAAGCTGCCCCCGGCGGACCGCACGGAGCGGCTGCCGTGAGCCTCACCCGTAAAGTCCTGGGCCTGCTGGCGCTGCTCGCGCTGGCGGCGTGCGAGAAAACGGAGCCGCTGGTGCCACCGGACCTGTGCGCGGGCGTGGTGTGCCCCGCCTCGCAGACATGCGTGGAGGGTCGGTGCCTGGCCACCACCTGTCGAGGCACGGCCTGCGGCCCGGGCCAGGTCTGCGAGCGCGAGTCCTGCGTGGAGGTGTCCTGCCTGGGTGTCACCTGCCCGGACGGCCAGCGCTGCCGCGGAGGAACGTGCGCGCGGGTGGCCTGCACGCAGGACTCGACGACGTGCTACCCGACGGAGCGCTGCGCGGACTCCGCCTGTGTCTTCGACACCTGTGTCGGAGTGCGCTGCTCCCAGGGCACGGTGTGCCGCGCGGACGGAGCGTGCCGGAGCGTGTCGTGCACCGGTGACTATGACTGCGACCGGGGGGAGGGCTGTGGCCCGGAGGGGCGCTGCATTCCCACCTCGGGCTGCGCGGCGGTGCGCTGCCCGGCGCAGCAGGTGTGCCGGGAGGGAGCGTGCCTGGCGCTGCCGTGCTCGGCGGACGCGGACTGCGTCTCGGGCGAGCTCTGTCGCTTCGGCACGTGCCTGGCGCCCACGGATCCGTGCTCGGCGGTGACGTCATGTCCCTCCGGCCAGGTGTGCCGGGAGGGGGCGTGCGTGCAGCAGGAGTGCGGTGCTGGCAAGCCGTGCCAGGGGCTCGAGGGCTGCCGGGCGGGCCGCTGCGAGGGGCCGCTGCGAGGTGAGACGCAGGGGCTGTCACCATCCGCGGGAACGCTCGGCAACAAGGGGCCGGGCAGCATCGGTGGAGGCGTGGGCGGAGCGATGCCCCAGGGCCCCACGCACAAGCTCCAGCCCGGCGCGTTCTGAAGCCACCGCCTGCCGTGGAGGGGCCCGTGTCGGGCCAGAGCACCACCCACTGGTATGCTTGTCATACCAGTTCGCGACAAGTCCGGCGGGCCGGGCCTCAGTGCCGGGCGCTCAGGCGCTCCAGCAGCTCCGGCAGCTCCTGGAGCAGCTGGGCATCGAGCTGCTCGAGGGCGTTGCGCATGGCCTCGATGTGCTCGTTGGTGCCGCCGGTGCGCGTCAGCCGCTGCAGCACGCGCAGCCGCTGGTTGCGCACCACGAGCCGCGAGAGGACCTCCTCCAGCTGGTGGCCTGGGAGCACGTTCACCGCGGTCTCGGCACCGAGCCGCTCACGGAGCTGCTCGATGAGGCGTGTGAGCTGCCAGGACTCGCTGTAACCCGCGGTGCGATGCATGAGAGGGATCCCAATGCCTCCAGGGCGCACTCCACTCAGTGTCGCTTCCAGACCAGACCCGTGAGCATCAGCCGGGAGCGCGGATCATCCATCTCCACACTCACGGCGCAGCCCGCCACTTCCATGCGCAGGGCGTAGGTGTAGCCGTGCGTGTTCCCGGCGCGCTCCTGCGTGGTCAGCGCTGCCACGCGGAACAGCTCGGCCAGCACCTGCTGGCGGACCTCCGTGGGTAGAGAGTTCACGGTGGGCTGCAGGGCCCGAGGGATGAGCACGGTGAAGGCTCGGGGCCTCGGGGCGACTTCCGCGAAATCCGTGGCGTTGACGTGATCCATGCGCCGCGGCGATGCCAGAAGCGTACCCGGTGAGGGCCTAGTGATTGCGAGCGCTTGGCGGCGGCCATGCGGATGGAGGCTGAAGAAACGACAGCCCGCGGGCTCGCCCTGCAGGGCAGATCACTGAAGACGGCAGCAGATGGCGTAGGCGGTGGGGATGGAGGCGTTGGTGGGAGGGTTGGGCAGGCGGCAGGTGTAGCCCTGGCCGCCGGTGGGGGTGCTGCCGTCCACGAACGTGACGCCGGTGGGGCCGAAGGTGATGCCCGCGCCGATGGTGGCGCCGTTCAGATCCGAGCAACCCCCGCCGGTGAGAATCTCATTGGTGGCACACCAGGCTGTGGAGTTCTTGTTCGTATCGATGTTGCCCTTGGCCATCCGGTGGATGCACCCCAGGGTGGGGGCGGGGTGGGTGTGGTCGGAGCGCGCGGCGGCGTTGGCGGTGCCGCTGGAGCCGAAGGCCACGGTGAGGGTGCCGCTGGTGTTGTTGAGCCCCGCGCCGATGGTGGAGGGCAGGCCGTTCAGCTTCGACTTGTCGGCGGAGGACATGAAGCCGCTGGTGGTGGTGGTGGCGTTGTTGTGTGGGTGGTTGGAGTCGGCGAAGGAGGCGGCGTTGCGGCCCTCGAGGCGGTTGCTGTCGTTGGCCAGCAGGGCATAGGGCGTGGAGACGACGGCCAGGCGGGGGGTGAGCTCGGACTGGCCGAGGACGGACACGCCCAGGTAGAGCGCCTGGCCGTTGAAGACGGACGCAGGCAGGGGGGTCGAGGTGCCGAGCACCACCGAGTAGTACCCGTTGGTGACGGCGGTCGCGGGGAAGGTCTCCTCCCAGAGGGGTGAGCCGCCGGTGGGCGTGGCGTAGAGGGCGAAGCGGAGATCCTGGGGCGTCGTCTCAGGCGAGTTGTCCGCGCGCAGCAGGCGTCCCTGGAAGGTCATCTGCCGGGGAGCGTCCACGGCGCGGGCGGAGGGCGGCAGCAGGACGAGCCCGGCCATGGCGAGCGCGAGGAGCCAGCGGGGCAGGGACAGGGTGAGTCCAGGGGAGAGAGCGTGATCCATGTCGAGTCCTCGGGGGACGAGGAGTGGCTGGCCGACAGGCGTGCGAGGGAGAAGTGCGCCTGCCCCTCGCGCGCGGCGGCTCCGGGGACTATACGCCTGCACACGAGGTTCACGGATGGGATGCTCGAAAACAGCGACTGGGACGGTGTGGGTTCCACTGCTGGTGGGGCTGGCGGCGGTGGTGCTCGGCGCGGGCTGCCATGATGATCCGCCGCTGGTGGGAGCGCAGGGGCGGCTGCGGTTGTCGGCCCAGCAGGTGACGTTCCCCGGAACCTACGTGGGTGTGACGCGCGAGCAGACGGTGCGGGTGATCAACGCGGGGCGCTCGCGGCTGACGGTGAGCTGGACGCAGGTGGAGGCGCCCTTCACGTTGGAGGGGCTGCCGGATGAGGTAGGCGCGGCCGAGGCGGAGGTGCGGGTGCGGTTCGCTCCCACGGCGCCGGGCCCGTACTCGGCCACGCTGACGGGCACGGCCGCGGGAGGCGGCACGGTGACGCTGACGCTGACGGGCGAGGGCCTGGCCATCCCCACCTGCCCCACGCCGCTGGCGTGCCACGGCTACACCTTCGATGTGGCGACGGAGAAGTGCGTGGAGACGCGGCTGCCGGATGGGACGACATGCGATCCGGGCAACGCGTGCCTGATGGAGGCCACCTGCCAGGAGGGCCGGTGCAAGGGCCGCGAGCGGGTGTGCAACGACGGCAATGCCTGCACGACGGACGTGTGCAATCCGCTGGACGGGTGTCAGACGGTGCCGGCGCCGCCGTGCCCGGGAGACGGCGTGTGCCAGGTGGGCGTGTGCGATCCGGCGACGGGCTGCGGGCTGGCGAAGGCGAAGGACGGCACCTTCTGCGGAGCGAAGCGGGGGTGCGACGTGGCGGACGTGTGCGTGGACGGGGCGTGCGTGGTGAGGGACTTGCCGGATGGCTTCGTGTGCGCGCCGTCCACGCCGTGCCAGGGCGAGGGCCGGTGCGCAGGCGCGGTGTGCGCGCGCCCGCCGCCCACGGTGCTGCGGCCCGACTGGAGCATGGACGCGCAGGAGCAGGCGCTGGATCTCCACGACATGATGATCTGGCCGGATGGGAACGTGACGCTGACGGGCTTCTTCGCGAGGCCCGTGCTGGACGCGACGAGCTCCACGCCGCTGGTGGCTCGGGACACGGCTCGACGCTGCATGCTGTGGAACGCGCGCCTTTTGTGCATGGACTACCCGCAGCAGGGGCAGGTGTCGCTGCTGGAGCGGGCGACGGGGCAGACGCGGTGGAGCTTCACGCTGGCGACGGCTCGGCCGGACCTGGCTCAGCAGACGAACAACACCATCTTCATGGCGCGGCTGGCGGTGATGGCGCCGGACCGGCTGGCGGCGCTCTTCGAGGCGTACCCGGTGGCCCAGGAAGGCAACACGCTGTGCCGCATCTACTTCCTGGTGGTGCTGGACGCGAAGGGCGGGCTGGTGTCGGCCACGCACCTGACGGATCCGCTGCTGGAGCAGTGCAACCACCCTCACCCGTTCGGCCTGGTGTCGGATGTGACGGGGGATCTCTACGTGACGTTCTCGCCCACGGTGAACACGGGGGCGCCGCTGCAGCCGGGCGCGCCGACGCTGGTGCTGGCGTACTCGTCGGATGGCGTGGAGCGGTGGCGGCGGACACTGCCCATCGGTGGCGGAGAGCTGGGCATGGTGCGCGGGCTGCTGCTGCCCGAGCGCTCCAACGCGGCGCTGCGAGCGCAGGACGGCATGGAGGTGGGAGCGCTGCCGGAGCTGGGGCGTGCGGTGGCCACGCGCGAGGTGCTGGTGCCGAGCCCCGAGGGCACCACGGTGAACCCGGGTGGGGGCGTTCTCGTCTCCTCGGAGCTGAGCGGGTTCTCGGTGCCGGAGCTGAGGCCGGCGTGGACCTATCGCCTGGAAGAGGGGCAGAGCTTCGCGTCGAAGGAACTGCGGCTGGCGGAGACGCTGCCGGGAAAGCCGGAGGGCGTGGAGACGCTGGTGCTGGGCTTCGTGGCGGACGGAGCGACGCCGACGCTGCTGGGAGTGCGAGCGAAGGATGGTTCGGAGGCGTTCCGCTGCGCGCTGTCCTACACACCGCGCTCGCTGCCGCAGCTCTTCGAGCTGGGTCCAGAGAGCCTGGTGATGATGGACGGGGCGAGCACGTGCGGCGAGTGCGATCCGCCGTTCGCCTACAGCCGCCCGCGCTTCCAGCGCTACCCGCTTCCGGGGTTGCGGTCCGCGGAGGCGCCATGGCCTGGCACGTTCGGAGGCCCGGGCCACGGACACCACGAGCTCCCGGTGCGCGCCTCACCCTGAACGGTAGCGCGGAAGCCATGAGACCTGTCAGGTCAGACGCCCCCTGTAGGGTGCTGCGTCATGACTTCGATGCTGCACGAGGGGCTGCTGCTCCTCTTCCGAAATCGCCCCACGCTGGCGGCCGAGCTGCTGAGTGACGCGCTCGGACTGCCGCTGCCTGCCTATTCCGAGGCGCGGGTGGAGTCCGCCGAGCTGACCGAGGTGGTGCCCACCCAGTATCGGGCGGACCTCGTGGTGCTGCTGTTGGACGGCAAGCCGGTCTTCGCCATCGTGGTGGAGGTGCAGCTGTCGCGGGACGAGGACAAGCGCAAGACGTGGCCGCTGTATCTGACCAGCTTGCGGTCGCGGGTGGGCTGTCCCACGGCATTGCTGGTGGTGGCACCGAACGCGGCGATGGCCCGTTGGTGCGCCCAGCCCATCGAGTTGGGGCATCCGGGCTTCGTGCTCCAGCCGCTGGTGGCCGGGCCGGACGCCATCCCCGTGCTCGTGGACGAAGAGGAGGCTCGCGAAGATCCGGAACTGGCGGTGTTGTCCGCCATGGCTCATGGCCGCGAAGAAGTAGGAACGAGCATCGCCAGAACAGTGATGGCGGCGGTGGCGGGGCTTGAAGCCGAGCGGGTCCGCCTTTACGTTGACCTGGCTATGTCCTCGCTGGGCGAGGCGGCCCGAAGAGCCTTGGAGGCGCTGATGGGAAGTGGCACCTACCAGTACCAGAGCGAGTTCGCGCGCAAGTATGTGGCCCAGGGCCTCCAGGAGGGACTCCTGAAGGGGCGCGAGGAAGGGCGTCAGGAAGGGCGTCAGGAAGGGCGTCAGGAAGGTATCCACGAAGGTGAGCGGGCAGCCTTGTTCGAGGTGCTCGACGCCCGGGGTCTCGAGGTGGATGCCGCCGCCCGCGAGCGGATCCTGGCCTGCAAGGATCTCGCACAGCTCAAGGTCTGGCTGCGCAAGGCGGCGACGGCGGAGTCCGTGCAGGAGCTCTTCGAGAACGAGTCCACGGTCCGCAAGGCCGTCAAGCGCGTCCGGAGCACCAAGGCGCCCAAGACTCGCTCCAAGCGCTGACTTCAGCCCCTACGGCAGGTCGGCGGCAGGCGGGCGCGGTGGTTCAAAGGAGGAGGCCAGCTCCGGGCTCAGGTGCACCAGCTCCTCGGGCAGCACCAGCGCCGGCAGCTGGAGCGTGTCATCCGCCCCCACCGTCTCCTTCGGCTCCCTCGTGTCGGGCGGATATCTGCCCGTCACGAGCCGGTAGGCCGTGATTCCCAGCGCGTACACGTCGTCGGCCGGACGGGCCTCATACCGGGCCGTGGTCTGGCGCCGGAAGTGCCACTCTGACGCGAGGACGGGGACCGCTGCAGCGCCCACGCAGCGCCCCCGGCATGCTCGGCGCGGTAGAGGGCGCCGTGCCTGCCATGACCGCGCCAGGCCACCACCCGCCAGGGGCCCACCTGGGTTCCAGGTGGCAGCGCGGCCGGACTCGCCGCGAGGGATGTCGCCATCGGTCACCTCTCTGCGGAACCCGACTTCGGTCCTCCGCCCCATCCCGAGCATGCCTCATGCCTGACCGGCTCCCTCCAGGGGAAGGTGCTCCTGCTTCTCCGGGCATGCGAGCAGGCACCCCTCGGGACAACGTTGCGGGATACATCCATCCTGCCCTACTCTGCAGGTCATGTCCCGTGTTCCATGGCAAGCCCGCCCCTCCGTGAAGCCACGCGCGAGGGCTGTCCACGGTCGGACCTCGTGGCGGCGGCCGGGGCAGTCCGACTCACTGTTCGTCCAGTTCGTCCGGGCCTCGCTGGTCCTCGCGTTGACCCTGAGCGGTGACTCGGGCCAGCAGCGCGCGCCGGCCAGGAGGCCCGCGCCGGCCGCGGCCGTGAAGCCTCGGCAGCCAGAGCGACGGGAGCGGCTCGTCACCGAGGGAACCCTGCAGGACATGCCCGACGGCACGCGCCTCACCGCACTGGCGGGCAAGGTGGACGTGACCAACCGCTACCTGTCCTCCGTCCTCGTCACCGTGGAGCTGGGCGAGGAACAGGCAGGCGTGTGCAGTGGAGCCGTCATCGGCCCCCGGCTCGTGCTGACCGCCGGCCACTGCGTCTGCCCGGAGCGGCGAGTGCCGGCCGAGGCGGGCGGCGTCCAGTTCATCATCGATGGCTCCGGCTGCGCGAAGACGGCCCGGGCCACGACCTCCGTCTACGAGCCGCGCTCGGCGCTGGGCAACGATCTGTCCTCATTCAGGAACTCCCACACCGGCACGGTGCGTCCCCACCCGGAGCTCCGAGTCCTCCTGGATGCCCAGGAAGAGGTGGTGTCCAGCACGGCGGACCTGGCGCTCATCGTCCTGGACGAGCCCCTCGGCGAGAAGTTCCGGCCCCTGCCCCTGACGGAGCGGGAGGTTCAGCTCCACGAGACCATCATCCTCGTGGGCTCCGGCTATGACGAGCTGGCTCGGGCCTACGACGGAGAGCGGCACGCCAGCAGGAACAAGAGCGCCGAGGTACCGGACCCCGAAGGCGGGAGGCTCCGCATCGAGCAGCCCGGAGGCCACCACTACCGCGGCGACAGCGGAGGGCCGTGCCTGCGAGAGAACCTCGAGGGCACCACGCTCGTGGGCATCTCCGCACGCAACCTGGGCCAGGGGGAGGCCATGACGAGCATCTTCCCCTACCGGGACTGGCTGCGCGCCGAGCTCCAGCGCGTCGCGGCCCTGCCCCTGCCCGAGCGCACCGACTGACCCCGCCGCAAGAGCCCCCGTCCGGCGGAAGTTTCGGCCGAACTGGTATGACAAGCAGACCAGTTGCCAGAAACCGGACCCGGGGTGGCTCCCTGGAGAGCCGTCGGTTCAGGCAGGCCGTGCATCCAGGATGCGCCCCTCCCGGAGCCAGCCTTCGGAGTCCACCCACAGCGGCGCACCCACCGCATGCACGCGCCCGGTCTCGTGGCGGGTGAGCCACCCGAGCCACGCGCACAGCGCCGCATCGAGCTGGTCATGCGTGGGCAGCTCGCCGACCGGGAAGCGCAGCCCCGCCGCCTGGAGCACCTCCCGTCGCCGAGCCCGTCCCGCGGGGGAGTCCTTCTTCGCCAGCTTCTCCACGGCCAGCCGGCGCCAGGTGGCCCCGGGAAACGCCTCGAACAGCCGAGCTTCGCCCACGTGCGGCGTGTCCACGTCCAGCAGCTCCAGCGCCTCGAACCTCCGCAGCGCCGCGAAGAGCAGCACGCTGCCCCGAACGAAGCCGCAGAAAGGCCGTCCCGGCTCGGGCAGCACGTCCGGTGTCCGCCCGGGAGCCCTCAGCACCCGCTCGGCCTCACGCACCGAGGCGCCCGGCCGCGCGAGCCCCTGAGGCCCATCCACCACCACCACATCTTCCGGGCCCACTGGAAACGCGGCGGCCAGCGCCTGCGCATCGAGCACTCCACCGCGCTCCACCTGCGGCCAGCGCCGCTCGTCGAAGCGCACCCGGCCGTGGGCATCCACCACCGCCACGTCCACCGGGCGTGGACGCCGGGAGAACGGATCGCTCAGGTCCCACCCCACGAAACTCACACTTCGAGACTATCCGAGACCTGGGAATGCTGCGGCCCACCCCTGAGCGCGTTAATTCCCCGCCTCCGTTTCCACGAGGGGCGACACACACATGAACTATCGGATGCTGGGCCGCACGGGCCTGTACGTATCGGAGCTGTGCTTCGGAGCGATGACGTTCGGCGGCGAGGGCTTCTGGAAGGTGGTCGGCACGCAGGGCCAGAGCGAGGCCGACAAGCTCGTGGCCCGCAGCCTGGACGCGGGCATCAACTTCTTCGACACCGCGGACGTCTACTCCAACGGCGTCTCCGAGCAGCTGCTCGGCAAGGCGCTGGGCGCGCGGCGCAAGGATGTCGTCCTGGCCACCAAGGTGCGCGGCCGTACCGGCCCGGGCATCAACGACGTGGGCCTGTCGCGCGGCCACATCATGGACTCGGTGCACAACAGCCTGCGCCGCCTGGGCACCGACTACATCGACTTGTACCAGATCCACGGCGTGGACATCGTCACGCCCCTGGACGAGACGCTGCGCGCGCTGGATGACCTGGTCCGCCAGGGCAAGGTGCGCTACCTGGGCTGCTCCAACCTGCAGGCCTGGCAGCTCATGAAGGCGCTGGGCATCAGCGAGCACCGCAACCTGGCGCGCTTCGAGTCCCTGCAGGCCTACTACTCCATCGCCGGCAGGGACTTGGAGCGCGAGCTGGTACCGCTGATGAAGGACCAGCAGGTGGGCCTCATGGTGTGGAGCCCGCTGGCCGGCGGCTTCCTGAGCGGCAAGTACCGCCGCAACGGCCAGGGCCCCGAGGGCTCCCGGCGCACCTCCTTCGACTTCCCGCCCGTGGACAAGGAGCGCGCCTACGACGTCATCGACGTGATGGATGGCATCGCCAAGGCGCACAACGTCTCGGTGGCGCGCGTGGCCCTGGCCTGGCTGCTGCACCAGCCCCACGTGACGACGATCATCATCGGCGCGAAGACGCAGGAGCAGCTCGAGGACAACCTCCAGACGCCCTCGCTCAAGCTCACCCCGGAGCAGCTCACCGCGCTGAACACCGCCTCCGCCCTGCCCCCCGAGTATCCGGGCTGGATGGTGGCGCACCAGAACAAGGACCGCATCCCCCAGCCCCAGTAGGGTGAGCAGGGCAGGGGGCCCGGCGGTAACTTCCCGTCCGCCCGCGCGTATCCAAGGTATGGACCGACGACGCAAGTGGTGGTGGGCAGGCCTGCTGGTGGTTCCCCTCGTAGCCATCGCCGCGGGAGCGGGTGACAAGCCCGCCAGCCCGCCGAAGGCAGCCGAGGCCTCGGATGCGCGCAAGAGCCCCGCTCAGGCGCCGAGCGCCCCGGAGCCGGCGGAGAAGGTCGTCAAGACGGAGGAGGAGTGGCGCAAGCAGCTCACCTCCGAGCAGTTCCGCATCCTGCGCGAGAAGGGTACCGAGCGCGCCTTCACCGGCAAGTACTGGAACAACCACGAGGCGGGCACCTACCACTGCGCCGGGTGCGGCCAGCCGCTCTTCGCCTCGGACACCAAGTTCGAGTCCGGCACCGGCTGGCCCAGCTTCTGGCAGCCCCTCGCGCCCTCGGCGGTGACGCTGCACGAGGACAGCAGCTTCTTCATGACGCGCACGGAGGTGGTGTGCTCGCGCTGCGGCGGACACCTGGGCCACGTCTTCCCGGACGGCCCGGAGCCCACCGGCCTGCGCTACTGCATGAACTCGGCGGCGCTCCGCTTCGAGAAGAAGCCGTAGCCCTCGCTAGAGCTCGCTAGAGCACCACGCTCCGGTCTCGCGCCACCCGGATGAGCGGCCTCGCGTCCTTCTTCAGACGCTTGGTGAGGTCCTCCACGGTGGAGTCCACGCTCTTATGCACCGACAGGTAGTTGTCGTAGGTGCGCGTGACGATGAGCATGCCGGAGATGATGACGCGCTGGAGGCTGTTCTGCAGCTCGGAGCCCTCGATGATGAGGTGCACCACCTCGCAGTACTCGCGCAGCGTCAGCAGCAGCTCGTTGAGGTTGTTGCGCTCCTCGGAGTTGGGCACCTTCGACTTCGAGTCGATGGAGCCCACGTAGATGAGCGGCTGGGCCAGTCGCTTGTGAGCCACCGCCACGCGCTCCAACACCGCCTTGGCATCCTCCTTGGAGGGTGGCCGCAGGTAGCGGACGAAGAAGATGCGGTCGACGACATCCGATTTGAAAGAGGTCGCGTCGTTCACAACGCCCTCGCTGCGTCGAAGGAGAGCCGTGCCGGCAGCCATCCAGCGCCAGGGGCAAGCCCTCTGAAAAGGTGGCGCATCCTGCCTGAGGAACCGGCTCCTGGGAAGGAAAATGCCCCTTCCCGGCGACTCGGGAAAGAGTGCCTTACCAAGTCTTTGCTGCTCAAGCGTTCGAGATGCGCAGCGCCCGGGCCGGTTCCTGGGTGGCTCTCGGAGCGGAGGCCTGGTGGATGAAGGGGCGCACCTGCTCGCGGAGCTTCTCGATGCCAGAGCCGCTCGAGGTGCCGTAGACGTAGCGGTCCGGCCGCACCACCGCCGTGTCCGACTTGAAGCGGGCGAACCACGCGGCCAGCTTGCCCTCCACGTCCACCACGTCCCCCGGCCGGGCCTCGCTCGCGCGGTCGGCGGGCAGCACGCGCACCAGCACGCCGTTGAGCTCCCGGGCGAACGCCTCGGCCGAGCCGAGCACCGGCTCGGTGACGCTCGCCAGGCACAGCACCGCGAAGCGGCAGCCCAGCGCGGTGTCCAGCAGCACCGTCTCTCCCCCGGGCAGCCCCACCCTGGGCTGGGGGAAGTAGGTGCCCTCGGCGGAGCCCTCCTTGTACTTGCCGCCGGAGATGAAGCCGTTGGGCAGGCGGATGGGAGGCCGGGCCTTGAACTCGCGGATGAAGCTGCGCGTCTTCGGGTTGTTGTAGCTCCAGCGCAGGAAGAAGTTGCGCACGGCCGCGATGAACTTCGAGCGCGCCAGGAACACCTTGCCCATCATGATCGTCGCCTTGATCATGTTCGTCGCGTGGGGGCGCCGCTCCGCCTCGTAGGTGTCCAGCAGCGAGTCTCCCGCGGCGCCGCGCACCACCAGGGCCAGCTTCCACGTCAGGTTGAGCGCATCCCGGATGCCCGAGCACAGGCCCTGTCCCATGAAGGGCGGCATCACGTGCGCGGCGTCCCCGAGGATGAAGACGCGCCCTTCCCGCCACCGCGTGGCCACCTTCGCCTGGAAGGTGAACACCGAGGCGCGCTGCAGCTTCATCAGCTTCGGGTCCACGAAGGGCGACATCAGCTTGTTCACCAGCTCCGGAGACTCCATCACCTCCGTGCGCTCGTTCTCGTGCAGCAGCAGATCCATGCGGATCTCGTTGAACGGGCCGCGCGTGACGAAGCCGGGCCGCGCCGGATCACACACGTAGTAGGTGAAGTCCGGCTCCGCGGTGGGCGTGGTGCCGGAGATGGCGATCCACGGCTCCTCGTAGGAGGTGCCGGCCAGGGTGCTGCCCATCAGCCGCCGGATGGTGCTGTGCGAGCCGTCCGCGCCCAGCACGTAGCGGGCGCGCAGCTCGCGCGAGCGGCCGGTGCGCCGATCCTTCACCTGCAGCGTGACGCCCTCCGCGTCCTGGGTGAGCGACTCCACCTCGTGGCCCAGCCGCAGCTCCACGTGCGGGAAGCGCTTGAGCCCCTCGCGCATCACGTGCTCCATCTGCGGCTGGTTGAAGAAGGACAGGCCGTGGTGCCCGTTGCCGAAGTCCAGCTCCGAGAACACCGCCGAGCCCAGCACCTGCTTCTTCGCGTCGATGTAGTCCATCGACTTGCAGTCCCAGAGCGTGATGGCCAGCTCGCCCTCCAGGCCCGCGATGCGGAAGTTGCGCTGGGTCTCGTCGTCGCACGAGAAGGCCCGTGGCT